>NZ_JAUBUN010000019.1:0-48645 GCF_036702665.1 Microcoleus sp. Aus8_D2
CCGAACTCGGTTGTTAAACGCTGCGGTGGCGAAGATATTTGGCGGGTCACTGCCTGAGAAAATAGCTCGATGCCTGGGATTCTCTTAAAAAAAACAAAGCTCTTTTCTGAATACCAGATTAGGGCTTTCGTTTTTTGATAAGATTAAACAAAAAATAGAGAAAGGATACCGAGTTGGGTTGTTGTTATGTTTATTTTGCTGAGACTAATCTAGATTGTTCACATCTTTATGTTTGTTTACTTGTCTCAATTTACGACCCAAATATTTAGTTCCTCTACGACCGACAAACTTAGCTCCTGCTGATAAAATGCTTTGGTCTTGTTCCTGAGAATTGTTTGGGTTTTGGAGTTCTTGTTTGTCTCTCCCAAAACTAGCAATAAATTCAAAAGCTGGTATCATGCCTAGTAGCAATATTAGAACAACCAAAAATATTGGTATCAGCAAGAAATCCAGCAATAGTACAGCACCCTTACCCTTCAGACTAACCAAGATGATGGTGATAATGTTCTCCCACCAAGAACAGCCCCAGCGTCCACAAAATTCTGCCAAAATTAGTGGCATTTGATGTTTACTCCTTAAACTGTATGTCCCTAACTTTTTTGTTCCAACCGCGCTTTGTGCTTTCCTAAATCAAAGTAACGATCGCACAACATTACATTCGATCGCACTTTCGCACAAATACCGATCGCCCTGGTAAACTTAGCTAAGCGTCGTTGATGGCTTTGGCAAAGAAGGTGGTGCGGGTGGAGACTGAGAAGGTCGGGGAATATAGGTAGGTTTAGGACGACCAGCTTCTATTATTTCGTCCCGAAACTGGTTAATTTTATCACTTTTTGTACAAAACAGAATTAAATTATTGCTCCTCGTGTAAATGACTATATAACGCTGTTTGACAACAAAAGCCAACACAATAAAAATAATACCAATAAAGAAGATCCCCAGGGTCAAAATTCCGAGTCCGAGTAGCCACCAAGTACAGCCTTCCCCAATTTCTACTGCTTGGACATTTTGAATCGGAATGACAATTTCTTGGATTTCTAAGCCAAAAAATGAAGTAAAATTTCCTTGCAAGGTGTCCCCAACTATTTTAATGGTTCCTGTACCGCTGGTTCGGAGTGGAACTGAACCGACTAATTTACCGGGAAGACCGCTGATTTGTGCTACTGATTTAGACTTCATTTTATTTGATTATTGTTGGACTAAGAATGACATGGGTTCTACAGTATTTGTTTGAGATGTTGCTTCCTTTTGTCTCATTCAAAAATATTATCCTACAAGTATTTGGCATCAACAATTAGGCAATGGTGTAGAAGTAGCCTCGACCTTCTTTGCTTAAACTTGCTTTACCTAATGCCACCAGTACCACTAATACTTCCTGAGCGTAGTAGTCGAGTTGATGACTGTCGCTATAGGGTAGATTCAATTCGTTGGCGACTGGCTTGAGAACGGTAGAAGCATCTTTTGTTCTGACTTTACGACCCTTGAGTTGGTTGTATAAATACTCCACAGCTTTGTCAGGAATATCGTAAGAGTAGGTTACTTGTTCTCTATTTGGATTGACTTGCTCTACTCGGTAAAAATCCTCTAGGTAGTAGACTCGGCGACTGTTACGCAGTTCGACTTGCCCAATAAACTTAATCAATGGTTTCTCCTGATTTTGTTTAGCGATCGCACTTTTCTAACTTCGTCCTGTAACGTTAAGGTGGGCAATGCTCACCTACCTACAAATAGAGCTGGCGCGTAAGTCCTGTTCGTGTTTAGAAAGAGAAGGCTTACGAAGTCTAATTGTAGTTATGTCTTAACAGCCCAACTCTTCCTCAAGTGTACGTTTTAGCTCCTTAGAGATAGGTAAATTACGAATTTCTTTGCAAAGGCTAGATTTTGAGTCTCCGTTTTGAAGCCGCTGTCTGTAAATCCCAATTAGCACTGCTTCAAGACCATACTTAGACAATGTTTCTGTAGCTAAACCGATAATTCCAAGCAGTGCAATTCCGCCTAACATACCTGCGGGGCCACCTAACGCTGCTAAAGCTGTTGTAATTGCAGCCGCACCTGCTAAACCTGTAGTTGCCATCACAATTACCAGCATAATTGCGGGTAATCCTAGTGCTGCTGCTTTTCTAACAAATTCATCCATTTTGCGATACATCCATAGTTTAGAGATTGAGAAATTGAAAATCAGAGCCGGAAATTTGCCGATTCAACTTCAGGTGTTAACTAATTCTGATTCTTCAGATTCTTCCGATTTATCTCGGACTCTGAAGTAGTAAAAGAGATTAGCAACGGCAAAATCAGATGCTTTTTCCAAATTCGACGATACTAAACTTTTATGACCCGCTATGTGCCCTTGCTCAATGATATAATCTTCGTAATTTTCACGTCGCTGCGGATCGAGCATCAATTCCAGTTGAGTGCGAAGCGCATAAAAATGAGACTTCGGCCTCAAATTCTCATAAACTAATTGTTCATCTGGTATTGCTAAAGCTGTGGCTGATGATTTTTTATCCTCAACAACAGCCAAGTTGGATTGGCCAAAATCAGCACTCTGCAACTGCTTTAACTCACTTGGCGGCAAAGCTTTAGTCCATTCAATCTGATTCAGCCAAATGTCTAAGGCGGCTAGATCGTGATTGTGAATTCGCGTGATTTCAGGAAAGAGAAAGTCAAGTTCTTCGTCGGAGTCACAGCATTGTACGATCGCGAGGCTATCTTGACGGATTTGTTGCTGAAGCTGAGAAAGCCGATCGCCCGCAGCACCAAATTCATTCTGCACCTGATACGTGCCAATAATACTTTGCTCGATCGCCCAACTGCACTCTAACCGCCGCAACTGTCCCGCCGCACAAGTTTCTGACAATAACTGCGGATTCCTGTAATCAGCTAAAGCTTCAAACAACATCCCCCGCGCCGCGTCAATTTCAGCATTGCGGCGGTTGATATCTTGCAATTGCAAGGCCGATCGCATTCGTTGAATTGCTTGGTTAAATAACCCGTAAGCCTGCACTAAAACTAAACGGTGGTTCTCAAATTTTAGATCGGCAACAACTTCGGCAATTAATTGCTTAATTTCCGCGCCTTGGCCTTTCACAAGTTGTTCTAAGTTGATGAAACCATTTTCTACTTTAACTTCCAGCTTTTCTACTGCTTTTTTTAGTTTCAAAGTCTGGTGCAAATTTACCGCTGACAAAGCTACCCCAGCCGCAACTCCCACACCAATGACGGCTGTAGTCGCTTGCAGCACCCCCAAACTGGCTTGGACAGCTTGAAAACCCATCTGGTTTTGGTACATCTGCAAGCCGCCCATCGCAAGCTGCACGGGAGAGACTAAGGGCGATAGCGGGCTGTTATTGACAACCGCGCCAACGGCATGAGCAACAAACTGTCCCGTCGCTGCATCCCTCGCGATGCCGATCGGCACTCCGGCTGATGTAAACACTGGTGCGTACTTGCCAGCCTCGATCGCAGCCTGTACCGCTGCGGGAAATACAAAGTTCATCATTACTTTTTACCCCAGTACCATACCCAAGAATAACTTATCTATTATGATAGTTTAAATAAAAAAAAACTATCAATAGGCGCGACAAATGAACACTTCGCTAATTAGTTCGCAGACGGTTGAGCTTGTTTCGCTGCTGACAGGGCAAAGACTTCGTAGGGAGGATATTAGTCCCCCGATCCTGTTTCTGGCGGGGCTGATAACGGTGTTGGTGGGAGTCAGTTATGCCGACGGTACGGTGAGTGTTGAGGAAAAGCAGCGACTTGCTGCAACTTTGAGGGAACTTATCCCCGCTGACAACAGTTTGCGACAATTAGCAATGCCGGTGGCTAATAATGTGCACAAACATAAAATTTACAGTAAATTGCCGGTGTTGCTGGCGCTGACAGCCTGTTTTTCTGAGGAGGAAAGACTGCTGCTAATTAGTTTTGGCTATCAGATGTCGGCCGCAGATGGATCGATGGACGATCGCGAAAAACAGTATTTGAAACTTATTGCCGATCGACTCGGAGTTGATGCGCGATATTTAAGTGTTTTGGAGGCGAGTTTTAGCAGTAGGGCGATCGCAGATACAGCAGCTTTAGCAGAAGTGCACGCTTTACTCGATCCAGCACAATTTCAATCTCTCGATTCTATGTTTGTTCGTGCTGCCAGTCACATTATCGGACATTTACCAGCAAAACCGAAACACAAAACAACTCAAAACAAATCAGTTTCGTCCTATCAGGAGTTGAAAAAGTTTCAGGAGTACCGGCAACAACTGAATGCTGTTTGTGGAAAATTAGGTTTAACTCTGCAAGATGGAAGCGATCGCAACGTGCTATCTCCTACTTTAGCAGAAGAAATAACCAAAGTATCTCAGAGATTGCAATCTCCATGTTTTCGCGTTGCTGTTGTCGGTGAGTTTAGTAAAGGCAAATCAACTTTACTCAATGCTTTACTCGGCGAAGAAATCCAACCAGTGCGCGATATTCCCTGTAGCGGAAATGTGACGATTTTGAAATATGGTTCGCAGCGCCGGGTTATTTGTCGCTACAAAAATGGACGAGAAGAAGAAATTTCACCTGCACAATATCAAGAGAAAGCTTCGATTTCGGAAGAAGCGGCTTATGGTTCTTATGCCGATGAAATTGCCAAGTCGGAAGTTGCCGAAATTGTTTTTGAACATCCAGAATTAGAGTTGTGTCGCAATGGGGTAGAAATTATTGATTCTCCCGGATTGAACGAACAAGCCGAACGCACGTTAGTCACCCAACAAGTTCTCAAAACAACTGATGCGGTTATTTTCTTAACTCATGCTCAAAATGCTTTAACGGAGAATGAGCGGGAACTGCTTTTGTACTTGAAAAAAGAACTAAATTATGGTAATAACGAAGGCGCGAGTAATATTTTTATGGTAGTTAATTTTTTCGATTTGCTGCGGCGCGAAGAGAGTCGCCAGCAGGTACGAAAAAGGGTGGAAAGGATTGTTAAGGATCAAAATTTGATTGCTGGTGAAAACCGGATTCATTTTATTTCTGCTCAATCTGCATTGGATGCGATTTTAGCAGGGAATGAAAATGATGATTATCTAAAAGCTTTTCAGGGTTTTACTGATTCTGTTGAGAAGTTTCTGACAGTTGAACGGGGGGCGATCGCACTTCGGCAATCAGCAGCGGCAATTAAGCAAATTATTAATACTGGCTGCGATGAATTGACTCAATATAGGGAAATGCTAGAAGGAAAGTTGACAGTTTCTGAAGGAGATAAGGCGAAGATTTTTGAACAAATAGCGGAAGTAAGCGGCCGCGATGTTAAGATTAGACTTTTAGCTAATGAATTGATGGAGCAGTCTTTAGAAGAAGCTCTTGAATCTTGGAATGAATGGGTGGAAGGATTGGGACAACGCCTGATGGCAAAAAGTCATCGCTGGACTTCCGAACACGGACACATCATGAGTCAAGACAAGTTGACTAAAGATTATGCCGACCAATTTGTACGAGACATCACCAAAGAAATTGATGACTGGGGCAATCAAAAAGTACAGTCTATTTTAAAACAAAATATGGGAGTGCTAGACAGCAAAATCGGTGAAGATATTTATGCAATACGGCAAGAATTTCAACAGTTTGACCAGCAACTCAGCACTAGCCTTGTCGCTCAATTCAATAACTTAGCAACAGCAGGTAGCTTAGGTGGAATTGGCAGCAGTGGAAGCAGAATAGCTTCATCAATTGGCGAGATTGAGGATGGTGGATTTTTTGGGGGTTTGGGAATTGGTGCAGCAGTTGGTGCTGCGTTGCTATTTTTTACAGGACTTGGTTTTATAGGAGTTATTTTGGGTGGCTTAGCGGCTGGTGCTGGTGGCGGTTTGGGCTGGAGTTTTTTAGATGGCGATGCTGTTAAAGCTCAGATTAAGGAAAAAGTTTGTGAATTAGGCTTTGAGAAATTTGACGAATCGGCAGAGTCTATTTTTGAGAAGGTACAAGAAAGAGTTATTGCAGTATTTGACGATCGCACTAACGCGAATAGCGATGTGATGTCAAAAGCGATCGCCCTGTGGGAGAATTTGTTAGAACAGCAGGAAATGCGCGATCGGCAAAATCAAGCAGAATGCGAAGCCGAAAAGGTTTGGCTGGCTGACAAACGCCGGGAACTTGAACAAGTACAGAGTCAAATTGAAACAATCTTAGATCGAAGCGATCGCTAATATCATATCCTGTCGATTACTCGTAATAAAAACGGTTCGTTCGTAGTGCGGACTTCAGTCCGCAAGAGGGAGCGGACTGAAGTCCGCACTACGAACAGGATATAACTCAATGAGTAAATGGTAAGCACAAAAAACCGTAGTATTTTGTAGATACTACGGTTTTTTGGAGTATCGCCTACTTACTGGTGTTTCTACACCAAAACTGGCACTGGTTGCGGCCAACGTTTCATGACTTTACCAATTACTGCCAATTCTTCCATCAACTTGTCGAACTGATCCGGTGTTAACGATTGCGGCCCGTCAGACAAGGCTTTTTTCGGATTCGGGTGCACTTCTATCATCAGCGAATCTGTACCGGAGGCGATCGACGCAAAGGCCATTGAAGGTACAAACTGCGCCCAACCAGTCCCGTGACTGGGGTCAACCATAATTGGTAAGTGAGTCAGAGTGCGCAGCACTGGAACCGCCGACAAATCGAGCGTATTCCGCGTATACTGCCTGTCATAGCCGCGAATTCCCCGCTCGCACAAAATCACGTTGGGATTGCCCGCAGCCATGATATACTCGGCTGCCATCAACCATTCTTCAATGGTGGCGGAAATGCCGCGCTTCAGCAAAATCGGTTTGTCTTGAGCTCCGACTTTTTTCAACAGCGAGAAATTCTGCATATTTCGCGCTCCGACTTGGATTACGTCGGCTACTTCTACGATCGCACTTAAGTCCGCCGCATCCATAACTTCGGTAATAATTCCCAAACCGCTAGCTTCCCGCGCCGCCGCCAACAGTCCCAAAGCACTCTCGCCGTGTCCTTGGAAAGCGTAGGGAGAGGTTCTCGGTTTGTAGGCTCCACCGCGCAAAAATTGAGCGCCAGCAGCTTTGACACGCATTGCGGTTTCAACAATCATTTCTTCGTTTTCGACCGAGCAAGGGCCTGCTACGACTGCGATCGGATGATTTAGACCAATCGTCACAGTTCCTAATGGAGTAGCTACCGGTACTTCGGTGGGTTCACCTTGGCGGTATTCCAGAGAAGCGCGTTTGTAGGGTTTTTCAACGCGCAGGACTTCCTCAATCCAGGTGCTCATTTCGCGCAGTTGCATCGGTTCGAGCTCGACGGTATCGCCTACTAAACCCATGACGACTTTGTAACGCCCGACGATTTTTTCTGGTGTCAAACCCCAGCTAGTGCGGAGTTCTTCGTCTAGTCGATCGATCTCGGCTGCTGGAGTGCCGGCTTTCATGACAATAATCATATTTTTTTCCCTTGGTCTGTTGCGCTAAGACACGCATTATGACATGGATGTAGTGAGAAAAATAGATGGCGTGCGATCGTCCATCTATTTATAGTCTTGAACGTAAGCGTGGTTAGAAACCGGGTTTTTTCACGAAAACTCTGCGTCGCAGCCACTATATTCGGTAAAAAACCCGGTTTCTTTAGTCCTCGGTGCGTCTAGCAATTCACTAATGACTGCTGACTGCTGACTGCTGACTGCTGACTGCTGACTGCTGACTGCTGACTGCTGACTGCTGACTGCTGACTGCTGACTAATGACTAATGACTAATGACTAATGACTAATGACTATTGACTAATGACCAATGACTGATGACTAATGACTTCTAACTTTTTGGTTTAGCGGCGCGCCACGCTTCTCGCATCCGTCCAAAATTGGTATTAAATTCTTCCCATCCCAGAGTGCTTCCTGAATTGTCTTCATCCCAAGAAGCCGAGAGAACTCCGTAGCTTAATCCCAGTACGCCTAGACCAAAACAGCCCATGCTTACCAACAATACTGCTGTGTTGGGTAAGTCAAACCAGCCTTTGCTGACTATCAAATAACTGATAAAAAATGTGGAAATTCCCAGGAGAGTTGGTGCGCCACAAAATACCGCGATGCGGGAGATCATGCGTTTGCTAACTGCTTCTGGGATGGATTGCGCCTGGGGGCCAGTTTTTTTTGTGGCTTTGGGCTGCTTGTCTGGTTTTGCTTCTTCTGTGACTGGGTTTGCTTCGGTTTCTGGGGGCTTTTTAGCTGTTTTTTTCCGATTAGAGGCCGGTTCAAAGGGTAAGCGCTGGGTGGGTGGTTCGGAGGACATATTTTTTGTTTAACCTGAAATCTCGAACAATTATTCAATAAATCTTGGCGAGGGTTTACGCAACTCTGATGGTTAATCAACGGTATGACATGGATCGGTTATCAGTGCGTAAATCCTGCTGGCGTTTGTCCAAGATTCTTGAATATTGTCGCAAATTTTCGCTTTGCTGTTTAGCCGCGAATGCCTAAACGGGCAATTAATGCTTTGTAGCGATCGACATTTTCCTTTTGCAGGTAGGCCAGCAGGCGCTTGCGGCGGCTGATCATCATCATCAAACCGCGCCGGGAGGCGAAGTCTTTTTGGTTGATTTTCAGGTGGGCGCTAAGTTTGCTGATGCGATCGCTCAGCATGGCGATTTGGACATCTGCTGAACCTGTGTCGGTTTCATGGGTTTGAAAATCGCCCATGATTTCTTGTTTGCGCTGTTGTGTAAGAGCCATGAATTGAGTTTAGTTTTTTTTGTACGATGTCACGATCTGCAATTATACCACAGCCAATGAACAAGGGTGGAGGGTGCGAGATGAAATTTTTGCTGCAAGAGTTCGCATGGCGAGTTTTAATCCCTTGCGGGGAAAAGTGAATTGCGACAATTCTTAAAGCTGATTAATTGCCCTAAAGATATTACTGAGAGTTTCAATCCCCTTGCGGGGAAGAGTAAATTGCGACATTGAAACCAGCGAGCGCCAACAGTACCACATTCTTTAGCGCCAGCAACGGCGCGCACTCTCTATGTCTGGCCCCCGCAAACAACCCCGAGAGTTGCGATGACCGCTCTAATAATGTAATAATGTCGAAAGCTATTTCTATGATGGTTGGTGAATAAAAGCCCAGTGCCCTGCATAAATGCTTTTTATGGCACCCACCAAACGTAATAAAATTCTGGCCGCTGTGGTGGGTGGCCGCTTGCTCGATCGACACAGCAAACGCACCATAAGAAAAACCCCGGAACAAAATGCCAAAGCCACCCGGTCTAAAGACCTTCCCCAAGTTACTGTCTCAAAAAGAGGTAGACCTCATTGTGGCAAATGACGAGTACACCAAGAACCCAGGCGATGTACTCTTTCGCTACTACGGAGACTTCGGACACAACACCCCCGAGCCAACCACACCCCCAAAGGCCGACGCGCCCATCCGTCGCGGAGCCCCCGGCAAAGAGACCCCGCCACCAAGCCCCTGGATGCTCGCTTGGGGGAAGACCTTACAAGACCGTGGGTTCTTCGATGAGATGCCCAATCAATACCGCGTCACGGATTGGTTCGGCAGCCTCAGTGCCCAGTTCAAATGGCACATCGACAACCACCGACACGGAGAGAGAATCATCGCCATCAGCCTCTCCAACAACCGCGTCATTGGCTTTCGCAAAGATGCCAATAGCCCCGTCTTTGAACTCGAACAACATGCAGGAGACGCCTATTTAATCGCTGGTCCAATCCGCTGGAGTTGGCAACACTGCGTACTGCCAAGAGGCAAAGACAAGAGCGGAGGGAGAAGTTTTGTCGTGAGCTTTAAGCGCCCCGCGCAATAATCAGCCACGCCCCCTTCCTTCACTTCTATTAAAGAGTTTCAATCCCCTTGCGGGAAAAAGTGAATGGCGACTCTAGATGTAAGTCAAAGACTACTTGTATTTTCATGTTTCAATTCCCTTGCGGGGAAAAGTGAATTGCGACAGTCTTAGTCCGTTTTTAAAATTCAATAATTTAAAAATAGTTTCAATCCCCTTGCGGGGAAAAGTGAATTGCGACTTGCGATCGACTCAAAGTCTCTATACATCAACAGAAGCTTGTTTCAAGTAGGGAAACGGCATTGCCGTCTCCAGAGTTGCTATCGGCTCAAATAGCCGATCGCCTCGCGTATCCAATCATCGGCGTTACCTTTGTTTGACAAGTTGCTGTCTTGACTGAGGGTTTGCAGCGCTTGCAAGACTTCCGCCCCAGTGTATCCCATCGCCAGCAGGATCATCTCGACTTCTTCTTGAATAGCTGCGGGGACTCCGGCGGCGACTGAAGTTGTCAAACCTGCTTCCTGTCTCCATTCCGAGAGTTTGCTTTTGAGTTCCAGGGCGAGGCGTTCGGCGGTTTTTGTGCCCACGCCGGGGGTTTTGGCGAGGATGCGGGTGTTACCGCCGACGATCGCCTGAACTAAATCTTGCATTCCTAAAGTGTCCAAAAGGGCGATCGCCAGTTGAGCACCCACACCGCTAACACTCGTCAACTGTCGAAACAAATCTCGTTCCGCCGTGCTGCCAAAACCGTACAATACAACTTGGTCTTCCTTAACTTGCTGGTGAGTAAAAATTTGGGCGACTTCGCCGGATGCTGGTAATTGACCAGTCACCCGCGGTAAAATTTGGATTTCATAGCCAATTCCATTAACTTCGAGAGTCAGGATAACCCGGTTGCTGCCTTTGGTGATATTGGCGACTGTGCCTTTGAGATAGCCGATCATATTGTTTTTGACTAGACTTATTGCATAAACTTTAGATTAAATAGATCGATCGACCGCAGATGTCAGGCAGATCGACGCAGATTAACGCAGATAATTTGAAGATAGACAAACTTGCGAGTGCAAGAGGTCTACTGCATATTACTATACTTCTGTATCGCTCTGCTGATTTTTCAATTTAAAATCAGATGCTGTTTGACAAAAGACAAATCCGTCTTCCCAAAATTTACCACTAAGGCCACATTCAAATTTTCCAATGATTTTATAAACCACATAATTTCATCAGAATTTTTACCTTCATAGTGATTGAACAAAATAGAAAATCGCTTTTCCAACTCAGGCTTAACTTTGCCAGAAAGCAGTAATATTTTCAGCAACAAACCCATTGTCCGGCTGGGGCCGAGGTTGTATACCAAGTCATAAAAAACGTAGTGGCTGGGATGTTGGGAATTTTCCACTACTAAAAAGTTGAACAATTGGTTGCAAGTCCGAGCTAACAATATATTATTTAATTTCGCCGAGTCGTTTTCTGGGAATGTATTTTTAATGTACTTGTACAACTTGTCATTAAATTGACGACCACCATATTCTGGCTCTACAGATGATATCAAATATTCATATAGATCGACTTTAAATGATTTGTAAGATGGGGTTTTCCTGGCATCTCTCAAAAAAAATTGAGCCGATTCTTTGTGACTGCGATCGTCTGCTACTTTCCCGGCAAATTCCCTAACAGCCAAGTGGAGTTCCGCATCATTCAACAGTGTGGGATTTGGCGCAGGCTGCACAATTCCTATTTCTGTATTCCTCGGCTCAACCAAATAATTCAAATATTGAGACAAGTTTTTTTCAAATTGTCGCTGTCTTTGTATTTCCAGCTTTTTGATGGTTCGCTGGTCTTCCTCAATGCTGTCCTTGCTCAGCAAAGAATGCCCGTACAAATAAGGATACCGACAAATCAATTCGCCCAAGGGAGCATGACTATCTTCTTTATGCAGTTGTGGCTCTTGCTCTACTGCTTTTACTAAGCGCTCCAAGGTCTGGAATTCTTCACTTTTAGTAAAAAATTCTATTTGTTCTTGCAAGCGCTTGACTATGTAAAATTCCATCCCAAATCGGGGAGAAGTCTGTTTAAATAAAGCAACCAGATTTGCAATACTCAATTTATTCTGTGAGTGCAATTGCCAGCGGTTGATCGGGATGTAACAGCAGCGGTGGATAATATACTTAAACTCCCGATCCGATCGCTTGACGGAGATTATATTGTACAAAGTTGCTTCAATTTCGCGATCGGGATAGCCCATACCGTCGATAAATAGTTTGCGGAACCGATCGATTATCTGTGCGGGGGATTCTCTTTCCACGCAGGAGACGATGTGATCGTACAATATCTGTTCGTTGCTGCCCGATAGAAGAGTATCTGAGGGCGGGGTGAGAATCCTCTCTGTATCGGTGTCTGGACTGCTTTCTACAACTTGTGCGACAGCGACTGTCGGTTTTTTCTGAACAATTCCAGGATTCAAGAACCAATAGTGTTCTTGGCTTAATTGTTTGTTTGCTGCCCAATCCAAAGCTGACTGCAAACTTTCCCCCGTCAATAACTGCGAGTCATCTTCGCGATCCGAAGCCAGCCATGCTGCTAGCGCTTCGCGGTACGGAGCCAGATTTCCCAGTTCTTTTTCCACCCAGAACTGATTGAAAACAGATTGATAAATTAGGTTGGCAGTTATTAATTTACCCTGGGATTTAACCACCAATCCTGACAGTTGCAATTCGATTTGTTCGGGAGAATAATTGGCAGCAACTCCCGGCGCTTCCTCCGGTTTTTTGGGATCGGGCGGTTGCAAAATTTGCTGGTACAGCGTTAACAGCTTGGTGATGTCGCAGCGGCTGTGTTCAAGGCGATCGCGAATTACTGTCAAATGTTGGGGCTCGTCCCATTCTTCCCAATTTTTAATAAGTCTGTGGTTGAGCAGTTTTTCCACTTCCTGGGCTTCGGAATTTCTGCCAATAAAAGACCCGCATTCAAGTACCAAGTGGCAAAGCTTTTGAGTCAAAAATGGTTGGCCGCCCGTCCAAGCTAATATTTCTTGGAGTACTTTTTGCGGGCGAAAAGCTTTGAGTGCCAATCCTTTTGCTAGGGGCAAACTTTCGTGCAGTTGGAATCGAGTTAAATTAATCGGCCGCCCAATATTAAAAGGGTTGCAGCTTGGATCTCGGATCAATTGTGACGGGGCTGCTACTCCGAAAACCGCAAAATTCAGGCGATCGTATTCTGGTTGTTCTGCTCGCTTGGAATAACAACCTCGGATCGAGGCAAAAAAATCGCTGGTACTGAAATTTAGGCTGTTGGTGCTGTCAATGTCATCTATCAAAATGACTAAATTTTGCCGAAGAGACTTGAGCAAAACTTTTTCGATAAATATCTCCAACCGCTGCACCGGCGATAGCACTTCGCGATCGTTCCACCACTTGAGGGCATCAAACCTGTTTGTGAGGCGCAAGCTGCTGGCGATGCGGTAGACGATCGCGCCGTACCATTTTTCGAGGGAAATTTCTGGGCTGCTAATGCTTCTCAAGTTGATGGCTACAAAAGCTGTACCTTCTGCTTGCAACCTTTTGGCCGTTTGCACTAGCAGGCTGGACTTTCCCATTTGTGGCGAACTCAACACGTAGCAGAAGTGTCCGGCTTTTAGTCCTTCGTAGAGTTCGCTGTCTGCCGATCGCCTGACATAGGTGGGCGCACCGGCAGGCAAATATCCTCCGACTTGATATTGATTGGTTGAGTTGACGTATGCTGTCATCTGCGAATTCATCAAGATGCTGCGCCCCTGTGCTGTGCGATCGAAAGGTTACAAATTGCAATTATTATTATTGCCTGCTTGCTCTGGTGGAAAATTTTTGTGCCTCTTTCTCTATTGTCTACTAACTCACCTTTCTCCATGTGAATCTTTACCGTATCTTTGCAACCAACCCTCAATCATGCGAGGAGGGCGATCGTACCCCGGCACCTTTTTATTTATACTCGTTCACATAATCATCAGAATTTTCACTCAACCGGATGGAGAACGCCAAAACCCCAGTTGGTTCACATTTTTTTACAATAATACTTTAAAATTGACCCGGTGGTATGATGTTGCCAGGGAAACTCATAACCGCAGCGCCGTCAACCTTGTGCCTTCAGAGCCGGCTACCGAATGCCGTCCTGTCAAGGCCCAGCAATGGCTGCCAATAAAAAACCCCAGCGTTTTGCTGAGGACTGCTTGAGTGGGAGATATCGTTAATCTGCGTTTTTTTTAGTTGACTTAGATTGCATGGAATTCCATGCTGCTGACAATCCCCGGACTTCCGCAAGCGCGGGGATGATTAAGGACAAACTTTTCGGGATTAATCCACAAAAAGTTTAATTCTTAAAAGCGCTGTCAGTGCGCTGCTAGCCACTGGCTCAACGATTAAAGTTAAGTTTGTGGCTAATTGTAGAAGATGCGCCCTGATGAATTAACTACCCGATAGATGAGCACCCTGATGGCATAACTCCCTGATGGATCGACGCCCTGATGGCTTTAGCCCCACTACCCAAAAAAATCTGGTTGGTGGATGATCGTGGACATAAAGTAACACGTCACTTCCGGCGTTTCCGATCGCAAGCGGGTGTGCCTGTCTGAATTGATTATGGCAGGCAGATTTATCAGAAGACAAGTGGGCTATTGCATCA
Organism: Microcoleus sp. Aus8_D2; assembly: GCF_036702665.1. NCBI lineage: Bacteria > Bacillati > Cyanobacteriota > Cyanophyceae > Oscillatoriales > Microcoleaceae > Microcoleus > Microcoleus sp. Aus8_D2. The sequence goes on from NZ_JAUBUN010000019.1 coordinate 14,438, forward strand.
ACCCACTTCTGACAGATCGGGTTAGCCAAAAGGTGTCTATCTACGTTAAATCAGGGTCATCGAACATGAAAAACAGCATCTTAGTATTAGCAGTAATTGCCTCCGGTGGCATCGGCCTTTTTCATACAGGCAAAGCCAGCGCTTCTGCGATCGTCCCACAATCTTCATCCGCCAGCAGTTTGACGGCTTGGGAGAGCCGTCCTGACTTTAACTACACTGGAACGAATGAAGATGGTGAGCAAGAAGAAGTAAAAACAGGCAAAGGCAAGAAATAATTGGATCTCTCAGTGGTTCGCCGGCGCTGCGGTGGTGATTGTATTTGTGGTTGTGGTGTGTTTGTTGTCGCCACCACCTTGGCTCAAGGGGGTGAAAACTCGCTCGGAACATTCAGTCTACCTAGTCCGAGGGGTTGAAGTCAGAACGGTGAATGGGAAAATAAATAGGTAAGGCGAGTCTGTCGGTGGAGTTTCCCCGCCTATCAACTGCCTTATCTTCTGATGTTCGGGATTCGGATCTGGCACAATCGTATTTCATCTCGTAAAAACCCAATGGAAAATACTCTCGAAACTACCCGCAGACAGCGCGTATTGACAAGAACCCAGGAACGGCGTCAGGCGACACCCAAAGAAAAACAGTTAATTCACCTGCTGGCCAATATGGCTTGCAGTTTGATTAACTATGACTACAAACACGCAGCGGGAAAGGAAACTCTCGCGCCTTCGGAACGCAAGCGTTTAGCCGAATGGCACTACCTGCGAGTTCAGCAAATTCGCCGGATCGAACGCTCGTTGGAGCCCGTAGCGACCCTCAAGCGTGTCTACTACAAGAGCATTCTCAGTCCGAGGGATCTGAAGTCTTTGAAACTTCTGTGGCTCGACGAGGACAAAAACCGCGTCAAACGGGTCGATCCTGACTTAGATGACATCCTCAGCTCCGCTTTGGATCGGGGAGATACTTTGAAACAGCTATTTCATACGATCGAGTCCAAGCAACGGATCTTTGCGGAAACTCCTCGCCCGGGCGTTGTACCGCTGTGGGTGAAAGAGTGGGAAGACTCGGAATATGACATCAACTTTTTTCCGCCTTCGTTCTCTGCATGGGTTTCCATCGTGGACGACTAGATTCAAAAATAACTCTTTTACATGGGAGCGATCGCCAAAATCTGAGGGTAAAGCTATTGGCGATCGCTCCCATTGACGAGGAATGTGCGATCTGCCCGGTTAGCTCGTCGTGCAGCGCACAACCATCGGGGTACACAGAAGTAAATCGGAGTCAGTAGCATTGTACAATGGGGGAAAACCAGGGCTTCAGCTAATTGCTGATAGCTGATAGCTGATAGCTGATAGTTTCCCATGACTGACTCGATTTCTACTTCTCCATTAGACTCGGCCGCCGATACAGCCGAACTCCGCTCACAGTTGAGGTCTGGTTCAGAGAAAACTCAACTGCAACTGCTGCAACAACACATAGCAGATGCAGGCTGGGACGTATTGATGGAATTTTTATTAGAGCGCAAGTCGGAGGAACCGACGGCGGTAATGGGTAAGGCTTACCAAATTCTTTATAGTGCCGATTCTGCCAGAGCGAGGGAGTTTTTGCAGGCGAATTTTCCGACTGGAGTTGTGCCGCTGCGATCGGACTCTAACATTGACTACACTCCGCTGCAACAATTATTGGCGTTACAGGAATTTCAAGAAGCCGATCTATTGACTTTAAACAAACTTTGTGGGTTGGCGGGCGAGACAGCTTCGGCGAGAAAGTGGCTGTATTTTACAGAAGTTGAAAGTTTGCCTGTGGCAGATTTACAAACAATTAATACGCTGTGGAAAGTTCATTCCGAAGGCAAATTTGGCTTTTCGGTACAGCGGGAAATTTGGCTGAGTTCGGGCAAGAATTGGGATAAGTTGTGGCCGTTAATTGGCTGGAAGAAGGGGAATAATTGGACGCGGTATCCGCAAGAGTTTATTTGGGATTTAAGCGCGCCGAGGGGTCATTTGCCGCTGTCGAATCAGTTGCGAGGTGTGCAGCCGTTTGCGGCTTTGATGGCTCATCCGGCTTGGGTGAAGTGAAGGGTTGACGAATTTTTGGAGAGATCGGACGGCGGTTGAAACCGCGTCTACACAAACATAGTCCGCCGACGCGGACTCAAGAGAATAATGTAAAAAGTAATTTTCACCGCCTATTCTTCAACCCGCTTGGAGTGGGTTTTGTTTGTATAGCCGCGGTTTCAACCGCCGGGTCTTTTTTTTAGGAATGTTGGGAAATTTTGTATAATTGATATTTGAACTAATGAGCGAGAGGGCTGGGAGTCATGGTAGGTATCGGAACCAAACTCACTTTAGCAGAATTTCTAGCTTTGCCCGACGGAGACGTATATTATGAGTTTGTAGATGGTCAAGCAGTTCCTAAAGTGTCTCCCAAGTTTTTTCATTCGACTTTACAGTTTGCTTTGTGTCGCCTGATTCGTGGATGGTGTAAAGGAAGCGGGCGAGTGCTTCCAGAATGGGCAATTTTGTTAAAGCGTCAGGGTAAAGATTGGGCACCTGTTCCCGATTTAACATACATTTCTTATGGGCGTCTGCCGAAAAATTGGCGGCGGAATGAAGCTTGTCCGGCAATTCCTGAATTGGTGATTGAGATTATATCGCCGGATCAAACGATGCAGGAATTTGAAGAGAAGGCGAAAGATTATTTGGCTGCGGGTGTGACGCGAGTTTGGGTAATCGATCCAGAGGCTATTTTAATTAGAAGCTTTTTGACCGATGGTTCTAGTCAAATTTATACGGATAATACATTAATTATAGATGAGTTGCTGCCCGGTTTGGAGTTGACAACTCGACAGATTTTTGAAGAAGCAGAGTTGATTGATTAAATTCAATGCAAGATATCCGTCGTAGGGTGCGTGACAGCGGGAAAACTTTAACTCGCGGCGGTGGGTTCCATTTTAAAGAAAGTTATGACTTCAGAATTAACCGACGCCTTAAACCGAATCTTAAGCTGGATAGAGCGACACGAGCCCTCGTGGACTGAGTATCTATACTCTGGCTTATCAAAGGATGAGATAGATGACTTAGTAAGAGATTTACCAATCGAATTTCCTCCTGAACTCTATGAACTCTATCAGTGGAGAAATGGTGCAGTAGAAGGAGATGAGTGGAAGGAAACAGCTTGGATATTTCATAGTTGGACTTTTAGACCTCTACAAGAGGTCGTTGCAGGGCTGCACCGGGATATCTTCACACATCAAACTATCCAAACAGATAACATAGCCGATGTAGATATAATTAAACATTATTGGAAAAATTGTAATTATTTAAATATTTTTTATCAGATTTTATGGGAAGATAATGGGTGCGTGTTAATTAATAACATACTAAATTTGTGTCCGATAATTTTTCAGCGACTTGAAGAAGGAGAGTTAACTTTACTTGAAAAGTATACAAGTTTAACCAGTATGATGCTAACCATCGCAGAATGTTATGAAGCAGGAGCTTACTTCATAGGGGATTATATTTATCGCCACCCTGAAAAAGAATATCAAATTTGGCGTAAATATAATTTCCAGATTATAGAATTTGCTCTACAAGCTATTCAGCAAGGCTCTTTGTGTGGTCGGTTTTTTACATATTTCTCCAACGACCTAATCGAATTTAAAGACCCAAGAACTGTGGAGCCTCTAATCCAAGGGTTGGAATTACTCAATCATCAGAATGTAGAGCGATTGAACCAGCAGAATAACGATCCATTTCTCTATTACGAGCCCAAAGAAGAGGTAGCCAGAATTTTGGGAGAGTTAGGCGATACTAGAGCTGTGCCTGTTCTAATTGCCGCTCTCAAAGACGATTGTCATAATAATTGGGATTACCAAACTAAAGTCAGCGCAGCAAAGGCTCTGGGTCAGCTCAAAGATGAACAAGCAACTTACCCTCTCATTGAAGCTTTACAAGATAACAAGGATGAAGTTCGACAGATGGCTGTTTGGCCATTAGGAGAAATCGGAGATTTAAAAGCAGTAGACTCTCTAATTGATGCTTTGCGGGATAGCGATTATTGGGTAAAACAAGCGACAAGTGAAGCCTGGGATAAACTGGCGGCCAAATTTCCCGAGCTTGAGGAAGAAATTCCCTTTTAATACTAACTATACTAAAACTACAAAGACTCATTGAGTTGTTTAAACTCCCCTTGCGACTGTACTTGCTTGTGCAAACTAATTTTGTCGCCCACTTCATACCCGGAATTAAAACCAGCTTCACTGCTGATTTGAGAACCGGTTCTGGTTTTAACTTTAGCACCTAAATTCTCTAAATAATCGGCGATCGCCCGTTGGCTCTTCTCAAACATCGATCGCACTACAATAGCAGGAGTAGCCGCCGTATCAGCCGTACCCGGAATCCCCGACTCTTCCATCTCCTGTTTTTGTTCCAGCAATCTCTGTCTCAACCTCGTCGCGCAGCCAACCCGAAAAGCATTAAGATAAGCCAGTCCCCTGCCGCTTCCTTTGCGGTATTTGGCTCTTTTTTCGATCGCAGAACTCAAATACTCGTAAAGATGCGTGCACACAATCAAGTTGGTAGAAGTTCCCACCAAAAACATCGTACCAGTATAAGTGTTGCGCATCGCATTGCAACCGTTAGCTTCACCAATTCCCGACAGCAAAATCATCTTCCAATTGACGTAGCGGGGGGTAGTTTCGACGCCGCTTTCGCTAATTTCTTCCTGTTGGTTGGGGCCTAAGTCGGCGAGGCTGAGGTTGTACTGTGCTAGCAAAAGTGAAGCTTTTTCGGCCGCCGCAGTCGATTCGTTTTCATTGGATGAAGTGGCGAGGGCTAGCAGCTTTTTGATTTTCTCGACGATGCTTGTATCTGCCATTGTGCGATCGGTTTTAGGGTGAGAGGGGATTTGGCGATCGGGCTGATTTTAGTATAGCGTGGAATGTGCGATGTTTTTTGAGGATAATGTCATTTAGATAAGAGGATTTTTTTTTACCGCAGAGGGCGCAGAGGGCGCAGAGAGAGAAAGAAAGAAGCGGATGGGCATATTATTCGAGGACTTCCAGGACTGATTTTGGCAACAATTTATCTTTAAACCAGATGACTTTTGCGGGTACGTCTTTTACCTTTACTCCGGCTTTTTCTAAATTCAGCCGTTCCGAAATAGCTAAAATCAGATGATCGCAATCTGACTTGTGCACTTGGGCAAATTTCTTTTGCAAATACTCTGGCCGCCAATAACCGACTATTTCTAATAAGAACACTCGCCCGTCTGGATGCACTAATCGAAAGTCGGGAATCATGACGCTTCCTGGAATCGGAATTAGATCGACTTCTCGTTCGAGTTGCCACTCGGTTTTTGTGGAACTCCATCTCTCGGCAAATGCTGCTTCTAACATACTATCATAAGGTTTCCCCGGTGGATAGTGGCTGACTAAATCGCAATCGGAATTGAGGCTGAATTTACCTGTTTTCAAAACGCCGCTAAAAGCATCTTTGGTTTGCAGTGTCGAGTGCATACTCCATTTGGTGACGTGCAGCAGTGCGGGCAGCATTTTTGCTAGGGCTAAGCCGTAGCGGGTGCTGGGTTTGAACAAGCTTGTCGGCCCGTCGATGGTGAGGGTAAAACCGTGTTCGGCATCGCCTTCTATGTATGTCATTAATTGAAATAGTTTCAGATAGCGAAATAAGAGTTTGTATTCTCCCGGATCGTTGCGGTGGGCGTTTAATTGCACTTGACTGGCGCGGTAAAATATGCCTTGGACTTGAGAAAGGTTGTAGCGATGCAATAGTGCTTCTGGTGTGGGTGCGTCGAATTGGGTGAAGATTTTGTTTTCGTTTAAATCTGCGTATAAACCTGTACTGATTTCGCTGGGTAAAACTTCTCTATTTAAGTTTTGACTTAGTTCTAATGCTAGTTGTTCGAGGGTTGATTGGGTGGAATTAGTGCTGGGTACGGATCGCGCTGACAAGGCAAATACCCGCTGTCTCAACTCCAATGGTTCTAGGGGGCTGACGACTTCTAAGGTGCAGAAACCGCCTTTTAGCAGGTGCGCTAATCCCCGTTTCAGCCGATAGTCGGGGCTGTCGCCTTCTAATTCTAGCAAGCGTCCGTCTAGTTCGCCTTGGGTTTTGCCGATCGACTCTTGGAAGCAGTTTATCATTTCTGTGGCTGCTTCTATGTTTTTAGCATCTATCTTGAGGCGTAGGGGAATAATTGATTCGCCATTTTGGCGGTGGCTTAGTAAGTCGGTTGGTAGCATAAGTAGTGAAAATCTTTACTCAATTTTTTGTTCAAAAATCACCATAACTCCGCTGATTCTTCCCTCTTCTGTCAAGGTTTTGGTAGTCCGAATTCGCCGATTGCAACTGACGAGATTGATGGTTTATACAGCCCTCAGAATGCCAGTTGCTTTGTCCCATACCTGAAAAACGATCGAACGAGATCCAACTTCTGTGGTTAGTGTCTTGCGGTAACGCGCACGGCGCACCCTACATACAGAGGTTTTGCGTAAGTCCTAATTATAACTGATGATATTTATGGTTTCAACAGCTATGAGACTGCCCCTTGCTTTGTGCTATATTTGAAAAATTATCAATAGTTGTTATTGTTTGTGGTTTGGGTTTGTGAGATTTTATTCGAGCTTCCTCTAATTTTACTGTAGCCCAAATCAGAGAAGAGGATATTACTCAAAGACCTCTAATCGCAGCGCAGCCAAAAATTGGGTGTCGGTACGAGTTGGAACCTATTTCGTTGGGGTTGAGGGTAGGAAACCGAACAGCCATTTACTAGATTGGGTCTCACGAAATGAGACCCAACCTATATCTGTTCCAGTTTAACGGTTAGGTTTTGAAGAACCGATCGGATAATTAACCGATCCTCTAGAAACTAGGCTTGGGAAATAGCCACCCCAGAAAAGTTCTTCACAAACGCATCAAATGTGATGGTTATAAACCCATCCTTAAGATCGTTACTCGGATCTTCTTCTGCCTGCACGTTGTTACTATTATCGACGCCGTGGGGGTTTCGCAGCAATATCAGTTTTTGCCCATCTTCTTCATAGGCATTGTGGATGCTGTAGGCATGACTTTGGTATAGTACCCCGTTATACAACGCCTTTGTGTCATTCCCGCCGCCGATTGTCCATGTAGCGACGTAGCGTTTTTGGTCTAACGCAGTTTTAATGCTATTAAAAACATCCTTAGATTTATCAGTGAGAGACTGAGTAGAAGAATTATTCCCCTGCTTAACCTGGCTCGGTTGCAAATAAGTAGTTGTGACCACTTTGCCCGTCAACCGTTTGAGGGCATCCCCCGGCCAATCGCCATTCCCTGTCACATCATAGCCATTTTTACCGGTCTCCTCACCCCGGAACTTGGCATAAGCGCGTTCAAAAATGGAACCCCAGATGGGTTTATCCTTCGCTTGTTCTGGCTTGACGGCAAACTGGCTCGGCCATTTCGCCCCGAACAAGTAACCGTTTGTCTTGGTCACCACCTGGTTGTCAACGGTGACATCCTTCGCTGCGCCTGTTGAGGAGCTGTAGAACGTGAGGGTGTAGTTACCATCGTTTTCAGTGACTTTGAGAATTTCACTCTCCTTGACGTTAGCATCCGTAAGGTTTTTGTCGATCGTGCCGAATGTGGCTCCTAGGGCTGCCATAAAGGCACAGTTGCCGAATCCATTTTGGTTCAGCCCAGAGATTTTAATTGGCTTGGCTAGGCCGCCTGTTAAAGGGGCGTAGGTAAAATTGTTAGTAGTGCCCTTGTAAGTAAAGCTCGGTGGTGGCAACAAAGTGTCAGCACTCGCACTGCGTACCGCGTTTGGCACCGGCGTTCCCGTCACCGTGGTATTCAGAGTATAGTCACCCAAGCCCGGAGCATCGACACTGGAGGCATAGACCACATATTGAACTCCCGGCTGTGTGGTGAAACTCACCCGAGCATTGAAGTCTCCGCCCTGACGGTTAATGTCATTGTTTTCAGCCACCACTTCGCCGGTGAGCAGATCCACCACCCTGAGATAAGCATCGAAATCCTGTGATTCTTGAGTCACAGTCACCGTTAACCCAGCGCCCTGTTCCGACAGGACATAGGGATCGGCGTAGTTTTCCTCATCGTTGGGATCGAAGTTATCGTTTTGAGTCAGGGTGCCGGTCGTGGGGATGCCAGGGAAAAGCGGGTCATAGCTTTCAATGTCCACCCGGCTACCCAGGTCGGATTCGGCAGAAATTTTGTAGGGCGTTGCAGCACCAGGGGCAGTCACATTGACGTAATAAGTACCGGGGTCGATGTTATCCTGCTGGATTTCATTTGTCCCTTGGGCAACAATCTCATCCGCATCCAACTGGTTGTTGCCATTGCGATCGCTCCACAGGGTTACATTTAGATCCGCCTTCCGGTTGTCGGCGAACAGATCCAGATACCCCGCGTTGAGCACATCAAGACGATAAGTATCCACTGCGTCAGCCCCGCCGACATAATCGTGCAATTCCACTTCACCGTCTGGTGGCAGTGCCCGTGCCGTGCTGGGTCGATCGCCCGCCAAATCTCGGGCTACAGTCCCGGCAACCCCAGACACGCTCAGAGTATAGTTGGTGTTCCCCTCATATGCCTCCACCGATAGGAAATATTTACCCGGATCTAAGGTAACGTTCTCGATGCTTTCATTCGCAGTGCCCGATCGCTCGGAGGCGGAGATAATTTCATCCCCCCCCAATTCCCCATCGTTGTTCAGATCCTTATAGAGTGCCAGATCCGCATCTGCGCTCAAGCCGCTCAAGCCAAAGTTAACAATGCTCGTTGTCGTTACTTGGAATTGGAAAAAGTCAGCGTAATCGTCATCACCCACTGCTCCCTGCAGGGTAGCTCCCCCCGGTATTGAAGCCAGCACTGTAGCTCCCGGTTCCGTATTGTCCAGTGTCGCTTTGGCGGTACTGAATAAGCCTGTCAGGCTAGCGGGACTGACTCCCTGCACCCGCGCCAAGATCCCACCAGTGGCTTTCAGCCGAATGAATGTATCGGTGCCATTGGCTTCCAGCGTTACGTCGGCTTCGGTGAGGGCATCGCCTGCTCCATCCGTCAGAGCAATGACATCGCCCTGTTCATTGCTGAAGTCGGCGATCGTATCGGCGAGTGCCGGATTGGTTACAGCATCAGCAACATTCAAGACAAAAGCATCGGAACCTTGGCCGCCAATGAGACTATCAACTCCAGCACCTCCGGCTAGGAAATCGTCTCCCTCTTGACCCATTAATGTGTCGTTATCTTGACCGCCATAGAGAACATCATTACCGCGTTCTCCAAGGAGATAATCATCTCCGGCATCGCCCAATAGCAGATCGGCACCGCGTCCGCCTTGTAGGCTGTCGTTCCCGAGTCCACCGGCGATCGAGTCCGCTCCGTCGTTCCCATAAACCAAATCGGGGCGATCGGAGCCGACAATGAAATCTGCTCCTGCAAGCGCTCGAATGCCAAAACCGGCCGGAACTTTGGTATCGATCGTAAAAATATCGACACCGTTTGTCAAATCAAAAAAGTTATTGGACGCCATTACTGTATGAACTTTTAAAGATGAATGTACGAAAGCATGAAAAATCCAACCAGCAATAGCTGTGAATTAGTTAGAGCTGGGAATTCGTCGTTTATCCCAAATGCGGCTGAAATACCCTCTCGATCTCGCTTGTCTCTCCTTGACGACGTTCTAGGATAAACTCCGTCAGACTTCGTGTGGTTTGAGGTCAAAAGGTTTCAACCGCCTCCTTCGCCTCCTTCATCAAGGGGAGGTAACGAACCCGGCTGTGGTATTGTTAAACTGTACAATAAGTAGGCAATACTTAATCTTTATTTTCTTCATCATTATTTTCTCCCCATTTTTGATGCGACTCAGCCGCGCGCTGGGTCGTCTGGCGGTTGACTCCATAAATGGGTGTTGGTTGGACTGTTTCTAATTTCGGATATTCTGGCTGCGGTGGTTCTATTTGTGTTTTTGGTTGGGGTTTGTGAGGCTGCATTCCGCCTCGGCGGCGCTGGGATGTTCTTTCTTCGCTGGTGTTTTCGGTGACGACTTCGTAGAGAATCGCTAACTTGTTTACATCGCTGCTTTTGCGGAGAACTCTACCCAATCGCTGGATGTATTCGCGTTCGCTGCCGGTGCCTGACAGTATAATAGCAATTCTGGCATCGGGTACGTCCACTCCTTCGTTGAGGACGTGGGAGGCGACGAGGGTTTTGTATTCACCGCTGCGAAATTTATCTAGGATTTCGTGGCGTTCTTTGACTGGGGTTTGGTGGGTAATTGTGGGGATGAGAAATTCTTGGGAAATTCGGTAGACTGTGGCGTTATCTCCGGTGAAGATTAAGGTGCGCTGGGGAGAGTGTTCGGCTAGGATTTGGGCTAAGATTCGCAGTTTCCCTTCTGTACAAAGGGCGATTTCTTTGGCTTGGCGGTGGGCGATCATGGCGCGTCTTCCTAAGGGCGATCGCGCGCTGGCCATGATAAACTGTTTCCATCCTTCGAGGCTGGATATTTTGATGTTAGACTGTTTTAAGAAGTCGTTGCGAATGTTCATGGATTCGGCATAGCGCTCGGTTTCTTCTTTTGACAGTTTGACCATGATTTGAACTATTTTGTGGTCGGCTAAGGCATCGCCTGCTAAATCTTCGGGTCTTTTGGTATATACTGTCGGGCCGATGAGGAAGTGTAAGTCGCTGTGGCGGCCGTCTGTGCGATCGGGTGTTGCTGTCAGTCCGAGTCGAAAAGGCGCGATCGCATATTCGGATATTACTCGATAAAAGTCCGTTGGTAAATGGTGGCATTCGTCAAACACCAGCAAGCCGTATTTATTTCCCAAGGTTTCGGCGTGAATGCTGGCGCTGTCGTAGGTTGCTACTAAAATTGGCGTTTTGTCCCGCGAACCTCCGCCCAACAATCCAATTTCGATGTCGGGAAAAGCTGCTTTCAAATTAGCGTACCACTGGTGCATTAAATCGAGAGTTGGTACTACTACTAATGTACTGCGACCCGTGACTTGCATCGCTAATTGTGCCAGATAAGTTTTGCCGGAAGCTGTGGGGAGGACTACTACTCCTTGGCTTCCTGCTTCTTGCCAAGCTGCTAGGGCTTCTTGTTGATGCGGGTAAGGCTGCATTTCGACGCTGGGCACGAGTTCGAGTAGTTCGTATGCCCGGGCTTCGTCGGTGAAGTGAGTACAATCGGCTTGGAGAGATTCTACCAGCGGGCGGTAGTGAATTGCTCGAATGCGGAATTTTTCCACGCGATCGTCCCACGTGGCAAAGTCCGCCCAGTCTCGGCCTCTGGGCGGCGGGTGCAGTAGGAGCGTTCCGCGATCGAATGTTAATGTAGGTATGCGTGGCATTTTTTGAGATTGGGGGCGAGTTATGCCTGTTAAATTATAAGGGATAGATAAAATATAGCGGTTCTCAAAAACATGAGGTATGCCCTATGCCCTATGCCCTATGCCCTATGCCCTATGCCCTATGCCCTATGCCCTATGCCCATAGCCCTATGCCCGACATACCTCACCTTTTTGAGAAAGGCTATATCTTGACACCAGACTCTCTATAAGTTACTTTTTTTTTAACCAAATCTATTCAACCACAATCTACTTTATACGGTTACGGGCTGTTTGTTGAGATTTTTACCATTTTGTTAGCAGATAAGTTTGCCAAACTGTCAAAAGTTTGTAGTCAGGACTTTAGTCCTTGCTGCTGAGTTGGTAAGAAAGGACTGAAGTCCGAACGATCAAACCAGTTTTTATTTTTTTGGCAATGCTCCGAGTTCACTTATTATCAGATAAATATGTTTGACTTTATCAGACACAAACAAAATTTTTTAAACGCTACTGAGGGCTGGGACAACGAGAAATGGAGCAATCTGAATCATAATCCATTCGTGATTTCTTCCCCAATTCTTCAAGATTGTCACGTCAAGAATTGTCGCTTAGTTGAAAGTCGGGCGAAACTGCTGGAATATCTACCTAAAGATAGTGTGGTGGCTGAGGTGGGTACTCAATACGGGCGCTTTGCTGAGAAAATTTATTCTGTTACCAAACCCAAAAAACTGCACCTCATAGATTATAGTTTTGACTTGTTTAAAGAAGAGGTAAGTCAAACATAAAAAATATCTTTCAAGAGGGGATATAAAAGGGAACTATCGAGCTTCACGAAGGGGATTATTCGACAAGTTTAAAGAGCTTTGCTGACGAGTATTTTGACTGGATTTATATCGATGCAGACCACGCTTATGAAGGTGTATGCAAAGATATTCAGCAAGGTTATACCAAAGTCAAACCCGACGGCATGATGGTTTTTAACGATTATACGAATTGGTCTGTATGCGAGATCATGCCTTACGGTGTGGCGAAAGCAGTTAATGAGTTTTGTATTGCGAATAACTGGGAAATAGTATTTCTGGCGCTTCATTCTCTAGGCTATCACGATATTGCGATCAAGAAAAATACCGGGGAAAAGGAGGTGCGCATTCAGTTGCAGGAAGCTAAGTCGGAATTGCAGAGTTCGCCAGATCGGATGCAACAGCTTGAGTTAGAGTTGGAGCAGGCTAAAAGATCGATCGACTTTATGGAAAATGACAAATTTGGTAAATTGCGATCGCACTGGCTGAAAATCAAAAAATTGTTTGCCTAGCTGAGTCTGATTCCCAAATCTACAATCTACAATGGTATTATCCCAGCGGGGATGGTTTTTAGGTTAAATTTCGATCGACATAAGCCTGAGATTAGAGGTATAGATGGAAATAGGCGTCCCCAAGGAAATCAAGGATTTGGAGTTCCGAGTCGGCCTGGGTCCCACCAGTGTCCGGGCTTGTTCGGACAAAGGCCACGCAGTTTTTGTCGAAACGAATGCTGGGGCTGGAGCTGGTTTCACCGATGAGGACTACATTGAAGCCGGGGCGAAGATTGTCTCCAAGGCCTCAGATGTCTGGAACCGGCAACTAATTGTTAAAGTCAAGGAACCCTTACCTGCTGAGTATCCGCTGATTCAAAAAGAGCAGTTGCTATTTACATATTTGCACTTGGCAGCCGATCGCACATTAACCGAGCACTTAATCAGCAGCGGAGTCCAAGCCATCGCCTACGAAACCGTCGAACTCCCCGACAGGAAATTGCCGCTGCTAACCCCCATGAGCATTATTGCGGGGCGTTTGGCCGTGCAATTCGGTGCTCGGTTTCTGGAACGACAGCAAGGCGGCAGAGGTGTGCTTTTGGGAGGCGTACCGGGGGTAAGACCGGGCAAAGTTGTGATTTTGGGCGGCGGAATCGTCGGCACAGAAGCAGCCCGCATTGCTGTAGGAATGGGCGCTAGAGTCCAGATTTTAGACGTAAATGTCGATCGGCTCGCTTATCTAGAAACTCTGTTCGGTTCCAGAGTAGAATATCTCTACAGCAGTCCTTTGCAAATTGAAACCGTTATCCCGGATGCCGATTTGTTAATTGGCGCAGTTTTAGTGTTGGGCAAAAAAGCTCCGGTGCTAGTTTCTCGCGCATTTGTTGCCAAAATGCAGCCCGGTTCTGTGATTGTTGACGTAGCCGTCGATCAAGGCGGCTGCGTGGAAACTTTGCGAGTAACTTCTCACACCCATCCTACCTATGTTGATGAAGGAGTTGTGCATTACGGCGTGCCAAATATGCCCGGTGCCGTGCCTTGGACTGCGACTCAAGCTTTGAATAACAGCACTTTACCTTATGTTTTGCAGTTGGCCAATCACGGAATTAAAGCTTTGGAAATGAATTCGAGTTTGGCGAAGGGATTGAACGTGCAGAATCACCAATTGGTGCATCCGGCTGTACGCGAAGTTTTCCCAGATTTGGCTGATTAAACATAAATCTCGTAGGGTGCGTCAGCTCGTAGTTTCTCGATGATTAATCGTAGGACGCTCTTCCGACGCACCAGACCCAATCGATTTTAGATTTTAAATTTTAGATTTTGGATTGAGCTAATAAGCTGCAAGCTTTTCCACATTTAAATTGTATATTTCCATTCCCATCTCCCCAAATCCCCAAATCCCCGAATTCCCCTCTCCCCATCTCCCCTACAGTCACATATCATACATCGACCCCTCTGTCAAGACCCCCTAAAAAGCCATTAAGTTGTGTAAATTTATTTGTTTTCGCAGTATCAACAATTATGGCTTTTTGCGAAAAAATGACTAAAAATAGCAACAGATGTAACGGCAATATTAGGCTTTCAGGCTCTAAATTTCAAATGGTCATAACAAGCCGAAAGTAGCATATAGCAAGATATTAGCCAAACCCAATAGAATCGTCAAGTAATTGAGAATAAAGTCAATAAACTGCCTTTTTTGAAGTTTTGTAACGCTAGCAAAAAAGTTTGACTCATACAAATTTTAAAATTAGGCAAGTAGAGTAATTTGTGCAAATTATTCCGGGCGCGAGAGGCGAATTAAAATTTAATTGCAAAAAACACTTGACAGATTCGCGGAGATAGTGCACAGTATTAATTCGTGACCGATGCGGAACTGGCGGAATTGGTAGACGCGCATGATTCAGGTTCATGTGGTGCAAGCCTTCCGGGTTCAAGTCCCGGGTTCCGCATTCCCAAGGCAGAAAAAAGTTTGGGGTTAACCCGATACAGGCAATAACCCCATTCCCTCTGCTGAATTAAGAAAATGCTGACAAGTATTCAAAACCCCCTAGTCAAAGAAATCCGCAAGCTGCACAGCTCGAAGGGACGCAGGGAACAACAATTATTTTTACTAGAAGGGACGCATTTGCTCGAAGAAGCTTGCGCGGCCAAATACCCCTTAGCAACAGTTTGCTGCACTCCCGAATGGCTGGAGCGCCACGGGAAATTGTGGGAGCAAATTGGTAGTTTAGCCGATCGCACAGAATTAGTAAGTGCAAAAGTGTTAGAGTCGATCGCCACCACAGTCCAACCCGACGGCATTATCGCCACCGCACCCCGCACCGCCACAGCCCCCGCAGAAATCTCAACTTTAGGAATAGCCTTAGAAACCATCCAAGATCCCGGCAACTTAGGGGCGATCGTCCGCACGGCTGCGGCTGCTAATGCCGACGGTTTACTGCTGAGTGCCGACAGCGCCGATTTAGACCATCCCAAGGTGCTGCGCGCCTCCGCAGGAGCTTGGTTTAAGCTGCCAATAGCAGTCACTCCAGATTTAACCGCCGAAGTCTCCAGGTATAAAAATCGCGGGATGCAAATATTAGCAACCGTCGCCGACGCCAGTTTAACTTATTGGGAAGTTGATTTGCGAGTGCCGACTCTGATCGTTTTGGGCAACGAAGGTTCTGGATTGTCGCCAGAATTGAGAAGTTTAGCCGATCGACAAATCCAAATCCCCCTCAGTCGCGGTGTAGAATCATTAAATGTGTCGATCGCCGGAGCCCTGATCTTGTACGAAGCTCAACGGCAAAGAAGTCAGTCGATGTGAGATTTACTCGCCGTCAGGAATCTGGCACATTGAACTAACCAAGTGCGGCTGACTGGCGCCAGCTCAAAAAACAGTGGCGAAGCTAACATTACTCCCCTCAAAAAGAGCGGCGGAAGCCAAAAAAATACTATACGTACAGGGCGAAATGTTTAACGCGGTAATTGTCCCGTTGAAAGTGTATGATAAAAGCGCACTGAAAAAAGTAACCCCCCTGTAGTAAATCAATACTCACTGCGGTTAAAACCGCTCATTTGCTTTCCTCTCAGGGCTAAAGCCACTGATTTTCTGGCATCTCGCTATTTCTTTATGACTCATTTTGGTCTGATTTGTCCGTCCTCAACTGGTCATCTCAACACTATGTTGCCCTTGGGGAAAGAACTGCAACGGCGAGGTCATCGCGTCACCCTATTCGGGATACTCGATGCTCAAGCCAAGACACTAGCCGCAGGATTGGAATTTCAGGCGATTGGTGAATCTGAATATCCCCTTGGAGCAGTAGCGCAAGTGCTTACCCAGCTAGGAAAACTCAGTGGCATGACAGCATTGCGATCTACCATGAGCTGGATAGAGAAGACGGCGGTTTTGTTTCTGCGAGAACTTCCACCAGCATTGAAAGCAGCGGGTGTAGAGGGATTGCTGATCGATCAAGTTTCACCAGGCGCGGCAACTGTGGCAGATTTTCTGGGCATTCCCTTTATTACCATTTGCAGTGCCGTAGTTGTGAATGAAGAAGAAACAGTTCCGCCCTTTTTCACAACTTGGGGCTATAGTACGGCTTTGTGGTCAATATTGCGGAATCGAGCAGCTTATTCTTTTTTCGATCGCATAGCACAACCAGTTCAAGATGTAATAGATGAATATCGCAGACAGTGGAAGTTGCCTCTGCACTCACACCCCAATCAAGGTTATTCGCAACTGGCTCAAATTACTCAACAGCCTGCTGAATTGGAATTTCCCCGCCAGCATTTGCCCCAGTGGTTTCATTTTACAGGTCCTTATCATAGCTCAACAGGTCGGCAAATTGCCGATTTCCCGTTTGAAAAGTTGACTGGGCAACCGTTGATTTATGCTTCAATGGGGACTATCCAAAATCGCCTATTGGGAACTTTTTATAATATTGCTGAGGCTTGTGTAGGTTTAGATGCTCAATTAGTAATTTCTTTGGGCGGTTCATCCACTCCCGAATCTCTGCCAAATCTTCCTGGTTCGCCACTGGTTGTAGAATATGCACCGCAATTGGAATTGCTCCAAACAGCGACGCTTACTATTACCCATTGTGGCATGAATACTACCCTAGAATCTTTAACTAATGGTGTACCGATGGTAGCAATTCCGATTGCTAACGACCAGCCAGGAATAGCAGCGCGTGTGGCTGGGGCGGGTGCGGGTGAGGTTGTTCCCCTTGCTAAGTTGAACGTTTCTAGATTGCGAACTGCTGTTAAGCGGGTGCTGATGGAAGATACTTATAAAAAGAATGCTTCCAGGTTACAAGCAGCTATTCGTGGGGCAGGTGGAGTGAGTCGCGCCGCTGATATTGTGGAACAGGTGATATCGACAGGAAAACCTGTTTTAACTCAAAAATAGAAAAACAGGAATTTTTCACCCTTAGTCATCAGGCATTTGTATTATGCGCTTGATCGCTGTAAGTCCTGAAAAAAAATCTTTGACATTCTCCCATTCCACTACTATGAACATCCTAAATAGAAAACTTGGTCTGCTCGAAAATCTATTTGAAATTATCCACGATTTGGGTGGAATGATCGAT
Source organism: Microcoleus sp. Aus8_D2 (assembly GCF_036702665.1). Taxonomy (NCBI): domain Bacteria; kingdom Bacillati; phylum Cyanobacteriota; class Cyanophyceae; order Oscillatoriales; family Microcoleaceae; genus Microcoleus; species Microcoleus sp. Aus8_D2. The sequence continues at coordinate 31,644 of NZ_JAUBUN010000019.1, forward strand.
GTAAATGTTGCCATAATCGAAGGTGAACTTACACCTGATATCCTGCAACATGCTCTCGATTTGATACAGAAGCGTCATCCGATGTTGCAAGTTCATATCGTTAATGCAGAAGATGGCAATTATTTTCAATCGGAAGGAACACCGAAAATTCCTTTGCAGGTTATAGATAAGCAATCTGAGAATCAATGGATTGAGATTGCTGAAGAAGAATTGCACAAAAAATTCCCTTGTGGCACAAATCCTCTGTGTAGAGTGACATTTCTTCGTAATGCTAAAAGTAACGATATCAGTGAAATCATTGCCACATTTCATCACGCTATTACTGATGGTATGTCTTGCATGAATTTCCTCAATGAACTATTGTCCTATTCTCACAAAATTACCGAGGCAGAAAATATATCTGAAATCCCTACGATGAAACTTCTACCGCCACTAGAAGAGATGCTAAACAGGAATCTCATCAGTCCAAATAACCTTGAGGAAGCTGAACAAAAACCACTTCAAGAATTTCCCAAACCTCAGTTAATTATTGAAACCGAAGCACCTCCAAGTCAGCGACGCACAAATCTTGTGACTCGAATTTTCAGTAAAGAGATGACTCTAAGACTGAAAGAACGTTGTAAACAAGAACAAACTACCATACATGGTGCTTTATGTGCAGCAATGTTATTGGGAACAGCAAAAATTGCTTTTAAGGATACATCTCTGAGTTTATCCTGCGGCTCAAATGTAAGTTTAAGAAAGTCTTGTCAGCCTGAAATAACTCCTGAATCTATTGGTTGCTTTATCTCTATCGTGGAAGAAATTCACACCTTAGAAGAAAATACTACCTTTTGGGATTTGGCAAGGGAATGTAAATCAAAAATCAGTAAGTCCATTAGTCTAGGAATTCCGATAGCTCGTTTTTGTAATGAAAGTTTGCAATATGTAAATGAGGATATGATTATCCAACTTTCTCATCAGAATATGGGACGAAAAAATACAATAGAGATATCAAATCTTGGTCAATTTAATTTAGCAGACAAATATGGGGAATTAAAACTGAAAGAGTTATACTTTGCTACAGGACAGCATTGGCTTGGTGGTTCTTTTTGGTTAGGTGTAGTAACTTTCCATGAACAGCTATTTTGTAGTTTTGCCCATGTAGTCCCTTTAGTAAGTGCTAAGACTGCACAATTGTTAGCAGATTTTTTTATAGACACTGTTGAAAAAGCTTGTATATCGGAATCAAACCATAAAATAACTTGATTAGCCTTTGAATCTAATTACACCATTCCTCACGGATTCTTTTAACATCTTTAAAAATATCTGATTTAAACTCATATCCTAGTAGTCGTTTCAGCTTAGGACTTGAAGGAAATGGTAACTTCATTACTTACAACCTCTTTCATTCTGAATGCCTCTGTGTGAATCAATAATTTAGAAGAAATTCGGGGATAATAGTAATTTAGAAACATTACAAGGTACAGATTTTTGCTTTTAATCTGTAATTGCCCTGTCGCTCAACTAATTGATCATAACTCCCCACAAGCCATCTCAGCACAATCTCTTCCTATTCAATCTGAAATAGAGCTAGTCTGAAGAATTTCTTGATTTTGAGAACGCATCCCCTTGGCCACCATTGTAACACCTTCTGACGGTCTTAATAGGAAGCCCCCACGAACTGGCTGCACAGGCTTAGTATCTGCAAGTTCCATCTGCCAACTAGACAAAACTTTCGCCAGCACCACTTTCATTTCAAATTGGGCAAATGCCATGCCTATACAGCGCCGATTGCCGCCGCCAAAGGGAAAATACTCAGATGTGGCAAATTGACGCTCTAAAAAACGTTCAGGTTTAAACTGTTTTGGCTCAGGATATAAATCTTCCCGATGATGGGTGAGATAAATACAAGGAATTACCAAAGTACCAGGTTCTAAACAATACCCCATGATTTTTAAAGGTGATTTCACAACTCGATTTAATGCCAACATTACTACCGGGTAAAGACGCTGTGTTTCTTGGCAAACAGCATTCAAATAGGGCAGCTTTAAAATGGCGTTAGGATCGGGGTTTGCACCGAGGGCATCCAATTCTTGGAGCAGTTTTTCGCGGACTTCTGGCAGATGGTGAATCCAGTATAATGCCCATGCCAAAGAAGTCGCTGTAGTTTCGTGACCCGCAGCTAAGAGGGTAATCAACTCATCGCGTAATTCCACATTGGTCATCGCTTCACCAGCTTCATCACGAGCCGCCATCATCAAAGACAAAATATCAGTGCGAGAGGGATCTGGTTGTGTTTTGCGTTCCTGAATTTCAGCATAGATTAGAGCGTCAATTTGCTGCCTTAACACTAGGAAATTTCCCCAAGGACTCCACGCGCCTAAATCCTTTTGTAATGACGGGAAAAGTAGCATTAATCCCATCACAAAAGGTTGCTTTGGATTCAGGATTTCGATCAGAAGTTGTTTGAGTTTTTCATAACGTAGCCCTTCCTCCAGACCAAATACAGCTTTTAAAATCACCTGAAAGGAGATTTCTTGCATGGAAGGAAGGACTGAAAAAGGTGCGCCGATCGCCCATTGCGCCGTCACTTGCTGAGTGATGTCAGCAATTAACTCACCATAAGCCCGCATCCGTTCTCCATGCAAGGGAGGAGTCAACAGCTTGCGCTGGCGTTGGTGGGGTTCTCCCGCAAGAGCAAGCATTGATTGCTGTCCCAACAAAGGCGATTTAATACCCGCCGATTCCCCAGAGTCTAATTGCTTGGGATCGGTGCTAAAAATCTCCTGAATCGCCTGGGGGTTGCTCACGAATACTTGAGGCGTAAAAACAGGACCAATGCGGAGGGTGAAAATATCCCCATAGCTTTGGGAACAGGCTTCCATATATTCCAGGGGCTTAGTCATCCACTGGAATGTCTGTATTAATGGTGACGCTTGAGGACCTTCAGGCAGTTGATTAGATAGGGGCATTTTTTTGATGGCGTTTAAAATTATTTATTTTAAGAATCAACTATAGCATCTGTCGAAATTTATGGTAAACAAGACTTAAAAACAGCATTAGTCAAGGCTTTTGATTGAGATTCGTTCTGAGAGTGAACTAACCCAACTCTGAACTGTGGGCGTAGCCTACGGTTAAAACCGCTTGAGTCGTCTTTCATCCGCTGGATCAATCACAGCGGCTTTCAGTCTCCCATTTTGTTTTAGGTAAACAGTCAGAAAATTTGTCACTGATTACTGATTACTGTTTACTGTTTAGTGTTTAGTGTTTAGTGTTTACTATTCCCGTCGCCACCATCTGCACACCATCTGCGGGTGCCAGCAGCAACCCCTGACGGTAGCATCTGATTGTTGCAAAAAGCATTTTTTATTGAAGCGAGTGCACTTCAACTGTTCCCGCCTGTGCCGGTGCTCCCGTCTATATCCCCCAATTCCCCAATTCCCCAATCGAAAATCTAAAATCTAAAATCTAAAAGATGGATTTACCTGACGGGGCAAAACTGAGATGCTCCCCCCCCTGACGGACTAGCTGCACTGGTTTGCTATCAGCCAGAGCCATTTGCCAATGTGACAGCACTGAGCAAATGCCATGCCAATACAGCGCCGGTTGTCGCCACCAAAGGGAAAATACTGGTATGGGAAAATTGCCGTTCCAGAAACCGCTCTGGTTTAAACTCCCCATCTCCCCCGATCCCCATCTCCCCCGATCCCCATCGGACTATCTCCCCCTCTGAGATTTTGCCGATTTTGTTTAGGATGATGCAACTGCAAAGCTAGGAAAGCGGGTACTCTCGCACCAACAGTGCAGGCTTCCCTGAAATAAATGTGAAGAAATGTAGCCAACTGCTCTCACAAATGTTAAGATTCTTAACATAACTAGCATTGTGCAGGCCCAACCAAAACCTAACTTGAGAGGGTGCTGACTGGGAGTAGCAGCTAGCTACGATAAAACTAAGCCTCTTTAAAATGGAAGGAAAGCGCAAGTCCCCGCCCGCTTTCCTTCCCAGCTAAAGCTAGGGGTTTGCTACGCCGCAAACCTTTAGAGGCACAGATCCTCAGCGGGAAAAGCTCATGAAAACTCTTAAGTCCTCAGATACAGATTCTGTTCGCGCTTACTTGCGGGAAATCGGTCGCGTTCCGCTGTTGACCCATGAGCAAGAAATACTCTACGGGAAACAGGTACAGCGCTCAGCCGCACTGCACCAAGAAAAAAATATTTTAGCCGAAGAGTTAGGCCGCGACCCGACAGCGGCTGAATGGGCACAGACAGTCGGGCTGTCTGAGGCTGAGTTACAGCGGACGATCGACCACGGGGAAAGGGCAAAGCGCCAAATGGTGGAAGCTAACCTCCGCCTGGTAGTGTCTGTTGCTAAAAAATATATCAAGCGCAATGTAGATTTACTCGACCTAATTCAGGAAGGTACGATCGGGATGCAGCGCGGAGTAGAAAAATTTGACCCGACTAAGGGCTACAGATTTTCAACTTATGCTTATTGGTGGATTCGTCAGGCAATTACCCGGGCGATCGCCGAAAAAGGCCGCACCATCCGTTTACCGATCCACATTACCGAAAAACTCAACAAAATAAAAAAGGCTCAACGCCAGCTAGCTCAACAGCTCGGCCGCGCGGCTACTGCTGCTGAGTTGGCGTCAGAGTTAGATTTGACTCCCAAGCAAATTCGCGAATATCTCGATCGCGCGCGCCTACCACTTTCCCTGGACTTGCGCGTGGGAGACAATCAAGATACTGAGTTGGGCGATTTGTTGGAAGATACGGGTACTACTCCGGAAGATTTTGCCTTGCAATCTTCCCTGCGGACTGACTTAGACCAACTGATGGCGGAACTGACTCAGCAACAGCGAGAAGTCCTCGCCTTGCGGTTCGGTTTAGAAGACGGGCAAACCTTAACTTTGGCAAAAATAGGCGATCGTCTCAACATCAGTCGGGAACGGGTGCGACAAATTGAACGGGAAGCTTTAACCAAACTCCGCAAGCGCAAGCAAGATATCAACGATTATCTCGCCAGCTAGCCCAATTGGAGATTGTGCGATCGGGACACACCCGATCGCCATTCCCCAATCTAAAATCGTAAAAACCGCCGCCTTTAATTCGGTTGTGCCCACTTGGTTGCTAGGACTGTCCTGCTACATTGGTAATTACTTAGTAATAAACATCAGCAGCGATCGGATAAGGGTTATTTAATTTAACCGCCCGCGTCTAAAATAAAAAGCTGTCTCTGAAACGGAGGTACTCGTGAGCAACTCATCTAACAAATCCCCTGAATTCTTTGAAGAAGACGGAGAAAATGCTAATTTATTATGGCAATACGTGCAGTCAATGGCTCCCGACACTGTTTCTCAGTTGTCTAAGCCGACTTCTCACGAAGTGTTTCAAGTAATGGAGCGAAATATTGTCGGGCTTTTGGGGAATTTACCTTCGGAACATTTCGGGGTGACAGTGACTACCAGTCGCGAACATTTGGGTAGATTGCTAGCCTCGGCTATGATTAGCGGCTATTTTCTCAAAAATGCCGAACAGCGAATGACTTTTGAAAAGTCCATCCAAGCTAGTGAGAGACACGGCTCGGAAGATTAGTTGATTATTAACATTTAAGTCGTACAAGTGTCAAGCCCCCTTCGGAAGATGGGGGCTTTAGATTTTAGATTTTGGATTGAAGATTTTATTAGATTGAAGATTTTAGATTGGTGGCATGAAACCCAACACGAAAGCTTGCAGCCAGACTTTTATCAAATGGTATTAGTTGTCACTTGTTGTTTGCTGAAAAAATTGATAACATGATTAAATTATTAATTACTAATTGGAAATAGGAACGCACGGGTGGCTATCCACCAGGTTTGTCAAAACAATAATTCGTTACAGCCGGCAGTTGTGCAACAAAAACTTGGTAAATACGAAATTTGCAGTGGGTCTACGAGCGACCAATTATCAATTACCAATTCCCAATTCCCCAATCCCCAATCCCCCATTCCCAATTACCCTGCTCCATGCCCGATGCCCGATGCCCGATGCCCGATGCCCCATTCCCAATTCCCCATTAATATGTCTCTTACTCCTGTGACCCACAAAGTTATCGGTGTTGCTGCGATCTGGAACGACAGACAACAAATTTTGATTGACAAGCGCCGACAACACGGACTGCATGGCGGTTTTTGGGAGTTTCCTGGCGGTAAAGTAGAGCCTGGGGAAACCATCGAAGCTTGCATAAAACGGGAAATTATGGAGGAGTTGGGGATTGTTGTAGAAGTGGGCGATCGCCTGATGACAATTGACCACGACTATACTAAATTTACAGTTAGGCTTTACGTGCACCACTGCCGTCACGTCAGCGGGGAACCGCAAACGATCGAGTGCGATGAAATTCGCTGGGTGACACTGGACGAAATTGACCAATTTACTTTTCCCAAGGCGAACGAACAGATTATTGCCACCTTGCTTGAGAATCGATCTTAACCATATAAGTCGCGTTTTTACTTATCGCTTTTACGACAATTCCCACGAAATCAATCTATTCCATCAGTGTTCGTGCGTTTCAGATGTTCCTGTCCCCACTCACACAGTGGTTTAAAGACGGGTATAAGCGTTCTGCCATAGTCTGTGAAAGCATACTCAACTTTTGGAGGCATCTCTGCGAGAATTTTGCGACCAACAATGTCCTCACGCTCTAGTTCGCGTAATTGCTGGATCAGCATTTTTTCGGTAATTTCAGGAATTAACCGCTTCAATTCGCTGTATCGCTTTGCTGCATCCTTCAAATGCCATAGGATTAAGAGTTTCCATTTGCCCCCTAAGACTCTCAAAGTAGCTTTTACGAACTGTGTACCATCGGTTGGTGGTTCTGATTGCATGAAAATCAAGTCCCGGCGCTCTGCTAGATACTTACAAAAAAGTAAGTAATTCCCAAAAGGTAAGTCACAGTATAGAGTGTTGTTGGTCAAGGTTGATCGTTTTAAACTAATAAAGCAAGATCATGTCGTCATTGAAAAGAAAAGTAGCGCTAGTTACGGGTGGATCGCGGGGAATTGGACGAGCGATCGCCGAACGCTTGGGGCGTGATGGGGTAACTGTTGCCATTACCTACGCAGGAAATCGAGATAAGGCAGAAGCAGTAGTCACAACCATTCAGAGTAAAGGGGTGCAGGCAATTGCAATTCAATCGGATATCAGCAATATTGAAGAGACCCGCAATCTATTTGGACAAGTTCTCAACACCTTTGGTCAGCTTGATATTGTAGTTAATAATGTTGGCGTGTCTGTTTACAAACCAACAGTTGATATGACCGAATCTGACTTCGATCGCGTCTTCAACACCAACGCTAAAGGAACATTTTTCGCCCTGCAAGAAGCGGCCAAACATCTCAGCGATGGCGGACGCATCATTAGCTTATCCAGCGGTGCAACAAAGCAAAGCATTCCAATGGGTGGGGTGTATGCTGCCAGTAAAGCCGCAATCGAACAGTTTAGTTTTGCTTTGTCTAAAGAACTGGGACACCGAGGTATAACTGTGAATCTGGTTGCACCTGGAGTGACTGAAACCGATGGGTTAATTATGCCTGTTGACGCTTTAAACCATTTGATTCAGTCAACTCCACTCGGTCGTCTCGGACAACCCGCCGATATTGCAGATGTCGTAGCGTTTCTGTCCTCTGATGACGCTCGCTGGGTCAATGGTCAAACGATTCAAGTAAATGGTGGCATCCTGTAAGTCAATTTTATTTAGGAGAAAACGCAATGTCTCAAGCCAAACTTGTTGACAAAAAACCGACGGCGCTCGCCCTATAAAGCGGAACATATCACTTGTGTAGCTGTGGACTTTTATGTGATGGCTTTCATCAGAATATTGAGGATGTTTAAGAGATAATTATGCAGGTTCCCGCTGGAGTTGTGTCAATTATTCGGTATGTTAAGCCAGGATATGAAGCTGTATTTGAAGGAACCGTTCGAGGTGTTATTCTTGCTGCTAGTACCTTTCCGGGCTATGCAGGAGGTGAAGTTCTATATCCCACGACGCAGCGTGGTGAATGGCAACTCATTCTGCGCTTTGAAACTCTTGGTCATTTGAAAGAATGGGAAGAATCTCCCATCTGCCAGGGTTGGATTGCTCGTGCAGATGCACTGACTGTTGGCGATCCAAAAGTTTTACGGGTCAATAGCTTAGAAGCTTGGTTCGCTCTACCTGAAGTGCCGAATGCCCAGCCACCCCCAAAATGGAAAACTTCAATTGTCAGTGCGATCGGTATCTACCCAGTCATTTCTCTGATGCCGATTCTGTTGAAACCAATCACGAATGGACTACCAGCTTGGCTAGCGACACTCGTGAGTATTGCTATCATGATGCCGTTGATGACTTGGATCGTCATGCCTCAAGTAACGCGAATATTTAAGCGATGGCTGTATCCTTCTGCGCCAAGACACTAAGACCAAAAATCACCTAATTCAAATTAAAGGAGTGGATTCATGAATAACCTGCAAGTAGAAAACGGATTTCCGGTTAATCCTATTCGAGTCGGTGATGGAATTGTTCTGATCAACATATTTACACTCGACCCGGACAAAGCCGAGCAGTTTGTTTCTACACAAGTTGCCGAGTACAAGCGATTAAACGGTCAATTTCCCGGCAGCTATACAGCCAATCTGCACATTAGCCTCGATCGCACCAGAGCTGCAAACTACGCTCATTTTGTATCCGTTGAAAATTATATTGCCATGCGAAACAGCCCTGAGTTTGCTGACCACCTAAAGCGTCTTCAGGGACTGGTTATTAAAGCAGAACCTCAACTCTACCAAGTAATTTACACGCAACATCTGGATCTGCCAATATCTCAAGAACCTTTGCCTACTTTACCCAACCCAGAGCTTGCGCCAAACCTTATGCCACTTTCACTGACTTAATTTCATAGTGGCAGCATAACAACACCCATGCACACCGACCGTCGAGAGTCGATCGGTTATGCTGATATCTTGCACCAATGTCATTAAGCCTCTAACAGCTAGGTTTTTGGCGATCGCATCAACGGAAAATCAAGGGTTCGGGTCGGTTCTTGAGAATGGTGCAACATCTCAGTTATGATGCAAATACTATCTGCGGCGGGCGATCGGCAACGTTACATTTTTTCCTGACAGGTGAAACTCGATCGCCCGCAACATTCTCCGATCGCCCTTTAAGTTAATCAAGTCGGTCTAATCAATAGTTATGCTCTTCGAGAGTTTAGATCGATTTTTCACCGCCCGACGGGCAGAGTAAAGTGAAAACAACTGCCTCGATCGGGTACAGAGTCTACCCAAATTTGACCGTAGTGGGCGCGGATGATGCCTTGACACAGAGATAGTCCAATGCCGTAACCGTCGGTAGATTTATCTCGCTGCAAGCGATAGCTGTCTTCAAAAATACGAGCGCAATTTTCTTCGGGAATTCCAGGGCCGCTGTTGCAGATGCTGACTTGAACTTTGTAAGCGGTGCGGTGGAGAATGGAAAGATTAACAGTTCCTTGCTCTGGCGTGTACTTGCTGGCGTTGTCCAACAGGTTGACTATGACTTGTTTGATGCGATCGGGATCGGCATAAACCAAGGGCAAATCTGCGGGAATGTCCGTTTCTAAATTCAGACTTTTAGCCTGAAACTTGTCTTGAAATTGCAGGATCACATCTTGACAAATCGCCCTCAGTTCGATTTTTTTTGGTTCAATGTGGAGTTGAGCGTTTGTACCTCGGGCTGCTTGCAGGATATCTGTAATCATCCGATCGACAATTCTAATTTGGCGGCGGGCTTGTTTCATCAAATGAGCCGCCAGAGTCGGTGTCAAACGGGACTTTTGCCCCTCCTTCACCTTTTGATTTGACTCCAAAGTCTCCAAAGCCAAAGATGCGGCTGTCAAGGGATTGCGTAAGTCGTGAGCCAGCATCGCAATAATCCTGTCTTTCAACTGCAACTGCTCTTGCAGGTGTTCTTTTTCCTGTTTGAGGCGAAAAACTTCATCGGCAAGTTGCACCAGTTCAGTGGCGCAAGCAACAGAATAGATCGGTTTTGGGTCTGCCAAAGCTGCTGCCGTTAGAACCGCGGGCGACTGTTGCTGAGCTGCGTATTCTTCTACAGAACGCTGCCAGCGGGGCCACGAGTGTTCGAGTTGGGCGATCAAATTGCTGCCGGCGAGAGTTTGTCTGGGCTCGGGATGAATTTTGAGCAGGGAGGGAGTGGCTACAAGTTTAAAGTGTTCGGCTAAATCTGGCTGTTCTCCTACGTCGATGACTTGAAGATCAAAGTCGCACTCTGCCTTCAAATCCTGTAGGGACTTGCGGATGTGTCTGTTCTGTTCCCTGGAAGAGGGACGCTTGTCTATGAACAGCAAAAGCTGTAACAGCGGTGCGGAATTTGCCGGCTGTTCGGGAGAACAGTCGGTGTCGCTAGTGCCGGATGTTGGATGGACGCTGTTGAGCTTTTCGATCGGGTGAAAATAATTGACCATTGTCGAGCCGAGTTATTTCACTTCTACTTTAATTTAATACTTACTTTAGATTTATGCTATTGTCCGATGATTTCATTACGGCGGGCCCATGACATTTTTGAGATGGAAGAAAAATGAGTCGCTACAGGTGGTGGTGAAAGTGGCGATCGCCTTTTTTGTGCTGTGCCTATTGCTGACACTGCACCGCTACTACAGCTTTTACGCTACATACGACCAAGGCATTTTCAATCAACTTTTTTGGAACGGCACTCGGGGTCACTTGTTTGAGAGTTCCCTGTCTTCGGCTTTGTCCACTAACGTGGTTCACCAAAATCAGCTCCCATCTGTATCTTACTATCGGTTGGGGCAGCATTTCACCCCGGCGCTGATGCTGTGGCTGCCAATTTACTCGCTGTTCCCCTCGCCTGTCACTTTGACGGTGTTGCAGGTGACTTTAATTACGGCGGCTGGTTTAGTTCTGTACGCTCTCGCCAGACACTATCTAGAACCGCGACTGTCGGCGACAATTGTCGTGAGCTATTACGCAGCTAACGCCGTTATCGGCCCCACTTTGGGCAATTTTCACGATGTTTGTCAAATTCCGCTTTATGTCTTCGGCTTGCTGCTGGCGATGGAGAAGCGCTGGTGGCCGATGTTTGGGATGCTCGCCACTGTAATTTTGGCCGTGCGAGAAGATTCGGGAATTGTTTTGTTTGGGGTGGGGGCTTACATGATTTTGAGCCGGCGCTACCCTCGGACTGGTTTGGCTGTCTGCATTCTCAGTTTTGGTTACACGATCGTCCTGACTAATTTGATTATGCCTTTGTTTTCTGCCGATATCTCCCAGCGGTTTATGATGGAACGCTTCGGTCAATATGCCGATGGAGATGAAGCTTCGACGCTGGAAATTCTTTGGGGAATGGTTAGCAATCCCGGGCGGTTGGTAACTGAGCTATTTACGCCACTTTTTGGTAAGATTAGATACCTACTGGGTCAGTGGTTGCCGTTAGCCTTGGTTCCTGCCGTAGCGCCCGCATCTTGGACGATCGCAGGCTTCCCCTTGCTGAAGCTATTTTTAGCTAAAGGAGAGTCGGTGTTGGCGATTAATATTCGCTATGCGATGACTGTGGTTCCGGGGCTGTTTTACGGGGCAATCCTGTGGTGGGCTGCCCGTCAACAGGAAGAAGATAGAATTAGGAGGGGAGAACAAACTATTTTGCGTTTTCCTTCTGCGATATTTCCTTTCCCTTCGTCTTCACGGTTTCGCCGCTTTTGGGGCTTTTGCATCTGCTTGTCGCTATTTTTTACCTTCACGTCTAACCCAAATCGGACTTTTTCGTTTATTTTGCCTGATGCGATCGCTCCTTGGGTGCAGGTTCCTCTCGTCAGACAGTGGCAGCACGTGTCTCAAGTGCGCCCGCTGTTGGCTCAAATTCCTCCTAGTGCTAGCGTGGCTGCAACGAATACTATTGTGCCGATTTTGTCAAGCCGCCGGGAAATTCTCCGGTTTCCAATGTTTGAACTGCGGAATGATGCGGGGCAAGCGGTGAAGATGGAATATGTAGTTGCCGATATGTGGCAGTTGCAGCAGTATCAGGCAGCGTTTAGGCGGGAACGGGGACAGTTGCAGGAAATCGTGCCGGCGATCGATCGAATGTCCAAGTCTGGAGAGTACGGGATTGTTGGCTTTGAAGACGGCGCGATTTTGATGCGGAAAGGTGCTGTGTCAAACTCTGCATCGGCGGCGGCTTGGACCCGTTTTCGCCACGAGTTGGAACCGATTTTGAAGCAAGGGTAATCGGGTACGCGCGATCGCCCGAAATTGTGGGTGCAGCCCAAATATTCCAGAAACCGGGCCAGAGAGCAATTGCTACAAATACCCGGTTTCTGCATAATTTTCCGTCCTTGTTGCTGCCAAAAATCAGCCCTCGGGCATAGATTTGCGATCGCTCAACATTTAAGGGTGTGCATTATACAATAAAGTAGTCAACAATAAACATTAAGATATATAAATTCTTAGGAGGGGAGAAAGATGAAAATTTTGGTATTGGCCTGGGAGTTTCCTCCCAGAATAGTCGGCGGTATCGCCCGCCACGTATCGGAACTGTATCCAGAATTGGTGAAGCTAGGCCACTCGATTCACTTAATTACAGTAGAGTTCGGCCACGCGCCGATGTACGAAGTGGTTGAAGGAATAGAGGTGCATCGCGTAGTAGTCGGGCACGCCAAGGACTTTTTTCACTGGGTGGCGAACCTCAACCAAAGCATGGGGCACCAAGGTGGCAAACTGATGCTAGAAGAAGGCCCCTTTGATTTGATCCACGCTCACGATTGGTTAGTGGGAGATGCGGCGATCGCCCTCAAGCATACCTTTAAAGTACCGCTAATTGCCACCATCCACGCCACCGAATACGGGCGCTTCAACGGCCTCCACAATGACGGGCAGCGCTACATTAACGCCAAGGAAAACGACCTCGCTTATAACGCTTGGCGCGTCATTGTTTGCAGCGACTATATGCGGCGGGAAGCCGAACTTGTACTATCGACTCCGTGGAACAAAATAGAGGTAATCTATAACGGAATTAGACCGGAAAAAAAGCCGCGCAGGGACGAATTTGATGCGATGGATTTCCGCCGCCTATTTGCAGCAGATGACGAAAAAATAGTCTATTATGTAGGCAGAATTAGCTACGAAAAAGGCATTGCTGTATTTCTCAATGCGGCACCTCAAGTCATTAGGGAAATGGGGGGAAAAGCGAAAATTGTAATTGTTGGCGGCGGCAATACAGACCATCTCAAACATTTGGCTTGGAATTTAGGAATTTGGAATAAGTGTTATTTTACTGGCTTCATGTTTGAGGAACATCTCGACAAATTCCAGACGGTGGCTGACTGCGCGGTTTTCCCCAGTCTTTACGAACCTTTTGGGATTGTGGCCTTAGAAAGCTTTGCTGCAAGAGTACCTGTGGTGGTGTCGAATGCGGGCGGCTTACCGGAGGTAGTGCAGCATACGAAAACTGGCGTTGTTACTGAGGCAAATAATCGCGATTCTTTGGCCTGGGGGATTTTGGAGGTGTTGAAAAATCCGGCTTACGGGCGGTGGTTGGTTGACAATGCTTATGAGGATTTGGAACGTCGATTTAGTTGGCCGAAGTTGGCGATGGAAACTGAATGGGTTTATCAGCGGGTGGTGGAGGAAAGGGCCGAGGTTGATTGGTGAGACTGACAGGAAAGCAGTTGACAGTTGACAGTTGACAGTTGACAGTTGACTCCGAAAGCAGTTGACTCCGAAAGCAGTTGACTCCGAAAGCAGTTGATAGTTGATAGTTAATAGCTTGTCCTGAGTTTGTCGAAGGGTTGACATTTTACAGAAACAAATGTGGCAATTCTCAACTTCGTGAATTGGTAATTGGTAATGGGAATTGGGGAATTGGGAATTGGTAATTGATAATCATAAAATTTAAAGGGAATTTGCATCTTGAAGATTTTTAGGGACATCGAACCCCAACCTAAACGCAGCTTGCTGATTTTATTTACCGCAGGCCTGTTATTCTGGTGTAGTTTGGCTTCGCTGCTGCCAACTTTGCCACTGTACGTTCAATCTGTGGGCGGTACAAAGCAACAAATTGGCTTTGTGATGGGTGCATTTGCGATCGGGCTTTTGCTATCGAGGCCGCAGTTGGGTAAAATAGCCGACAGCCGGGGGCGAAAACAAGTTTTGCTGCTAGGGGTGTCAGTGGCCGTACTTGCCCCTATCGGCTACCTGTGCGCTCAATCCATCCCCTTACTGTTAGTTCTGCGCGCTTTTCACGGCATTAGCATCGCCGCTTTTACTACAGCTTACAGTGCTTTGGTCACAGATTTGTCGCCGCCAGGAAAGCGGGGCGAATTAATCGGTTACATGAGTTTGGTAAGTCCTATCGGTTTGGCATTTGGCCCGGCGATTGGCGGATTTGTACAAGCTGGAGTTGGTTATCCTGCTTTGTTTGCGATGTCGGCGGCTTTTGCCACAATGGCTTTATTTTTTACGTGGAAAATTGCGGACCCAAATTTTGCCGAGTTAACAAAGTCTGACTCGCTATCTGAGGACAAAAATAGTCAAAAATACTGGCAAATGCTGTGGAGTCCCAGGGTGCGGATTCCGGCTTTGGTGTTATTGCTGGTTGGTTTAGTATTCGGAACTTTGAGCACTTTTATGCCTTTGTTTATCCAAGAAACTAAGGTTGATTTGAATCCGGGATTGTTTTATTCTACGGCGGCGATCGCCAGTTTCGGTTTGCGGTTGGTTACGGGACGGGCTTCGGATAAATACGGCCGCGGCTTGTTTATTTCGGGTGGCTTAATCTGTTACGCCGTGTCTATGTTATTGTTGTATTTTGCTAACAACAGCGGTGCTTTTTTGATCGCGGCTTTGTTTGAAGGTACGGCAGGCGGTACTGTTTTGCCGATGATGGTAACGCTGATGTCGGATAGGTGCGAACCTCAAGAAAGGGGCAGATTGTTTTCGCTTTGTATTGGGGGGTTTGATTTGGGAATTGCGATTGCTGGCCCGACTTTAGGTTTTGTTGCGGAACAAGTCGGCTACAGAAATATGTTTGGTTTGGCTGCTGGACTCGCTGGTTTGGCTTTGCTGATTTTTGTTACTTTGTCTAGCAAGGGTTTGTCTCATTCGATGAAATTTGCGATCGGGCGCGGCAAAGATGTTTATGCTTTGAATGAGTAAGAGTCTGGGGACGGGCAAGATGCCCATCCCACCAGAAAAACAGATTTTGGAGACGGGCAAGATGCCCATTCCACCAGAAAAATCGATTTTGGGGACGGGCAAGATGCCCATCCCACCAGAAAAACAGATTTTGGGGACGGGCAAGATGCCCATCCCACCAGAAGATTGGCAATTTTAAACAACAACACATCCTACAAAATATTGTAGGATGCGTTGTTTTTGATAATGGGCTTGGAGGGATTCGAACCCCCGACCTCATGGTTCGTAGCCATGCACTCTATCCAACTAAGCTACAAGCCCCTGTTGTTTTTCCTGTTACCTTAAGAGTTTAAATTTTAGATTTAATCATTTTAGATTTAATCTAAGATTGAACAATCTCTGTCCCGCACAGAATCTAATACTAACACCATTCTCAAAATAATGCAAGAGCTTTCCGAAACTTTTTCTAAATTGCCCGATCGCGCGCAGCTAACTCACCTCGACAACAGCGGGGAAGCCCAAATGGTGGACGTTTCGGCGAAAGTGGCAACTGTGCGGCAAGCTGTGGCCCAGGCGCGGGTGCGGATGCTGCCGGAGACGTTTGCAGCGATTGAAGCGGGGAATGCACCGAAAGGGGATGTGTTGGGCACTGCAAGGCTGGCTGGAATTATGGCGGCCAAGCAGACGGCTAATCTGATTCCTCTGTGTCATCCTCTGCCCATTAGCAGCGTGGAAGTGCAGGTGATACCGGATGCTGGGTTGCCGGGGTATCAAATTCGGGCGACGGTGAAAATTAAGGGGGAAACTGGGGTGGAAATGGAGGCGCTGACGGCGGTTTCGGTGGCGGCGCTGACTCTGTACGATATGGCGAAAGCCCTGGAAAAGTCGATCGCCATTGAATCGATTCGCCTAGTCAGCAAAAGCGGCGGTAAGTCAGGAGATTATGAAAATTTAGAGGCGTAAATTTCCTGTCTTGAGAGGGAGGCAGAATTCAAAAAGTGGCACTTATGATTAAAATAGGCAGAGAACTACTAACATCAAGTGAAAAACTATGCCTCCTCGTTGGCCCCGCAAACCCGATCGCAAAGACCCAGAGTACCGTCAATTAGATGACCGCATGAATTTTGCGATCCACGTCGGTCTTTTTTCTGCTACCAATTCTGGTTTGTGGTTTGTTCAAAATTTGCAAAAGGCTGATTGGCCTTGGGCAGTTACAGTAACGGGTGTATGGGCTCTAGTAGTTTTGGCCCACGCGATTTTCATTTTTGCGATCGCCGATTATTCGCCCCTCACCAAAGATTCTGGCTGAAGGGAGTTGTCGGCGATTTGTTAACTCTTTTGATTGATAACAAATAACTTTCTGTTTTTTTATATGGCTAATACTACGCTGGCGATCGAATCCTTAGCCGCTGAAATCGGCGAAAATGTCTACATTGACATTGCCAAGTGGCATTTGTATCTCCGTGATGCCCACCTGCATACCGTTGTTGCCCAACAACTTTACCCGATGCTGGTAGATGGCAATGTAGATGATGACAAAGTTGGACAAGTTTTGCAAGGTATTTCAGTTAAATTGGGCGGCGGTAAACGGGAAGTGCCGCTGGCAGATTTGATTCCGATGCAGTGTCAAGTTCAGTTGATGGATGTGCTTGAGGAATTTCAGCGGAAGATGTGATATCGTGCGATCGATCGTGCGTAATTGTTGTCGGGTCGGGTTCGCCAAGATCTGTAATAAAAATGAGATATCTCGTAAACCCGCCCCAGCCGAGATATCATGTGCGATCGACCGATCTACCGCGATTTTGTAGGGGCGGGTTCGCCGAAATTTCCGTCATCTTTTCGCAGGATTCATAAACCC
>NZ_JAUBUN010000019.1:48745-138634 GCF_036702665.1 Microcoleus sp. Aus8_D2
TTGTAGGGGCGGGTTCGCCGAAATTTCCGTCATCTTTTCGCAGGATTCATAAACCCGCCCCCTCTTAGCGCAGATACTGATCAACCTGTTTTCGTCGCGGGGTTGGTTGGTTGGGTGGGGGCGGGTTTATGAATATTTGGGATGTGAATCCAAGATGGTTGGTGAACCCGCCCCTACCAGATTAGGGGTAATCGAATCGACCGATCTACCGCGATTTTGTAGGGGCGGGTTCGCCGAAATTTCCGTCATCTTTTCGCAGGATTCATAAACCCGCCCCCTCTTAGCGCAGATACCGATAAACCTGTTTTCGTCGCGGGGTTGGTTGGTTGGGTGGGGGCGGGTTTATGAATATTTGGGATGTGAATCCAAGATGGTTGGTGAACCCGCCCCTACCAGATTAGGGGTAATCGAATCGACCGATCTACCGCGATTTTGTAGGGGCGGGTTCGCCGAAATTTCCGTCATCTTTTCGCAGGATTCATAAACCCGCCCCCTCTTAGCGCAGATACCGATAAACCTGTTTTCGTCGCGGGGTTGGTTGGTTGGGTGGGGGCGGGTTTATGAATATTTGGGATGTGAATCCAAGATGGTTGGTGAACCCGCCCCTACCAGATCGCGGTCGATCGGGCAAAATATCACTCTTCCATCTTACAAGAAAGAACTACTATTAAGAGCCGTTGGCTTCACATTATAAACTATTCCCAAGTAGTCATTCCCAAATTTGATAGCGGTTGATGTTACAGCACTCGCACCATCTAAGATGACACTAACTGACTCAAAAGTTAGTTGACTGAATGTGATATCAATTAACTGAATTTTATCATCGGCAGTGAAGTCAGCAATCAGATCGGCTTGAGATAGTTGAGTAACCGGATCTTGCAAGACAAAACGATCGCCTCCCGCGCCACCTGTGAGGATATCAAAACCCGGATCGCCATTCAAAACATCGTTACCCGCACCGCCTAATAAGATATCATCTTGCTTGCCTCCGCGCAATGTATCATCGCCATCACCACCTAGCAGGATATCGTTGTCATTATTCCCGCTAAGAAAATCGTTGCCAATGCCGCCATCGATCGAATCTGAACCTTTACCGCCAAATAGTCGATCGTCACCACCTTCACCTAGCAGTGTATCTTCTCCTTGATTGCCAAAATAGGTATCTGCCGATCGCAAGCCTGTTAAGGAGTCGTTACCAGAAAGGGCAAATACGGTTAAACCTAATGCTTCTGGCGGGATGCTGCTATCGTTGCTATCTGTTAGCAGGTAAACATCGCCTAATTGGGTGTTTTCTGGTAAACCCGATCGCGTATTACTCGATACCGATGGTTTTGGGGTTGCGATCGCAATTTGTACTTCCCCTGTCGGTAAAGTTGTCGGTAGCGGGGGCGGCGGTGTTGGAGTTGGTGTGGGAGTTTGTATTGGAGTTGTTGTTGGTGTTGGAGTGACTGGAGTTTGTATTGGAGTTGGAGTTGGTGTTGGTGTTGGAGTGACTGGAGTTTGTATTGGAGTTGTTGTTGGTGTTGGAGTGACTGGAGTTTGTATTGGAGTTGGAGTTGGTGTTGGTGTTGGAGTGACTGGAGTTTGTATTGGAGTTGGTGTTGGTGTTGGAGTGACTGGAGTTTGTATTGGAGTTGGAGTTGGTGTTGGTGTTGGAGTGACAGGAGTTTGTATTGGAGTTGGTGTTGGTGTTGGAGTGACTGGAGTTTGTATTGGAGTTGGTGTTGGTGTTGGTGTTGGAGTGACTGGAGTTTTTATGGGAGTTGGAGTCGTCGGAGTTGGAGTCGTTGGAGTTGGAGTCGTCGGAGTTGGAGTTGTTGGAGTTGGAGTGGTTGGAGTTGGAGTAGTTGGAGTTGGAGTTGTTGGAGTTGGAGTTGTTGGAGTTGGAGTCGTTGGATTATTACCACCAGTCAAAATTTGTTCGTCTAAGGCTGCACCCGTGTTTTCTGCAACTAAAGCCTCAAGGGTTTTTTGACCGGCACCAAATGCCTTCAAGTCTTGAGTTGTTTCACCTAAAGCAATTTTTTGGACTGCTGCTATTTGTTTTTGCAGTTGTGTGATATCGGTATTATTGGCGATCGCACTTACGATCCGTTGATTGGATGCTGCGATTACTTGGGCTAGTGCAGGTGCCGCCACTAAGATCTCTTGGGTGTTAAAATTTGGATCGATCGCCTTGACGCGATCAGCTACTTGGGCACCTAAGGCTGCGACTTGTTCGGGTTTGGTTAAATCTAAGGTTCCTCCTGTTAAAATGCGATCGGCGATCGTACTCACTATTTGCTTGACAGCATCACCCATACTCAGACTGCTGGCACCTTCAATTAATCCCGCAATTTGAGTAATCGAGTTTTGGATTTGCAGCATCGCGCTTAATTCTGCTTTAGCACCGGGCTGTTGTCCTTTGGTAGCTGCGATCGGATCGACATAATTAATGGCTATGTCGCTGGGGATATTCAAGGCGCTAGTGAGTTTGGCATTAGCCTCGTTGACGCTTAAACCGCGATCGGCTAATTCAGCTAAAATGCTAGTCAGTAAAGTAATGACAACTGCATCTGGTGTCGCTTTGAGCGGAGTTTCTAAGGGTAAACCCGTACCGATATCAGTGCCGCCCAAGGCGACTAAATTACCTTCACTGGGGTCAATTTTGCCATTTTTATTCGTGTCAAAACTGCTCAAAGGAATATCAAAAGCAAATGCGCCTTTACTGTCACTTGTCCCTTTCGGTTCGCTAGGATCGGCGATGCCATTTTTGTTGGCATCAAAGAAGACATTAGCGCCGGCAATATAGTCGTCTATGACAAAACCCGTGCAACTCCAGCCTTGAAGGTGCAATAATTCGCTGACACTCTTACCATTATTGTCAGTACCTTTCACTTCTACCCATTGCGGCAAAGGTAAATTATTTCCCGGTACTTGACTGAGAGTGCGGGTAGTCGGGTCAAATTTGAGCGCAGGATTCGGCCCGTCAAATATTCCCGGAAGAGTAGCTACGGAAGCAGTTTCTGTTTTCCGCTTGTAGTTACCTCCATTTGCGCCTAGCGTCCAAGTATAATCTTGTCCTTCGGCGACAGTATTATTATCTAGGGCGGTGACTGTATAGGTGATAGTATTGCCCGGATTTGCTGGGAGAAAAGTGTTGGCAGCAAAGACAAAGGCGGTATTGCTAGAAAACCCTGTAGCACGACTTTGATCCCAGATTGGATTATTGACGATCGGCAGTTGGTTGTTAGGAGTTGGAGTTGGCGTTGGAGTTGGTGTTGGAGTTGGAGTTGGTGTTGGAGTTGGTGTTGGAATATTAACAACAATATTTCCTAAACTACCAGGACTTGCAAAATTCCCAACTGTATCCTTAACTTGAGCGCCTTGCAAATTTACTGTGTAAGTTCCATTATCTGCAATATCCCAAGTTCCACCAGGCGGCGTAAATGAATAAGTGACGGTACGCGGTGTACCATTAATATTGTTATCAACACTGACTTTCGTGACGGGAATGCTGCCATTGATTTTGATGTCGCTATCATCAATGCTACTCAGGTCAATGCCAGTATTATCGCTATAAGTTACTAACAATTGTTGAGCCGTGCCACCTGCTGTGCTAATTTCACTAACCTGAGTTAAACTAGCGGTTGGTAAGGTAATATCGGCAGTACGAATTAGTTGAGTTGCAGCGGTATTATTATTGCCCGCATTATCAGTAGCTTTCGCAGCCAGGACATCAACTGTGACATTACCGCTAGCACTGGGAGTGAGATCAAAGGTGTAAGTTTTCGCATCAACAGTCACAAAATTACTGACAGTAGCATTGGCTGCGGTGAGATCGGTATTATCAAACCCAGTGACATTTTCACTAAAGGTAGCGGTGACGCTAAATAAACCGTTGACTGTTGCCGGGGAAGTTGATGTTAAGGCAACTGTGGGTGGAATGCTATCAACTAAGGCTGGATCGATAACTATGGCCTTGCTACCGCCGAGGGAGTTAGGCGAGGCTAAGGCGGGAAGGGTTAAATCGGCATTTGCAGTCAAATTATCTTTAATTGTGCCGCCGTTGAGGGTGAGGGCAGTGGTGGAGAGGTATTCTAAGTCAGCGGAGGTGTCTCCGGCTTGGACTACATAGTTGAAGGTGAGGGCTGTAGTGCCGCTACCGGAGGCGTAGTTGGCAAATTGGTCTGTTGTGCCGGTTTCTAGTTGGAGTTGGGGTGTGCCGGTGACTGTGACATTTTGATCGAAGGTGACGGTGATGGCGATCGTGGCACCGACGCCGTAGCTGCCATCGGGAGTGGTGGCGGTGACAGCAGTAACTTGAGAGTTGGTGTTGAGCAGGATGGAGGCGGTGAAGCTATTGTTCGCCGTTGCTAAGTCTGGTTTCCCGTCGCCGTTGATGTCGCCGATGCTGACTGAAAAGGGGAGATTCCCAGTGGTGAAGTCTACTTTGGGGGCGAAGGTGGGGGTGGTGGCGCCTGTTGTAGTTGTGTTGAGCAGGATCGAGGTGGTGGCGCTGGTACCGTTCGCCACAGCTAAGTCAGGTTTCCCGTCACCGTTGATGTCGCCGATGCTGACTGAATTGGGGCTACTCCCAATGGGGAAGTCTACTTTGGGGGCGAAGGTGGGGGTGGTGGCGCCTGTTGTAGTTGTGTTGAGCAGGATCGAGGTGGTGTAGCTGAAGCGGTGCGCCGTTGCTACATCTGGTTTCCCGTCGCCGTTGAAGTCGCCGATGCTGACTGAAATGGGGAAACTCCCAGTGGGGAAGTCTACTTTGGTGGCGAAGCCCAGGATGCCGCTGTAGGTTTTGAGGGTGGTTTCTACGATCGCAAGTTTGGGCCTTTGGGGCGATGGGGGGATGAGTTGGGAGATGTTCCAGTTGCCGCCGAGTTTGCTGTTGCCTGTGGGGTGGGGGTTGGCGGCGATTTTTGCGTCTGTGAGTTGGTGGAGTTGATGGAGGAAGTTCGGCAGCGGATTTTGTAGCGGATTTTGTAGCGGATGGGTTGTTGGTTGGTGGTTTGGTTTTTGGTTGTCGGTTGTGAAGTCATCGGTTGTGGCGGCGACGTTACACCCGTAAATGATGATTTCGGCATCGGCTGTGAGGCTGTTTCGCCACTGTTGGATCTGCTGGCTGTAGTGGGGGAGAGTTTGACTGTTTAACTGGGTATTGCCGAGTTGGATGTGGCCTGGAGCACCGTGGGAGATGATGTGCAGGGCTGCAATGTCTTGATGCTGAGCTAGGAGTGTGGTGATTTGCTCGATCGCATTGGGCTGGCTGTTGAGGATGTAGGTTTCTGTGTCTGGTTCGATTCCCTCGACTAGGTGGTGGCTGTCGGGTACTGTGGGGTCAAGGATGACTATTTCTCTTGGTTGGTTGCTTGTGAAACCTACAAAAGGATTTTTTTTGTTAACTTGTGCTAGGGTTTTCATCTGTTTGTGCTTCCGGTAGAATGAGTGGTTTTTGAGCAGCAAAAAATCGATTCGATCGCTCGAATTGCAATTTCTATCTCGTAGCTGATGGCACCCTAGGCTTTTGGATAATAGGAAATTAGCAAAGTGCGATCGCACTGTCTGTGTTTTCGGTCGCTTATTTACAATTCTTGATATTTTGTTGAGTATTTATACAGGGTGAATTAGGGAATGGTGGGGCGGTGGGGCGATCGCAAATATAGCAACCGTTAAGGAGATGAGGACAAATTTGAGCGATCGTACATTTTGATTGATGCTGGGTGATAATTCACAAAAAACATCCCCAAATCCTGTAGGGGCGGGTTCGCCAATATCTATGAAACCCACAAACAATCTACCAAAACCCGCCCCATCCCCGCGATTATTCACATGGACATTTAATCCACAAATTCACCGTACATTGTAATTGTTTGTTGGGTGGGGGCGGGTTGACAAGATTATTTATTTTTACCATATATGGTTGGCGAACCCGCCCCTACAAATTGGTTGATGATATTTACATCAATATTTTACCCATGAATTCACCGTACATTTTGATTGTTTGTTGGGTGGGGGCGGGTTGACAAGATTATTCATTTTTACCATGAATGGCTGGCGAACCCGCCCCTACAAATCAGATGCTAACGGAAACTATATTACTTCCCAAAACGGCCGCGAATGCGATCGACAAACATCTCAACTTCCGGTAACTTCATCTGATTCACAAAAATGGCAAAAACTCCCAATCCTGCCAAACTTGCCACACCTAACTGCACTAATTGAATTACCAAACCTTCAGTACCCAAAACTCTTTGACAGCCTTGCAAAGTAGCCAAGGAAACAAAAGCGGTTAGTGAACTACCAGAAGCTAACCCCAAAAAGGGCAAACTCCACTCCCCCCAAGGCAGGCCACCCAGTTTTTTATCTAATAAGTACAAAAACATAATCGTCGAAATCAGATTCACTCCCACCGTCGCCAATACTAATCCGGGCGCGCCGAAAGCTCCTACTAACAAATAATCCAGCAGTCCGTTTAAAAAGATATTGATAATACTGACACGAAAAGGCGTTTCCCCATCTCCCAAAGCGTAAAATACCCGTACCAAAACGTCGCGGCCCAAATACACAAACATTCCAATACCGTAAGCCATTAATAGGGGCGTGACAAACTGGGAGGCTGACTGATTAAAAGCATAGCGTTCGTAAACAATGCGGACGATCGGCCCGGCAAGTGTTACCATTAAAGCACTTAGCGGCAGCATCGTCAGTCCAGTCAAAATTAAAGCTTGACGAATTTTATTTTTTAATTCCGGCCAGTCTTTGGGTTCGGCAAGGCGAGAAAAAATTGGCAAAAATGGTACTAAAATTACATTAGAAATAATGCCTAAAGGAGTCATGACTAACAAGCCGCTGTAACCCATTGCAGATGCAGCTTGAGGGATGTAGGATGCGAAAAACAAATCTGTATAAACATTAATTTGCAACATTCCTGAGGATAAAGTAGCAGGAACCATTACCTTAATTACTTCTTGTACTCCGGGGCGTTTAAAATCAAACCGCAAACGCAATTTTCCCAATCCGGCGCGCCATTGTGCTACCAGTTGCACTAACCACTGCAAAACTGCTCCCGCTAAAGTTCCCCAAGCTAACACTAAGCCGCCGATTAATGCGTATTGTGGCTGAGTTATTTTGTCTCCGAGTTGCAGCGCGAGAATTCCTAAACCGCCGACAAGTGCAACGCTGGAAAATAAAGGGCTGATCGAAGGAAGCCAATACATATCGGCGGCGTTGAGTGTGCCGAAACCAATGCCGATTAAGCCGGAAAGTAATGCCATCGGCGCCATAATCCGAAATTGTTGGACGGCTATTGCTTGGATTTCTAAACCTTCTGCTGTTCTATTTAATCCTGGTGCTACTAAATCGATCGCCCGATCGGCAAAAATAATTAAAGCGATTGTCACCAACAGCAATATGCCGCCAACTAACGTGGTGATTGTCTCGACTAAGGGTGCAGCTTCTTTTTTGTCGCGGCGGGCTAAAACGCTGACGATCGCGCTGTGAAACGGCCCGTTAATCCCTCCCAGCAAAATAAATAGGAAACCGGGGATGACGTAGGCGTAGTTGTAGGCATCGACGGCGACACCGACTCCAAAGGCTGCTGCGATCGCAATTTGGCGTACCAATCCGAAGACTTTGCTAATCAGAGTGGCGACTGCGACAATGCCGGCAATCCCTGCTAGGGAACGAGAGGGCTTCTGGGTTTCAGACACAAATGGTTACAAATGCTAGTGCTAAAAGGCTTCACTAAGTTTAATAGCAAATCTGGAAAATCATAACATGAATTGTGAATTTTTATATGTGCCTGGGTTTCGTGCTATGATTTTTTGGCGTTAATTCGCTCTAGTAATACCATTTCTAAAAAGTATTGCTACAAAAAATGTGGGATTTGTTTCCTTAACTATTTGGTCTGGTGCGGATCTGTGAGATTGTCTGTCAAATTTAGGGATTGTCAATGGCGACACACCCTACGGATACTATCATTTTTTGGCGTTAATTCGCTCTAGTAACTCCCCAAATTTTAGTAGTTTGACTGTTAGGAGCTTTGACCTTGCTGAAACTTTATTATAATCCGCTGTCTACGAATGCTCGGCGCGTCTGGATTGCTTTGCTGGAAAAAGAGATTGAGTTTGAATTGGTGTCGGTGAAATTAAACGGCGATCAGTTTCAACCAGATTTTTTGGCAATAAGCCCTTTTCACCACATTCCGGTTTTGGCTGATGGCGATTTTCATTTAATAGAAAGTTTGGCGATGCTTGATTATCTGGAAGCTAAGTATCCGGCGATCGCCCTATTGCCGCAAAATGCTCGGGATTTGGCGATCGTCCGCATGGTAGAAATGGTCACAGTCAACGAGTTGTCACCAGCGCTGAGTCCCTTTGTCCGCCAGAGTTTCGGCGGCGCGGGCGACCCCCAAAAGCTGGAAAAATCAGGGCAGCAAGTGGCGACGGTATTGAGGTTTTTTGAGGATTTGTTGGGGGATAAACCTTTTTTTGGCAGCAGCAGTACGATTACCCTCGCGGATGTTGTGGCTGGCGTTTCCGTGCCTTGGCTGCCCGAACTAGGTCTGTCGTTGGACAATTACCCCAAATTGCAGGCTTGGTGCGATCGCTTAAATTCCCGCCCTTCTTGGCAACAAACACAAGCCAGTCCCGAACTGGTGGAAGCTTTTAAAGTGAAGATGACACAGTTGATGCAAGGTCAACAAAGTTAGGATTTGAATAGACTTATTGGATGAATATCTGATTGAAAAGTTAACCGCAGATGCTAGGCAGATAAACACAGATTAACGCAGATGCACTTCAAGATAAGTTGCAATTTTTGCAACATATCTAAAGACTAAGAACCAATGACCAATGACCAATGACTAATGACCAATGACTAATGACCAATGACTAATGACCGATGACCAATGACCAATGATTAATGACTCATAACTAATGAACGAATTAATTTACAAATATCCTCCACTTTGGCCCGGAACTCTCATCAAGCGGTACAAGCGATTTTTCGCAGAAATCGAATTAGATTCGGGAGAAATTATCACCGCCCACTGTCCGAATACTGGCCCGATGACTGGTGTTTATATTCCCGGCAATCCAGTGCTAGTATCTCCCAGCGACAATCCCAAACGCAAGTTGGCTTATACTTGGGAATTAATTAAAGTTTGCGATACTGTCCCAACTTGGGTGGGAGTTAATACGGGGCTGCCCAATCGAGTTACTAAATTAGCTTTGGAATTGCGCTTGTTTCCCGAGTTGGGCAATTACAGTTTAATTCAGCCGGAGGTTGCTTACGGAAAAGATAAAAAAAGTCGAGTTGATTTTTGGCTGACAGGTGGGGAAAAACCGATTTTTCTGGAAGTCAAAAATACAACTTGGGTCAAAGATACGTTGGCTTTATTTCCCGATACAGTGACGGAGAGGGGACAGAAACATTTGAGAGAATTGATTGAGGTGGTGCGGCAGGGTTCGAGGGCTGTAATGCTGTATTTTATTAATCGCGGCGATTGTACGGATTTTGCTCCGGGCGATAGTGCCGATCGCCTTTACGGAGAATTGTTCAGACAGGCCATCAGTGAAGGTGTGGAAGTTTTGCCTTGCCGGTTTGACGTAACGCCCGAAGGCGTGCGGTATTTGGGATTGGCAAAAATGGATTTACCAACCCCTAAATGATTGGTTTAAATTGCCTGCATTTCTTGCTCTATCTCGACATTAGCGACGCCCTTTACACTCTTTAGTCCTTCTAGTTTCGACTGAGAAACTTCTCCAGTAATGATGCCAGTCACAGGTAGCACCTCATCGACTTTCATTCCCGCCGACTCTAAGGCAGTGACAACAGATTGAATTACCGATAAGTTTTGGTCGTCAACAGTCACTATGATGCGCTCTACTTGTTCGTCAGACATATTCAGCCTCCTTTGGGCTAAATCCATTGAGCTATTGTCCCTACTGTATCGTTCAATGAGAGTGAATTGTGTTTGTAGAAGGAGGTTTGCGATCGCACTTTCACCACCTTCTACCCACAGGAACTGCTGCCGTTGCGGGCGATCGATCTGGCGATATCATGTCCGATGGATTGACCACAATAAGATTGGTTTGTAGTGCGGACTTCAGTCCGCAGCATTATGCGGACTGAAGTCCGCACGTGCGTTCCGTTTTTGTTATGGTCAATCCATCGGATCTGATATGATATCATGTCTGAAGATAACGACCATACTAAGATTGCTTTGTAATCAGGACGCAGAGTCAAGCGTCATGGATTAGGACTAAAGTCCTTACTACAAACCATTTTTTATGATTTTTTTAGAGGACTAAAGTCCTTACTACAAACCATTTTTTATGGTTGTTTTAGAGGACTAAAGTCCTTACTACAAACCATTTTTTATGATTTTTTTAGAGGACTAAAGTCCTTACTACCAACCATTTTTTATGATTTTTTTAGAGGACTAAAGTCCTTACTACCAACCATTTTTTATGATTTTTTTAGAGGACTAAAGTCCTTACTACCAACCATTTTTTATGGTGGTTTTAGAGGACTAAAGTCCTTACTACAAACCATTTTTTATGGTTGTTTTAGAGGACTAAAGTCCTTACTACAAACCATTTTTTTCTGGTTGTTTTAGCGGACATGAAATGATTACGGAGCTTGCAGCAACCCACTTCCAACTCGATCGTTTGGTAATGGTAGTGCCATAGCATGGGAAGTGAGCAACTGCCAAAGTTGAGAACCCCGTTTACCAGTCCATTGGGCATACAGGGCAGCGAGTCCCGCTACGTGAGGTGTAGCCATGCTAGTGCCGCTGAAGGTAGCATAACGCCCTTTATTCACAGGCACTGATGAGTATACTTTCACTCCTGGCCCAGCGATATTAACTTTTGCGCCGATCGATCCGCCAGAGGGACACGAGAAGTCAGGCACTTTGAGACAGCTATCGAGGGCTGCAACAGCCATAATCGACACGCTATTGGCTGGTTGTCCCACGGTTCCAGGCCCGTGGTTGCCGGCGGCTGCTACGATCAGACACCCATTTTGCAGCGCCCGACGGCCGACAGTTTCGTACGCAGTAGACGGTGTGGGAACAGTGTTTCCTAGGGACATCGAGATTACTTGACACCCGTTGACGATCGCCCATTCCATCCCAGCGAGAATCCAGCCACTATTCCCACTACCGGCATTGCTCAACACTTTACCCGCATAAATGGTCGATTCGTAAGCAATCCCGTACCTGCGGCCGTTGAGATCCTTGAATCCGCAGGCTGTCCCAATGCAGTGCGTACCGTGACTGTTGCCATCTTGTACCTCCTCCCCAGGTACGAAAGACTTCGACACGATCGATCGACCCTTGAAATCCGGATGCAATAAATCCATCCCCGTATCCAGCACGGCAACTTTCATGCCATTACCAGTCAACTTAGAGTCGATCGCCTTCGTTGCCTTTATACCCCAACTAGACTCGATATCATCAGCAAAACATTCTTTGGCTGCGAGTCCTGCTACCTGTGCATTAGTGGCTTTCTCGTACAGGTGATTCACCGCATCGCGATAGCCCTCCAGGTAATCTGCCGACAACCCATCGCCAATGGCGTAGAATATGCGCTCAGGTTCGATCGCCAAAATAGCGGAATCATCAGCAGCAGATGTCATGATGCTGCTAACAGCTTCTTCCTCCAAGGAGACGACAGCCACGCCGAGAGTGGGAAACACGGCTCCCCCAGTGGCTTCGAGTTGGCTCAAGTCTAGAGCCGACTCCGGGAAATCGGCAGCATTGGCCAGCCCCCTGATGCCAGCTCGATCGCTCAGAATACCCAACCCTTCTGTCACGGCATCTTCGCGGAAAGTAACAATGTAACGCCCTGTCGTTCGATCTGCCTGGGCATTTTCTGGAATGGGAAAACTAGCTTGTTCTGACATAAAATACCTCTTATTAAGTGTGTGGTTGTTTGACTCTGATGAGAAATCTCTGATAGCTTGTCTGAAATTGGTTCCTATTCAAGTTTAATCGCCGAAATTCAGAGCTCCTCCTCCCGATCGTACCCGGGTTTTTTTCGTGACGCCAATTAGCTTTGGATAATGCGTTTAGTTGCCAAAGAGAGTTATTTAATCCCAAGGCTGTTTCAGGCTCCCAATCTCAGCTTGCCAGGGCGACTGACACAACTGACTTAATACAACTTACGCACGGGTGGTCAGAAACCGGTTTTTTTTCCGAAAATAGTGAATCCTAGCCTTCAATAACAGCGAAAAACCCGGTTTCTTTGGTCTGAATGCGTCCAGGACTGCTTAATCCGATCGCTGCGAAATTATCATTTACAGACTCATCCAATATTGGTGAGAATGAAACAGCGATGCTTTGTGTATGCTCTAATTCTCTTCAACCTAAACTTGGGCAACAATACGACGATCCGCGTATAGGATTGTGAAGAAATTGCAACAAATCACTCGGGCAGCAGCCCCAAATTTTCCAGAGCAACCATCACAGCAGCCGTCCGGGTTTGTAAAGTTTGC
The DNA here is from genome assembly GCF_036702665.1 of Microcoleus sp. Aus8_D2. NCBI lineage: Bacteria > Bacillati > Cyanobacteriota > Cyanophyceae > Oscillatoriales > Microcoleaceae > Microcoleus > Microcoleus sp. Aus8_D2. The sequence goes on from NZ_JAUBUN010000019.1 coordinate 61,238, forward strand.
AGTGAAGCTGCTCGAGATGTTTTCGCACAGTGCCTTCACTGCAACCGAGAACTTGAGCAATTTGGGCATTACTTTGATCTTTGGCAATCCAGAACAGAACCTCTGCTTCGCGTTTGGTGAGTCCTAGCAATTCCAGACCATCCATAGAGAATCCTTGCAGTTATTGTTCCTCTCTCGAGCAAGAGATATTGCTCGCCAATCGGATCGGGAATCAGCCGGATGCTCAACAGTCTTCCTGCTTGCTGAATGCGCAAGGGTAAACAGCGAGACGGAACATTACCGTTGAATCTGAGTCTCGCAATCTGTTGCTTGAACCAATGTGGTAAGACTTTTGGCGGGAGCATCTGTCTGCGGCACGCCTGGTATAGCAGTGGACAGTTGACAGTGGACAGTTGACAGTTGCATAGTAAGGAAATCAAACCGTTTATGCTATGGGCTATAGGCTCTATTCATGAGGTTATTTATGTCCTCACCGCTGTATTGATTGCTATATCTACTCTTAAAAAAAGTCTCCTAGATAACTAAGAGACTTCGATTACTTATTGGGCCGATGAGTTGTAACGTAGATGTCAGGGGGTAGCTTTTTTGATTCTGGCTTTGTCTTTGGACAAGATAGCAGCTAGCATTTCTCGTGCCAGATTTTTGTCCTGGGATTCAAACACGGAATACGGTTTTTTAGAAGTTTCCCCTGACACCCCACGCACAGGGTTTACGGCGAAAAAGCTAGCTACACGCAGATAATCGTGCCGCTCTTAGAAACACACTTCCATGACGAGAAAGGAGTTGTCCGATAACAAGCCTGTGCCTCATACTTCAGACACTTACCTTGCAAACACACTTTAATTGATGCCTTTGCTAAAAGGATATTGGCTTGAAGCGTCTGGCACTTATTCAGACCTATATTGGCGCAGGCTGCCTCAATTCCTGCCAGTTTCAAGCAGACTTTAAAGCCTGCTCCAACTTTGGTATAGCAAATCGCGACTGGCCCAACGATGCTAAAGCAACCGCCCAGGGCTTCATGAAGCTCTAAAGTTGCTGCCATCTGCTCATCTGCTGCCGATACTTCCGCTCCACCTTCTGAACTAACCACGGTGGCTAGTCCTTCCCCATCTAGGAATTCCAACGGATCGTAGTCGAGTTCAATCATTTCATGGTTTGCCATAATCTTGTCTCCTGAATTTAAGTTGGAGTTGTTGTCAATTAAATACCTCAGCTTTCACAGCAACTAATTGGAAGCTGTTTGCTTTGTGTATGCTCTAATTCTCTTCAACCTAAACTTGGGCAACAATACGACGATCCGCGTATAGGATTGTGAAGAAATTGCAACAAATTACCAGAAAGAATTGGTTTAAAGCCGGAACCCTTGTAGGGAGAAATTAAAATCAGACTATTCATTCCTCCAATCCTCGGACTGACCGGGAGAGGTCGCCCTCAAGCGGTCAACTGTCAACTGTCAAGCGGTCAACTGTCAACTGTCAACTGAATCGGGCAGCAGCCCTAACTTTTCCAGAGCAACCATCACAGCAGCCGTTCGGGTTTGTACGCCGAGTTTGCAGTGAAGGTGCTCCAAATGTTTTCGCACTGTTCCTTCAGTGCAACCGATAACTTTAGCAATCTGAGCATTGCTTTTATCTTGGGAAACCCAGAAAAGAACCTCTGCTTCGCGTTTGGTGAGTCCTAGCAATTCCAGACCAGAAATAGAAAATCTTTGCAGTTCTTTTTCCTCCAACAGCAAGAGATATTGCTCGCCGATGGGTTCGGGAATCAGACGGATGCTTAACTGTTTTCCTGCTTGCTGAACGTGCAACGGTAAACAGCGAGATGGAACATTGTCGTTGAATTTAAGTCGGGAAATCTGTTGCTTGAACCAATGTTGTAATCGTTCTGGTAATGAGTGCGGGGCGCGGGATGAAAAATACTGGCTCAACAGTTGTTCGGCGCGTTGAGCGATGAAGTGTACCTGTCCGTCTACAGCCAAAACGATCGCACCCAAGCGATCGAACATTTGCTGGAATTGTGTGAGTATTTGGTAAATTTTGCTGAATCCTGGGTTATTTTCCTCTGCCTGAATCTGGTGGAGCATCCTCGCGCTCAGGACACAACCATCCTTCGCGATCGCATTCTTGGACACCATCGGTGCTAAAGTATCTGGAGCTGAGGCGGTGCGATCGCCTGTGACTTCGATAATATAATGTGTGTCGCTATGTTCGCAATTTTGAGCTTCAGCTTTTGCTGGGAATTTATCAAGATTTTGAGATGTCAAAATAACTTCGTGCTGGCGACTCTGTTTCTGTGAATTCACTGGAAAATCTCCATTTGCGTAAACGGTGAGAATGGCGAAACTAGATAGCCGTAACCTGTGGCGACCTCGCTCATTTCACTATCATTAATTTATACAGCGGTAGAAATGCACTCTGAGATTTTTTTGACTGTGAACGATTTAAGTTTCTTTTTTCATTAGTAACAGTTGCTAGCTGTGAGTTACCAGTCGCACGTTCGAGTGACTTGCACTTTTTTTTTGGTTGTGTTAGCTGCATTCTAGATTTATGTCGAGACTAACGCTCGATATAAAAAAGCAAAGTCGGGCGGGTTTTGCCTCGAACTTCTCGCTTCTATCGTAGATTATTAGGCGGCACCCGCCCCTAAAAGATACTATGGTTTTTTGGCAACGATCTACTTAACTCAAGAAAATGCGATGCTTTTTGCAATTTATATTATTTTAAAATAGAATGATAAAAACCCGATCGCGATCGCCAATCGGGCTGAGTGCAACTATTTGTTCAATGAGAACGAGATCCTTTTCAGCTTGAAAGCAAATAAAGCCAGTCCTGCACCTGCAACAGCGGTGGCAGCAATATTGCTGGGTTCTGGCACTGCTTCGGCAATACTGAGGGCATTAATTCCCAAGGCGCGTGAAGCGAAGCTATCCCGAAGGGAATCGCCCTCAGAACTGCTATAGACGAGCCGCGAAATGTTGGCAACATCGCTGCGAACGCCGAAAAACTGAGCCGAATTATCGAGTGCTAATGAGGATGTTCCTTGTCTTGAGAAGCTTCCTAATAAATTATTAGCGCTGTCAAATGCCGCGATCGATGCCGTGAATAACAGCGTATCATCTACCGCTAGTTGCGTCCCTGCTGCGGCTACAGGGCGATCGAACGTAATTGTCAGCGGGCCTGGGTTTCCTAGTGCTGGCGGCGGGCCTGGCCTTAAACCGGTCAACAAAATGAAATCGCCGTTAGCAAAGTTGGTAGGAATACCGGGCGAAGGTAAAGTTTGAAAAACTAAAGGCGGTGTAATTCCTGGGGTTGTAGCTTGGGGAATATTGACGCTGATTCCGAGTCCTGCTTCGGAGGTTGCCCAGAAGGAGTTGGGCAATACTTTGAACGGCGGCTGGACTGGCCCTAAACTCGACCAATCAAGGCGATCGCTCGCTCCCAATGCAGCGCGATCGCTCACAAATGTAATATTAGCAGCTCGAACGGGCGGTGCTAACAGGATGAGCAGAGCGCCGATCGCAGTTCCCGCAGCGGATGTTTTGGGCGATCGCATTTTTTTTTCGGTAGGTACAAATTCCGGCGGGCGATCGCTTGGTAATAGATGCACTTTGAAATGTTGAAAATTTTTGCAAATCATAGTAATTTTTCCTGGCGACCTGTACGCAAAATATTACAAAGTTTTGGTACGACCAAAACTGAATATTTAAATTAGGTCGATGTCCAATATACTTGACCTTCTAATAATTCACTCGATTCTTTTAACAACACATAACATTACGCATACTTTCGTAAGGAGAAAGTCGTTGCGATCGAGCCAAAATCCCAAATCCCAAATCGAAATGACGTTTTTAATCCCCAAATACCAAAAAACTTGTCATAATAGATAAAAGCTTCTCTATATAGACTCCTATGCCCTGTGCTGTTATCTTGACTGCTCTCTCAGTTGAGTACCTCGCCGTTTGTGCCCATCTGTCCAGTCTTGAAGAAGAGATTCATCCGCAGGGGACGATTTATGAGCGAGGGAAGTTCGACTCGTCTAAAGGTGCGTGGGATGTGGGTATCGTCGAAATAGGAGCCGGCAATCCCGGTGCAGCAAGGGAGGCCGAAAGAGCGATCGCCCATTTCAAACCTGATGTTATTCTCTTTGTCGGAGTAGCTGGGGGAATTAAAGGTGTAGCCCTCGGTGATGTTGTCGCATCTACTAAAGTCTATGGGTATGAGTCGGGTAAAGCTGAACAGACATTTAAGCCTAGACCGGAAATCGGCTTGTCAGCTTATAGTCTAGAGCAACGAGCCAGAGCCGAAGCCAGGAAAAGTGACTGGTTGAAAAGATTATCTGTTCTTCCTGAGCCAAACCCGCGCGTCTTGGTTGCGCCAATAGCGGCCGGTGAGAAAGTGATTGCCTCTACGAAATCGGAGGTTTTTCAATTTTTGCGATCGAACTATGGGGATGCAGTTGCTGTTGAAATGGAAGGATTTGGTTTCCTGGATGCAGCCCGTGCTAATCAGCAAGTGTCTGCGATGGTGATTCGGGGAATTTCTGATTTGATTAACAACAAGGCTAAGGTGGATCGGGCGGGTTATCAAGAAATAGCTGCCCGTCACGCTAGTGCCTTTGCCTTCGAGATGTTGGCGAAACTGGAACCGAAGCATGAGGTAGCACCAGAAGTTTCTACTTCAAAGCCTGCAAAGGGGATGACTCAGATGAATTCTGACAACTCTAAGGGATGGCAAACGATCGTTCGGGGTGGAACTGCTTACGTTGGCGAGATTCACATTCACAATAGCGATGGTAAGTAATTAGCCGATGAGTAACCTGATTGAGCAACTGAAAAAGCTGATCGCTGAGAACCTGCAATCAGATCCCACTGCTACAGTTGAAGCACTCGTAGAGCGTCTGAAGACTGACGATCGCATCATCCAAATTAACTCAGGGGATTCTCTTGCATTTCAAACGTTGGTAGAAGAAGGTGGTACCGCCAACCTTGGTATTCATCTGCATGATTTTGATGAAGACAAATTAAAGAAAGTTCTGGACGCTTTCTGGAAGTCTCTTCAACCTGCGGAAATTCCTAATAACGTTCCCCGCAGTGGTGTTGCCAAGTTTATTGGGCGGGAACCGGAACTGGAGCAACTGCACAAGCAGTTGCAAGAAGGCAATCTGGTTTCCATCTCTGCTGTAGAAGGGATGGGCGGTGTGGGAAAAACCGAGTTAGCAATTCAGTACGCGCGCGAGTACACATCTTTCTATCCAGGAGGAATTTGCTGGCTATTTGCTAGAGAATTCAACATTGCCACCCAAGTGATCGGGTTTGCCCAATCACAACTGAACCTGAAAATTCCAGAAGGATTAGAACTTGCTGACCAACTTGCCTTCTGCTGGCGCAACTGGCGGGAAGGGGAAACGTTGCTGATATTGGATGATGTAGTCAATTACGGTCGCGATGTGAAACCCTACTTGCCACCTCATGCATCAACTCGGTTCAAAGTTGTAATGACAACGCGGCTCAAATTTGGCCCGCCCATCCAATCACTTTCTCTGGATGTATTGTCTCCAGAACAGTCCTTGGAATTGCTAACCGTTTTGATCGGAGAAGAACGGGTGCAGGAAGAGTTAGAGATTGCCAAAACATTATGCAAGTGGTTGGAGTATCTGCCGTTGGGAATCGAGTTGGTTGGGCGTTATTTACTCAAACGCACTGATTTATCCCTATCTACTTTGTTATTTCGGCTGCAAGAGAAAGCCAGAAAAAGGCAGGCAATCAAGCATGATGCACTTCAGCAAGAAGCAGAGACAACAGCCACATCTACAGCAGAGCGAGGGGCTGAGGCCGCGTTTGACTTGAGCTGGGATGAATTAAATGAAAATAGTCAGCACTTGGGCAAGTTGTTGAGTTTGTTTGCCCCTGCACCTATTCCTTGGTATTTGGCTGAGTCTGTGGAGCAAAAGTATTGTGAAAACTCCGAAGCAAGCAAAGAGTTTGATGTTGAAGAATTTGAGAAAGCCAGAACTAAACTACTAGAGCTTCATTTACTTCAACTTTCACAGAAAAAGGAGCAAATCTATCGATTGCATTCCCTAATTCGCGAATTTTTTAGGAGTAAGTTAGAAGGAGAATCTGATGTTGCCACTTAAGATAAAGCAACGAACTGAGGCAGAGCAACTAAAACACGCTTTTGCAGCCGGAATGGCAGAACTGACAATGCCAATTCCTCAATCACTTACTCGTGACTTAATTGCAGAAATTATGCCGACAATACCTCACTTAAAAGAGGTTGCAAACAATCTAACACTTTATCTTAAAGATGATTATGTAATGACCCATTTCCAGGGTATAGGTAGATTATATGAAGCTCAAGGGTTCTATATTGAAGCTGAAGACTGGTATAATCAGTGCCTAACTATAAGCCAAAAGCGCTTTGGTCTTAAGCACCTTCATGTGGCAAACAGTCTTTATAATCTTGCGTATCTTTATTATATTAACGGGAGATACAATCAAGCTGAGCATTTTCAATTACAAGCGCTAGAAATGAGGAAAGAAATTTTGGGGTGTATCGATCTTGATGTAGCTGATAGCCTAAATGATTTGGCCTTAATTTACAGAATCAACGAACGATATAAAGAAGCTGAATCTTTATTAATAAATGCTTTAAAAATTTATCTAAATTTACTAGGAAATAAACATCGACATATAGGCACAACCTTAAACAACTTAGCTCTTATTTACTATTATAAAAAATTATACAAAAGAGCGGAAATACTCTGGAAAAAATCTCTCAAAATCAGAAAAAGATTATTAGGTAATAACCATTTAGATGTGGGTGAAACATTACACAATTTGGGGGTGCTATACAGAGTTCAAAAACGGTATGAAGAATCTAAATATTTTTTGCAAGAAGCTTTACAAATTAGACAAAATATGCGATTTGACGATCATCCAGATATAGCTCAGAGTTTAAATAGTTTGGCAAATCTCTATAGAGAGCAAGGCTGCTACAGCCAAGCTAAACCTTTGTATCAAAAAGCCATAGATATTTATGAGCAACGACTGGGGGTAGAGCATCCTAAAACTGTAAAAGTCAGAGAAAATTTTAAGATTTTATACACTGGTATTTTGAATAAAAAATAGAGGATATAATTGGTGAAAGTCAAGCAAAACACCGAAACTGAACAACTAAAGCAAGCATTTTGTCAAACACTGGTAGCATACGCCCAACGCATTCCCCAATCTCCTATTCGCGAAGAAATTGTAGCATTTTCGCCAATAGTGCCTCACGTTGCAGAGACAGTCACAACTTTTATAGAATGGATTTGCGATGAAGATTTATTCTATCCATTTATCAGTTTAGGTCGATTTTACGAAGGGCAGGGCAGTTACCGGGAAGCAGAATTTTGGCTAGAAAGTTGTTTGGAAGCTACGCAAAGACGCTTCGGAAACGAACATCACCAAGTTGCCACTAGCCTCAACAATCTAGCATTGCTTTATCGTACCCAAGGACGCTATGAGGAAGCAGAATCTCAATGTTGCCAATCTTTAAATATACTAGAACGTTTGTTTGGCGAAAATCATAAAGATATTGCGACTGGCTTTAATGTTTTGGCGGAAATTTACTCATACCAAGGACGTTATGAGGAGGCAGAACAATTTGGTCAACGTTCTCTGGAGATGCGACAACGCCTCCTGGGGCAGAATGATTCAGCTATCTGGACTAGCTTAAATAATTTGGCAGCACTACACTACGCTCAAGGTCAATACGAGCAAGCTGAAAACTACTACTTGCAAGCCCTAGAAATTATTCAACAAGCGGAGGGCGATCGCAATTCCAGCATAGCTGATATCCTCAGCAATTTGGGCAGCCTCTATCAAGCACAAGGACGCTATGAGGAAGCAGAAACTTTTATGGGAACTACCCTACAGATACGTGTGGAATTACTTGGGAACGACCATCACGATGTTGCCATCAGCCTCAACAATTTGGCTGGGCTGTACTATTGCCAAGGACGGTACAAAGAAGCCGAACCTTTGTGGCAGCGATCGCTCGAAATCAAAGAACATTTACTAGGCAGCAACCATGCTGAAGTTGCCCTAGCTCTAAGTAATTTAGCCAGTCTATATGATTCTCAGGAGCGTTACGACGAAGCAGAACGTGACTATCAAAGAGCTTTAGAGATTAGAGAACAAGTTCTAGGCGAAACGCACCCAGCAACGGCAACCAGTCTGAATAATTTAGCAGCACTTTACTGCAATCTAGAACGTTACGAACAAGCAGAACAACTCTGGCAGCGAGCGCTCGAAATTAGGAAACGCACTCAAACCACTGAAAATCCTGACTTTGCCACGATTTTAAACAATTTAGCCTATCTTTATAATCGTCAAAAACAGCACAAAAAGGCAGAAAATTATTATCTCCAAGCTCTAGAACTTCAGGAGCGATTGCTGGGAGTTGACCATCCTGATGTAGCTCTCATTCTTCATAATCTATCGTATCTATACCGTTATCAGCAACGTTATGAGGAGGCAACAAAAATATGCGAGCGTTCGCTTCATATCCGCCAACAAAAACTAGAAGCTTACCATCCAGATATAGCTCTGAGCCTTGAAAACTTAGCGACACTTTACTATCACTTAAAGCGCTACGTAGAAATTGAAGATTTATTGGTGCAAGCATTGGAAATTCGCCAGTATAGATTGGGTGAAAATCACCCCGATACAATTGCGAATCGTGAAACTTTAGCGATGCTGCGACAGAAAATTAAAAATTTAGTGTGAGGATATCCCATGCCACTGGTTGAAATCAAACAAAGAACGGAAGTGGAGCTACTCAAGCGAGCTTTCTCCTCAGCAATTGTCGTGGAAGCTAAAAAGCTTCCTCAGCCTTTAAGTCGCGAAAAAATTATAGAATTTTCTCCCGTGATTCCTCACATCACAGAAGTAGCCATTTTGTTTCAAGACTGGTTGAATGATGATGATTTTATATACCCCTTCATGAGTTTGGGAAGATTTTATGAGTTTCAAGGAGAATATGCTGCTTCAGCTAGGTGGAATGAACAATGTCTTTTCATTGTGCGCGCTCGTCTAGGTGAAAGCCACATCGAAACTGCTTCCAGTTTGAATAATCTCGCAACAACTTATCAATCTCAAGGTCGGTTGAGTGATGCAGAGCTACTGTATCGACAGGCGTTAGAATTGTATAGAAAACTTTTGGGAGAAGAACATTTTTATGTTGCGACTTGCCTGAATAATTTAGCGGTTTTAAATCAAATCCAAGGAGATTTAAACGAATCTGAAAACCTCTTATGGCAAGCACATTACTTGTATAAAAACTTGTTTGGTGACCAACATCCGAAAGTTGGTACAATACTCAATAATCTCGCTGAAATTTATCAAACTCAAGGTAAATATCCTGAAGCTGAACAACTGTATTTGCAATCTCTGACCTTGAGTATTCAAGCATTTGGAGAAGTAGATCTGACAGTAGCAGCGATCGCAGACAATCTAGCAGTCCTTTGGCGATCGCAGGGACGTTATGCTGATGCAGAACCCCTCTTCCAGCAAGCTCTTGCCATCAGACAGCATCTCCTGGGCGCAGAACACCCCAGCATCGCCACTAATCTTAATAATCTGGCAAACCTGTACAAATTGCAGAGTCGCTACTCGGAAGCAGAAATGCTTTATCAGCAGGCACTCAGACAGCAGCAGCGATTTCTTGGAGACAGACATATGGATATTGCGATCGCTCAAAACAATCTGGCAGAGCTTTATGCAGCTCAAGGGCGTTACAGTGAAGCAGAACCGCTCTACCAGCAAGCCTTGCAAATTCAGCAGCAAACCCTCGGACAAAACCATATTGATGTGGCCACCAGCCTAAATAATTTAGCCAATCTTTACGACTCCCAAGGACGCTACAGCGAAGCCGAACCGCTGCACATTCAATCACTCCACATTCGTCAGCAATGTCTAGGAGAACAGCATCCTGATGTCGCTGTTAGTCTAAATAACCTTGCCGAATTTTACCGGGTGCAGGGACGCTACAGCGAAGCCGAAACCCACTATCACCAAGCACTCAAACTATTCAAACAAACATTGGGTGATAGCCATCCCCTGATTGCCCTCAGTCTCAGCAACCTGGCTGGTCTTCATTATTCTCAAGGACGCTACGGAGAAGCTGAGCCTTTGTATGTCGAGGCGCTCACCCTGCGCCAGCAATCCTTGGGAGAGCATCACTTGGATGTCGCCTCTAGTCTGAATAACCTGGCGTCGGCGTACTGGGTGCAGGGAAAAGCGGTTCAAGCGGAACCCCTCTATCGGCAAGCCCTTGCCATTTACCAACACGGCTTGAGTGCCGATCATCCAACCGTTGCGATCGCCCTGAGCAACTTAGCAAATGTTCACTATGCCCAAAAGCGCTACGCAGAAGCCGAACCCTTGTATGTTCAAGCATTGGATATCTTTAGACGATCGCTCGGCGACAACCATATCCAAGTCGCACTGAGCCTCAACAATCTGGCAGGACTGTATTACACCCAAGCTCGCTACAGCGAAGCTGAACCGCTCTACAAAGACGCTCTAAAGCTGCGAAGGCAGATTTTGGGCGATCGTCATCCTGATGTGGTGGTCAGCCTAAATAATTTAGGACTGCTCTACAAAACTCAAGGGAGAACTGATGAAGCTGAATCGCTTTATCTGCAAGCTTTAGAGATTGCAGAACAATACCTTGAAACAGATCATCCTAACGCTGTCATGGTTCGCAAGAATTTAGGTAAACTGCGATCGCGCCCAAAGCCCGCTTAGAAGTCTCCGGGATTCGTCAAGGTTCTAACAGCCAAATCGAAGCCAGAGTTAACATAAAATTAGAACAAATTCGCCCTTCAGATGACGTAGCTCCCGGCTATGTGTCTGTAGTTGAGTTCGGCACTCCCAAAGCACGGATCGTCAAAAAATGCAGACAGTAGAAGCCCTTCACCGCGAAGCAATGGAATTGGTCGATCGAGCCGTTCTCGCCCGTCAGTGTGGCGATCGCGACCAAATGACTGCACTCACCATAGCCGCCTTTGCCAAAGAACGCGCCGCAGCGGATTTAGTCGCCAGCGAATGGGATTTTGAACCAACTCGTTCTGTACTCCATCGCAGCGCCGCCGTACTGGCCATTGAGTGCGCTCAACTTCGGGAAGCGGAACGCCTGATCGGACGTGCCCTCGCCGGCAACCCTCCCGCCGATATTGCTGATGAACTGCGTGACTTGCTGATACAAGAAATTTACTCCCAGCGCCAAGCGATTGGAGCTTAATCTATCTTAAGTAATTAAAAAAAAGACATGACTTGCCAGTCATTAACCGACTGGCGATCGCCCACAATAATAGTAATAGCAATCCGAGGACAAAATGACTGAAGACCCCATCCTAAAAGTCTGGCTGCTAGAATACGACAAACTCAAAGCCGAGCAAACCCAGCGGATTGGCTTCCGAGACAACCTCCTCTACGTCACTTTGGGTTTGTTCGGTACAGTCGTGTCCTTTGCTGTTTCCAACTCCGCCAACTACTACGCTTTTCTACTCCTCCCCTGGGCTTCCTTGATTCTCGGCTGGACGTACCTAGTCAACGATGAAAAGATCAGTGCGATCGGGCGATATATTCGGCTCACGTTAGTTGAAAAGGTCAAAGACAAGACCGGACACGCAGATGTAGAATCTCTATTTGGCTGGGAAATTGCCCACCGGAGCGATCAAAGGCGATCGCGCCGCAAGATCGAGCAACTGATTGTTGATGAAATTACCTTTGTCGTGTCAGGAATCATTGCCCTGACTTCCTTCTGGTTCTTAGTACCTGGTGCGGCTTTAGCCATCCATATTTTGGGTGGAATTGAGCTAATCCTGCTCCTAATCTTGGGTTGGGAAATTATCGTCTACGCCGACTTGGCAAAGGGGCGATAAATCTATCGATTGGCGAGGGCTGAAAATCAATAAAATTGCTACAATTAGTGTTTATTTGTCAATAAATAATTGAGTAAAATTTCCACTTTAATTAAAATTAAATCATACATTTTTGGAGGTTAATTTTGGTTAAATTTAAAAATTTTTGATGGTAAATATTGTTAATATTTCTCTAATTTGTTCTCTGGCAATCTAACGAATGACTGGAAAATTTGGTGCCGAAAATAGTTGAAAATGACCCAATACGCTTGGGTTAAGACTATCCTAAAGGCAAAACGATGTGAAAAATAGACTCTGCGATTGCTTCGTTCCTCGCAATGACAACTTCTAACCCAAGCGTATTGGAATATGACCCTCGTGGGTTTCAGTATTCAGTTGAAACTAACGATCCGAGAGATTTCCCGACCTCAATATCCTCGGTAACAGGGAATGTTTCGCTTACAATACAATGATGTAGCATCTCACCAAAAAGAGCGATCGAACTATGGGAATGACCCTGACCGAAAAAATATTAGCCAAAGCATCAGGCCGCACTAAAGTCGAGCCCGGAGAAAATATTTGGGTAGAAACAGACGTGTTGATGACCCACGATGTCTGCGGGCCGGGCACCATCGGCGTTTTCAAGCGGGAATTCGGCGAGAATGCTAAAGTGTGGAATCCCGACAGCATCGTCTTAATTCCCGATCACTATATTTTCACCAACGACGAACGCGCTAACCGGAATGTCGATATCCTCCGCGATTTTGCCAAGGAACAAGGCATAAAATACTTTTACGACATCACGGATCGATCGAACTTCAAAGCAAATCCCGACTATAAAGGAGTTTGCCACATCGCCCTAGCCCAAGAAGGCCACACGCGGCCGGGCGAAGTGCTTTTCGGCACAGATTCCCACACCTGCAATGCCGGCGCTTTCGGACAATTTGCGACTGGTATCGGCAATACGGACGCCGCTTTTATCATGGGAACCGGCAAACTGTTAATCAAAGTTCCCGCAACCATGCGCTTTGTCCTCAACGGCGAACTGCCGGATTATTTGTTAGCAAAAGACTTAATTTTGCAGATTATTGGTGATATTAGCGTTGCCGGTGCTAACTACCGGACGATGGAATTTGCGGGCGATACAGTCGAACGTTTGACGATGGAAGAACGGATGACGCTGTGCAATATGGTGATTGAAGCTGGCGGCAAAAATGGCACGGTGGCTGCGGACAAGACTACCTTTGATTACGTTACTCCTCGCACTAATGTGCCGTTTGAGGCATTTTATACTGATGCGGATGCTACATTTTATAGCGATCGCACCTACGATGTCAGCAAATTAGAACCAGTCGTGGCAAAACCGCACTCTCCCGACAACCGGGACTTGGCGCGCAACTGTAGCGATGTCAAGATCGATCGAGTTTACATCGGTTCCTGCACCGGCGGCAAAACCTCCGACTTTTTGAGTGCCGCCCGCATTCTCAAGGGGAATCAAGTCAAAGTTCCGACATATTTAGTACCGGCAACTCAGAAAGTTTACGAAGATTTGTTTGTCACTAAATACGACGGTCAAACTCTGTCGGAAATCTTCTTAGCAGCAGGCTGCATCGAACCCGCAGCGCCTTCTTGCGCCGCTTGTTTGGGCGGGCCGAAAGATACTTTTGGGCGGATGAATGAACCGGAGATTTGCGTGTCTACAACTAACCGCAATTTCCCCGGCCGGATGGGGAACAAAGAAGCGCAAGTTTATCTCGCTTCGCCTTACACGGCGGCGGCTTCGGCGCTGACGGGACACGTCACCGATCCCCGCGAATTCCTGCGTTAGAAAGTAGTTGGTGTCTGGTGTGCCGCACAACCTTGAAAGGCTTTTGCGGCATACCTTAGGAGATGAAAGTAAGCCGGTTAGCGCGGATGTTTTAGCTGTAAGTGCGATCGGCTTGCACAACAACAATCAGTAAAATCGCGATCGTAAAGTTAGGCAAGAACCCAAGTTAATTATTCTGAATTGAACAACTACTAGAGCGCACAATTTATACAAAAAATTAGCTAAGTATTGACAATTAAATCCCACAATTATATAAAAAATTAGTCAAATTTTACAACCCACATTCCGCACCCTAAGGTGTCACACAGTATAATTACTCATAAAAATCTATTTTTCAAGCGAGCAATTATGCCTTTCCTAAAATTTGTATCCGTTAACATACGGTATAACAGTATAATTTATAGCTTAATCTCTCCATAAAAGTAAGTAAAAACCGATTGTGACAGTTGAGGGTGCGGAATGTGGGTTACAATCGATAGACACATTTTATACGTGATATAGCTAAGTGTTGACAGTTTTTGCGTAAAATAGTAAGCTCAAAGCTGATTTATTGATTTCCAATTCCGCAATTTCGGTTGAGTCAATACACGTTCTAAAAATTTGAGTTACAGATAGTTAGAGATTTCCCTTAGTATGGTATCCCTGGCGGGAAAAATGTAGCTCCTATTTTGAGAATTTCAGATTTAGTCATGGTGCTTAATTGACCTATCTAAAACTTTAGAGAGTGTGAGCATGAACAAAAAAATAAAAATTGGAGTTGCTGAAGCTTTAGGCACTTTTGTGCTGGTATTAGGTGGATGCGGCAGTGCAGTTTTAGCTGGAGACAAAATCGGCTTTTTGGGAGTCTCGATCGCCTTTGGCTTGTCCCTCTTAGTCATGGCTTATACGATCGGGCCTATCTCTGGATGCCACATCAATCCAGCGGTAAGCATCGGTTTAGTAGTTGCCAAACTGATCGATGCTGTTTTGCTTCCTTATTATATAGGAGGTCAAATTTTAGGAGGAATTTTAGGCGGTCTTGTTTTGTATCTAATAGCATCAGGAAAACCAGGTTTTGATGCGGCGGCTTCTGGATTTGCGTCTAACGGTTTTGGAGAACATTCTCCCACAGGTTACGGACTTTTGGCAGCAGCTTTGACTGAAATTGTACTGACGGCTTTTCTATTATTTACCATCATGGGTACTACCCATCCCAAATATCCTGTCGGTTTGGGCGGAATTCCGATCGGCTTGATGCTGGTGTTGATTCACTTAGTCGGAATTCCCGTAACCAATACTTCAGTCAACCCGGCTAGAAGTATCGGTGTGGCACTCTTTCAAGGAACATGGGCAATCCAACAGTTGTGGGCGTTTATTGTATTCCCCGTGATTGGTGGAATTATCGGCGTTTTGGCTTATAATTTCATTAGACCGACTATGGAAGAAATTTGATCGATAATTAGAAATAGACTGGGTTTCTTGAAGTTTTGATGGGTGCATGATTTATCATAAAACTTAAGAAACTCGGTTTGTCGATCGCACAACTCGATAAAATCCCAAGTATTCGGTAAATAAACGCGATGATTGCGATCGTCATGGGAGTCTCCGGTTCGGGCAAAACTACTGTTGGTAAGTTGCTAGCGGAATCTCTCAATTGGGATTTCAGCGATGCCGACGATTTTCACCCATCAGCAAACATCGAGAAAATGAGTCGGGGCATTCCTTTAGAAGATGCCGATCGCCTGCCTTGGCTGTTGCACTTGCAAGGTACAATAGACAGGTGGTTGTTGGAAAATAAAAATGTCGTGTTAGCTTGTTCTGCCCTAAAAGCATCTTACCGCGAAATGCTCTTTCGAGACAAGCAGCGAATGAAAATAGTTTATCTCAAAGGTGATTTTGAGCTATTCGCAGCTAGGCTAAAAAATCGCGAAAATCACTACATGAAAGTAGACTTGCTATCTAGTCAATTCGCTACTCTCGAAGAACCTGAAAATGCAATTATTATAGATGCTTCGCAGCAGCTAGAGCTCATGGTACGCCAAATTAAAAACGATCTGATTTGCGCTTAATTGCCCACAATCAAACAGGTTTGTAGTGAGGACTTTAGTCCTATCTTGTTTGAAGAGGACTTGCATTCCGAACGATCGAACCTATAGAGGTTTGGTGTGCTAATTTTTGTTGTACAAATACAAGAAAGCTTCTACTTCAGCCAGGTTTGTAGTGAGGACTTTAGTCCTATCTTGTTTGAAGAGGACTTGCATTCCGAACGATCGAGCCTATAGAGGTTTGGTTGGCTAATTTTTGTTGTACAAATACAAGAACGCTTCAACTTCAGTGACGGTTGGTTGTGCTGCAATTGCCCCAGGCTTCATCGCTGTCATCGCACCCACCGCGCTTGCATAGGTTACAATATTTTTGGCGATTTCGGGATTGGCTAAATTCTTAATTCCATACTTGCACAACTGCCGCACAAAACCAGCGACAAACCCGTCACCGGCACCTGTTGTATCCTCAACATCTACTGCAAAAGCGGGGATTTTTCCTTCATTTTCCGACATACAATAGGAGCAACCTTTATCGCCCGCCGTCACCAAAACGCCTTCTACGGAATCGAGACGGTAGGTAATAGCTCCAGCGTCGCTAGTTCCAAACAACCATTCGGCTTCTTCGTCAGATAACTTGAGAAAATCTACTTTTTTTAAGAGTTGTACGATGCGCGCTTTTGCTTCGTCTGGATTTGGCCAAAACACCGGACGCCAATTGATGTCAACTATAATTTTAACGTCGTAACGTTCTGCTAGTTCGATCGCTCTGGCGATCGCCTCTCGACTTTCAGGATAAGCTAATTCTAAAGTGCCGATCACTAAAAACTCCGCATTTTCAAACAGCGCCTCGGGTATTTGGGCCGCCTGGAAGCGGGTGTCGGCAAAATCCGCAGTATCCATTTTACCAAAACCGGCAAAAGATCGATCGCCCGCTTCATTTCGCAAGACATAAACTTGTCGCGTCGGCGCACTCGGATGGCGTTGAACTCCAGCGATATCAACCCCTGATTCTTGCAATACCTGCACCAGAGAATCCCCCAATTCATCCCCACCTACAGCACCGATAAATCCCACCGCCGTCCCCAATTTAGCTAAAGCACAGGCAACATTAGCAGGAGCACCGCCAGCATATGCCGTCCAAGATTCTACCTCTTCTAGAGATACTCCTGGTTTGTCTGCTAAACAATCAAATAAAATTTCACCCAGACACAGAACGCGAGGATAAGTCATATTGATTTTAGATTTTAGATTTTAGATCTAAGAGCAGCAGTAAATAAGGCAATAATTATTTTTAACCCATCCCAGAAAAATTGCCAGCTATTTTTTAAGGGCTGTTCCTATAATATCAGACTTACTGATACTGACACTTACACCATCAACGTACAAGTGCAGCGCAGGCCGATCGGCAGTAGTTTTACGTGCCAACATCTGCGGGTTTTTGGGGCAGATGTCAGATGCACCCAGGTAAAGCCAGCATCCGCCACCCCACGCGCCAGCAGTGCAGGTACTTGCGGTGTCGGTGCTGAGTTTGCAAGCAGCGATTCTGCAACTTAAGTTGGCGCTCCCCAAGGAGTGTCAACTTAAGTTCAAACGCATCCACAGACTGCTGCTTAACTATTAAATTTAGATCACCCTGGCGCCCCCCGAATCGTTGCGGGGAACCGGAATCTTCTCTTTCGTCCCCGCAACGATTCGGGGGAGTAGGGGGTATGCGAGGGGGATCTAGGCTCGGCATATAAACGAGATTTATCAAGGGTTTTAGTCTTAAGTTGTCACTCCTTGGGGGCTCCCGTGCCCCAGCCAATTTAATTTTGTCTTCATACTCGATCCCTCATCCTCTAGAATTGTATATAGGTAAATATGCACACATAGGAAAAATTTATGAACGGGAGCGTCTCTGGCACCCCTGTCACCCTGTCGGACAGAGAATTGCAAGTGGTAGAGTTAGTAGCGGCGGGATTGACCAATGAGAAAATCGCTGAAAAGTTAGAGATTAGCAAGCGTACAGTTGACAACCACATTAGCAATATCTTGAACAAGACGCGCGCTGACAATCGAGTTACGCTGGTGCGCTGGGCTTTGCAGTGGGGGAAGGTATGTTTGGACAATATTAACTGCTGCCCTCTACCCGGGCCGATCGATAAAGAAGTATCTTAAATAGGGGTTCTGGTTGGGGACAAGCAAAGAAATGATGCAAACGGCACAAGAAAAACAACTCCGCTATCAAATTCAATGCTCTCGATTGCCGCTGGCGGTGTATCGGGAAGTGGCAGCCCATTTGCGTCAAGTTGAAGGGGTGGAAACCGGTTTAATTCCGCAGCAGTCGCAGCGGTTTGATTACAGCGACAGCCAAGTTGGGGGTTTGTGGATACAGTATCCTGATGGGTTCGATTTGGCCTGCCGCGAGCGGGTCGATCGCATTTTGGCTTATTATGGCGATCGCTACGGAGCTTGGGAATTATTAAGTCATTAGTCATTAGTCATTGGTCATTGGTCATTAGTCATTGGTCATTAGTCATTGGTCATTAGTCATTTTAGACGCTCGCGAAGTCGAAGGGTGGTCATTGGTCATTAGTCATTAGCTAAGACTGAATGACAGATAACTAACGAATAGAGAAGTTATGAGCTAATTAGTTAAAAAGCTATTTGATAACAACATTTTCCGAGTGCAGTTCACGGGAACCTCGCACTACAATATCATTCCTATGTAACTGGATTTGATACGATAAATGACCAATGACCAATGACCACCCTTCGACTTCGCGAGCGGGTAAAATGACCGATGACCAATGACCGATGACCACCCTTCGACTTCGCGAGCGGGTAAAATGACCGATGACCAATGACCGATGACCGATGACCGATGACCGATGACCGATGACCAATGACCAATGACTAACAATGAGCACAATTAAAACTTTACCTGGAACGCGGGATATTTTGCCCGCTGAAATTCAATATTGGCAAAATATAGAAGAAGTCGCTAGAACAATTTTGAGAAAAGCGGCTTATCGAGAAATTCGCACGCCAATTTTTGAACAAACCTCTTTATTTGAACGCGGCATCGGCGAAGCTACCGATGTTGTGGGCAAAGAAATGTACACTTTTAAAGATAAGGGCGATCGATCGACTACTTTGCGCCCAGAAGGCACCGCCGGAGTAGTGCGAGCTTTTATTCAACACAGTTTGTACGCGGCTGGTGACGTGCAGCGCCTGTGGTATACTGGGCCGATGTTTCGCTACGAACGCGCCCAAGAAGGCAGACAGCGACAGTTCACTCAAATTGGCGTCGAAGTTTTGGGAAGTGCCAATCCCCGGGCGGATGTCGAGGTAATTGCGATCGCCTGTGATATCCTGCAAGCGATCGGCTTAAAAAATTTGCGCCTCGATATCAATTCTGTCGGAAACAAGCAAGACAGACAAAATTATCGGCAAGCGTTGATTGATTATTTTACACCGTACAAAGACGAATTAGACGCCGATTCCCAAGACCGCTTGACTCGCAATCCGCTGCGGATTTTGGATAGCAAAAATCAGCGCACTCAAGAAATTGTCGCTGGTGCGCCGAGCATTTTGGAATATTTGGGCGATGAATCGCGAGATCACTTTGAGCAAGTGCAGCAAATGCTCAAAAGTTTAGGAATTAGCTATCAGTTAAATCCGCGATTAGTGCGCGGTTTAGATTACTATACCTACACCGCCTTTGAAATTATCTCCGATGATTTGGGAGCGCAAGCAACTGTTTGCGGAGGCGGCCGCTACGACGGTTTAGTCAAGGAATTGGGAGGCCCGGATACGGCGGCAGTCGGTTGGGCTATGGGTGTGGAACGGTTGATTATCCTGCTGCAAAAGTTGCAACCCTTGCCCGTTCCGCAGTTAGATTTCTATTTGGTATCCAGGGGCGAAAAATCTGAACAGCAATCAATATTGTTGGCTCAAAAATTGCGGAGTTCCGGCTTTAGTGTCGAGATAGATTTGAGCGGCAGTGCTTTCGGGAAACAGTTTAAAAGAGCTGACAGAAGTGGTGCTGTTGGTTGTTTGGTTTTGGGTGATGCGGAAGCTGAAAGCGAGACTGTACAATTGAAGTGGTTGGCGAGTGGCGAACAAAGTGCGATCGCCCAATCGGAACTGCTAGCCATGACAGATGAGTTAAAACTGAAGATCAAAGCTGTGTAGGGCGATCCCCCCTAGCCCCCCTTAAGAAGGGGGGACAGGAGTGTTCAAAGTCCCCATTCTTAAGGGGGATTTAGGGGGATCGAGACTAAGCTAAAAGCGAGAATTATCAATGCTTTTAGTCTTAAGTTGACACCAATGGGTAGTGCCGTGTCTCTACAAAAAACGGCAATTAACATTAATCCCAAAAACAAAAAGGTATAATTAAAAATTAAACCCCATATAACATCTGATAAAGTATGGTAGTAGCAACTAAAAACCCTCCCGCTAAACTAATCGTAACCTGGCCATTACTGCCCGACGACTTTCAACTACCGGACGATCCCGTGGAAGACGAAACTCAACCCTTAATAGCCGCAGCTTTACGCCAGCCCCTAACAGCATTTCCTGAATTAGTGCAGGATGCCTTAATAGTTTCTAATTTTGCCCTTTGTGCCGGCATTAGTTTCCCATCTTCCACCAGCGACGAAGAGCGGACTATTTGCAAAGCACCCGACTGGATGTACGTAAAACCTGTCAATCCTAAAAATGTCTCGCAAGTCCGCCGCAGTTACACGCCGCACACCGAAGGAACAATCCCCCAAATCGTGATGGAATTCCTCTCGGAAACTTACGGGGAAGAATACTCCGTTGAGTTTAAACAGCGAGTGGGTAAATGGTTCTTTTACGAGCAAATTATCAAAGTACCGAGATACGTTATTTTTCGGGCAAGTACCGCTCATTTAGAAGTTTATGCTTTAGAATCGGATCGTTATCGACTGGAAGAACCTGATGAGAACGGACGTTTTTGGATACCTGGATTAAATTTGTTTTTAGGTATTTGGGAAGGAGCGCACGAATCTAGAAGTGGCTATTGGCTGAGGTGGTGGAATGCCGAAGGCGAGTTATTGTTGTGGTCGGAGGAGCGGGCCCAGCAAGAACGACAACGGGGCGATCGAGAACGCGATCGCGCCCAAAGACTAGCAGAGAAATTGCGTCAAGCTGGTATTCCATTAGATGACGATGATTGACACATCAAAGGCGATCGAGTCTTAGGATCGGGAATTAAATAATTTACACAAGTTTGTGGGATGGGCGGGAGAGCCCGTCTCTTCATGACGGGCTCTCCCGCCCATCCCACAAGAAGAATAAAAATTGTCAGTTATTTAATTTTCATTCTTTAGTAAGCTTTGCACAACGAACTTGACGACTATTTGGTATAATCACACTCTAGTTTTGCGCGCATTCAGCCGGCTATTGTCCCATTGCGAACTAATATGTCACTCGAACGCCTCAAAGACGTAATATGGAAAGCAAAACCGCAACTCATATCCTTGTTTTCCGGTTGTGGCGGTATGGATTTGCCATTTCACAAAGCTGGGTTTGATGTAGTTTGGGCGATCGACTCCAATCCATACGCCTGCAAAACTTTCAGCAAAAACATTGCCGGTGTCATCATCAACGACAGCATAGAAAACATAGACATTGCACAAGTTCCCGAAGCCGAAATATGTATAGGAGGCTTCCCCTGTCAAGATTTCTCCCTCATTTGGAAGCGCCCCGGACTTGAAGGAACCAGAGGCAATTTATATACATACTTCCTCGATTTTGTCAACAAGAAAAAGCCCAAAGCTTTTGTAGCAGAAAATGTCAAAGGTTTATTAAGCGCCAATAATTACCAAGCAATCAAACAAATAATTTCCGACTTTGAAACTATCGCACCAGGTTATTTAGTCAAACCAAAACTTTACAACTTTGCCGATTACGGAGTTCCGCAATTTCGGCAAAGAGTATTATTAGTCGGTATTCGGATGGATACAGGATTTGATTTTGTGCATCCTCAAGCAGAATACGGCCCTAATCGCCAAAACGCTTATCGCACAGCAGGCGAAGCACTCGAAGATGTCGAACAAGTTCTCGAAAACAACCAAAATCATCAAATTCGCGATCGTACCGTTGAAATTTTGAATCGAATCAAAGCCGGAGGAAATTTTTCTGATATTCCCAAAGACAGTCCCTACTATGTAAAAGGCATGATCAGCCACGTTTATCGGCGAATTCATCCGGATAAACCATCATCTACAATCATTGCTGGCGGAGGTGGTGGCACCTGGGGTTATCATTATCCAGAACCGCGTGCATTGACAAATCGGGAGAGGGCAAGGCTGCAAACTTTTCCCGATGATTTTGTATTTGAAGGTTCTGTTACCGAAGTGCGGAGACAGATTGGCAATGCAGTACCGCCAGAGGGAATTTCTGCTGTTGTTCAATCTTTGATTCCGCTATTTCAGGGCGATTATCCGAAAGTGGATTTATATAAAATGAGTAAAAAATTGCAGGGTATGTCAATTCAGGAGCGATTAAAACACGCAGAATTAGAGGTGTAGGAACACAGTTTGCAGTTTATTTGAAAGTACGGTATAATCAAAGTACCTGAGTCAGATGAGGCTTTAAGCTTATGTCTAAGTCAGCTTATTCAATAATTTATTTATAAAAGTAAAATTATTGCGTGAAAACAAACTTAACTATAGGAAACCCCTATAGAAACACACCTCATTACGAGTATCCCCAAGACATACCTGATTGCCATCGGGATATGGTAGAGGAAGTGCGGACTAAGGCTCAAGATGTTCGATCTATCCATATTAGAAAACCCAGTCTTGGTAATGCTGCTGCTGCCAAACTAGAACTAAAAACTGGTCGAGTTTATAGCAAAGAAGCTACCAGCAAGCGAGATCCTCTAAATACTCCTGGTAAAGAGGATGGGCCAAAGTTGTTTTTTGAGCAAAGGATTGATAGACAAAAATCCTGTTACAACGAACAACACGCTGAGTACAAGATTTTCAATGCACTTGCAGAAGACTTGGAAAGAGAGGATGTTTCTTTGGAGGTAGAAGGAATACTCTACCTCTACACAGAGAGAGATATGTGTTCTGGCTGCAACATTACTTGTGATGAGGACTTTAACATGAGGTTCCCGAATATTAAAGTAATTATCTTCTACGAACGTCCATATCCGTAGACATACAGGACAGACAGCCAGTAGAGCCTATCAGAGCTTTACTGGCTTCTGTACCCAAGGTAAAATTGAGGTGATATGAAGTTTAAAATTAACTGAATCTTGGTTTATAATTAAGGAAAATACATCAAGAGGGAAAGTCAATGATCCAGTTTGATATAGGTCATTATACCGATTTTAAGTTACCCAGCAACTCAGATATTCCAGACCAATTACAGCAAACAATTCACACGGTTTGGGACAGAAAGTATCGTGATTTATACGAAACAGGTGGAAAGTGCAATGTAGAAGAAGCTTTTGCAGAAGTGATGACAGCCTTTGGGATGCCTAACGATCCAATATCTCATCAGCGATACGTCTATATGGCTTATGGAATAGCATTAGCAGCTAAACCGACCATTAAACATTACTTTCCTGAAGAACACAAGGCTGATATCGTTCAAGGAATTGTATCTTGTTGGCTGAAGGATGGTTGTGAAATCCCAGAAACTTGGGCAGATACCTTGTTTCCTAATATCAACAAAATTGGAAAATATCAAGCTACTGACGAAGCTTATAATATTTTCTATGGCTTGCTGAAAACACTCAATCGCCAAACAGCCTATAATGCCATCTTAGATATCCTCTACAATGCCATTACTGGGGATGCCATTTCAGGTTTTGGTGCGGCCAAACGAGATATGTTTAATTGGTGGTTAATTGAGGTAATTCCTGCTGCTTATTGTTTAAATCTGCCATCTACTTTATATTCAGGAGAATGGGAATTTCCGCCGCTGAGTCAGTGCGATTAAGTAACGATCGAAGCAATTGGAAAAGAGTGCGTGTTGCTGATTCAAGTTAACTTAAGGCACTTTCAAACCTTTAACCTTTTCTCCTTTCTCCCCCTCCCTCAACCCCTTACACTGCACCAAAACCCCAAAACCTCCCAAACCCATCGGATCGATCAATCGATGCAACGCTTCCCGCCTGCGCAAAAACGTTGCTAAATCCAATACTTGTGCATCATTTGCAGACAGAGAAGCAATTCTATCGCCCACACCCAACACCATCAAAAACAAAGCCTGTTGAGTAAAACCTATTATCTCCAAACCGCACAATTCCCCTTGTTTTTCCAGCGCGGTAAAATCAGCGTGGGCTGTTAAATCCTGCCGCCCCACATTAATATAAGGATTGCTGTGATAACGGTGGCGGTAATAACATTGCAGCGTTCCCTCGGTGCGTCTCGGATTGTAATAGCGGTGCGCCGGATGGCCGTAATCAATGGTTAACACATAACCCCGCTGCAACTTTTCGGCAACTGTTTTTATCCAGTCTAAAGCTGCTAAATTAACTTCGCTGCGATAACCGTCCGCATAGACACTCGCCGATAAATCAATTCCCACTAAATCAAAATATTGGGCAATCTTAGGGTTTGAAAGTTCGCCGACTACTTCAATAAACTTGCTCCCCGATTGTTCGTTTTTTTGTGCGGCTGCGGCAACGTAAATCTCGCAGATTTGCCCTTGTTCGATAATAAATTGATGGACTGGCAAAGCATCCACTAACTCGTTAGAAAAGAAGCAACCGACAATCGATTTATTAGCTATTTCATCCCACTTCCACCACTTGACTGTTTTGAATTCGGCTAAATTTTGCTGCTGTTGGGCTTGCAGTACAGGGGAAATTTCTACAATAATGTATTCTAAAATTTTAAATAAGTCGGGATATTGCCGTTGCAGGTATTGCAGCACATTGGCGGCAAAGTTTCCCCGCCCCGCACCCATTTCTACAATAGTAAAAGCATCTGGTTTGCCGAGAATTTGCCACATTTCCACAAATTGCTCGCCCAAAACTTCGGCAAAATCCGCACTCCAGTGAGGTGAGGTGATAAAATCGCCTTTTTTGCCGATGTTCGGGCGATCGCCATTATAATAACCATACTGCGGGTGATATAGCGCCAAATCCATATATTCCGCAAAGGTAATGCGCTGCTGGGGACTTGCGGCAATTGTTTCGCAGATTAAAGCGCAGAGTTCCGGGTTGCTGTCATCCATAATAGTCATTTTCATTTCGTTCAATTTAGTATACTTGACTTGGACGGCTACTTTGTATGCAGCCTCAAATGCTAGAACAGTTTTTGTAGGGTGCGTCGCTGCTACAACTTGGGTTAGAATTGGGGATTTATGATGGCGACGCACCTGACTATTGTGTGGTGCGTCGCTCCCTTGATTGTCGCTTTTCTTTGGAGATTATGTAGGGTGCGTCGCCGTGAGAATTTCAATTCTTATTTACGAATTTGTAATGGCGACGCACCTGACTATTGTGTGGTGCGTCGCCATGAGATTATCGAGTGTATTTGTAGATGGTTGATGGCGACGCACCCTACGACTTTGAGCCGAATTTATCTCTATTCATGCCCGTTAAACATCATACTAAAAAAACCGATTTTCAACAAAAATCGGTTCTTTTTACTTAGATTATCCTACGCTATCCGCTCTAAAAAAAATATAAAATTGGTTTGTAGTGAGGACTTTAGTCCTCTGATGAGAGAGGACTAAAGTCCTCACTACAAACACTTTTATTGGGTAATTGACCGGACATGAGATCGGAGCGAAACCAGTCGAAATTTAGCGATCGACAGAACCCATGATAATATCGATACTGCCCAGAATCGCCACCAAGTCCGCAATCTTTACACCGCGCACGATGTGGGGCAAAATCTGCAAATTATTGAAATCCGCAGCCCGAATCTTCCAGCGCCAAGGAAACACGCTGTCATCGCCGATAATATAGATTCCCAACTCACCCTTACCGCTTTCCACCCGCACGTAATGTTCGCCCTTGGGAATTTTGAAAGTCGGCGCTACTTTTTTGCCAATAAACTGATAGTCGAAACTGTTCCATTCAGATTTTGGCCCGCTTTCTAAGCGCTTGGCTTCCAGGTTTTCGTAAGGGCCGCCCGGGAGTCCTTTCAAGGCTTGATAGAGGATTTTAACTGACTCGCGCATTTCCCGAATTCGGACTAAGTAACGGGCCAAACAATCGCCCGCAGCTTCGGTGCAAACTTCCCAGTCGAAGTCGTCGTAGCATTCGTAATGGTCAACTTTCCGCAAATCCCAATTTACGCCGGAACCGCGCAACATGGGGCCGGAGAGTCCCCAGTTAATCGCTTCGGCGCGAGAAATTGTACCCAAACCTTCAATCCGGCGGCGGAAGATAGGGTTGTTGGTGATTAAGCGTTCGTATTCGTCAATTTTGGGAAGGAAGTAGTCGCAGAAATCTTCGCATTTGTCTACCCAACCGTAGGGTAAATCTGCTGCGACTCCGCCGATGCGGAAGTAGTTGTTGTTTACCATGCGGTAGCCGGTGGCTGCTTCCCACAAGTCGAGAATTGGTTCGCGATCGCGCATAGTGTAGAAAAAGGGAGTTTGCGCGCCCACGTCGGCCAAAAATGGCCCTACCCACATCAAGTGGTTAGCAATCCGGTTCAACTCCAGCATGATTACCCGAATGTAACTCGCCCGTTTGGGGACAGCAATATTTGCCAACTTTTCCGGTGCATTCACTGTCACCGCTTCGTTAAACATCCCCGCAGCGTAGTCCCAGCGGCTCACGTAGGGGACGTACATCACGTTGGTGCGGTTTTCGGCAATTTTTTCCATGCCGCGGTGTAGATAGCCCAAAACAGGCTCGCAGTCCACTACATCTTCGCCGTCTAGGGTGACAATTAACCGGAGTACCCCGTGCATTGATGGGTGGTGCGGCCCCATGTTGAGCACCATTGGTTCGGTTCTCGTCTCAATTCTTGACATAATAATTGAATTGGTAATTGGTCATTGGGCATTGGGCATTGGGCATTGGGCATTGGTCATGGGGCATCGGGCATTGGGCATTGGGCATTGGGCATTGGGCATTGGGCATGGGGCATTGGGCATTGGGCATTGGGCATGGGGCATTGGGCATTGGGCATTGGGCATGGGGCATTGGGCATTGGGCATCGGGCATCGGGCATCGGGCATCGGGCAGTGGGCATGGGGCAAACAGGCCAAACAGGTCATTTGGCATTGGGCAAACAGGTCATTGGGAATGACTAATGACGACTGACCACTGACGACTGACCACTGACGACTGACTGCTGACTACTGACCACTGACAACTGACTAATGACTAATGACTACTGACTACTGATTATTGTTGATTTTTGTTTCGTTCTTATAAATTATGAAGGATATCGAGCCGTCTGAGAAGCAGACTCCTGCATCAGATGTCAGTATTGAGACTTATCACGTTTCTGTTTTGGCCAGCGAGTTAATTGCGGGTTTAGCTGTACGTCCCGGCGGCCGCTATTTGGATGCGACGCTTGGGGGCGGGGGACACACGGGTTTGATTTTAGCGGCGGCGCCTGATGTGAGTGTGGTGGCGATCGATCGCGACGAACAAGCCATCCGTTTTTGCGGGGCCCGATTTGCCAACGCGCCAGTCGAGTTTTGGCACGGCAATTTTGCTGACTACAGGTCGCCTGATGCCGAATTTGATGGTATTATAGCAGACTTGGGCGTCAGCTCGGCTCAGTTCGATACAGCGGAACGAGGCTTCAGTTTTCGCCATCCCGCTCAACTAGATATGCGTATGAACCAGCAGCAATCTTTGACCGCAGAAGAGATTATCAATCACTGGGATGAAGTTAAACTGGCAGATATTATTTACAAATACGGCGAGGAACGACTGTCGCGGCGCATCGCGAGGCGGATTGTGCAATCGCGTCCTTTTGAAACTACTACAGAACTTGCAGGTGCGATCGCTAGCAGCTTCCCACCCAAGCAGCGCAACGGTAGAATCCATCCCGCAACTCGCACTTTCCAAGCTTTAAGGATAGCTGTCAACTCCGAACTAACTTCTTTAGATACTTTCCTCAACCAAGCGCCTAAATGGTTGAAACCCGGCGGGAGAATCGGTATCATTACTTTTCACAGTCTCGAAGACAGGCCGGTTAAGCACCAACTCAGAGCAGCAGACTGTTTGCAGGTACTGACAAAAAAGCCGATCGTGCCACAATCCGAAGAAGTAGCTAGAAATCCCCGCTCTCGTTCTGCTAAGCTCAGACTGGCAGAAAAATTAACTTGATTCGGCAGCAACGGGAATAAAGGACGAGCTCCAAACCAAGGCGAGGTCAGGTAAGACCGATCCCGGATGCAAGTTCCGAACTTCCTTGTGGTATCACTAACATGGCACTGACCTATGAAACCCGAACCCCTCACGCAGATTTGGCTCCGCTGAATCAGAAGAGGGTACTTGACAAGCTAGTTTTAGACCTGATTAATTCGCCTAGGAGTAGGGAATAGCATGAGTCGGGGAGATGGAAGCAAACTGAAACTAATGGTGGTCGATGACGAACCCGACAACTTGGATTTGCTGTACCGGACGTTTCGACGCGATTTTCAGGTTTACAAAGCAGATAGCGCTCTCAGCGCCCTGTCCGTTCTAGACGAACAGGGCGAGATGGCGGTGATTATATCTGACCAGCGGATGCCAGAAATGAATGGTACCGAGTTCTTGGGGAAAACAGTCGATCGCTTTCCCGATACGATTCGGATTCTGCTGACTGGATACACAGATGTTGAAGACTTGGTAGAAGCAATCAATGCAGGTCAAGTGTTCAAATACATCACCAAACCGTGGAATCCTGAAGAACTGAAATCAGTTATCAATCAAGCGTCAGAAACTTACAAATACTACAAGCAGCGCAGCGTTGCACTGCGCCGCGCTTTACGCAGGGAATCTCTGTTCAATGAGGTGATGGGCGTGATTCGCGGGTCGCTAGATTACTCTAGTATGGTACAAACTATTGTTCAAACCGTAGGTCAAACTTTTGAGGCCAACTATTGTATGCTGCGGCCGGTAGAGGCCGATCGACTATTACCCAGTAACTTCCCCTACCAAGCCCAAGCCGCGGAATCCAGCAGCTTTTCTTTTAATGAAAATTTGCTGGTGGAAGCCGTAGCTAGCCGCCAAACTCAAGTCAACACCAACAGCGGGAGTGACGGTAACTCGGTTGAGATTGCTGTGCCCCTGACTTATCAGCAAGACTTGCTGGCGGTACTGGCTCTGTGTCAGCAAGGTGGCACTAACCCTTGGTCGGGAGAAGAGATAGAGTTAATCGAAAGTGTAGCAGCTCAAGCTGCTCTCGCCCTGTCTCAAGCTAAACTCTACCAGCGGACTCTGGATTTAGCCAAGCAGATGCAAAACGAGTTGGAAGTGGCTCGCCAAATCCAAACAAACTTGTTGCGCCAAAGTTGGCCGGATTTTGAAACTGTCAGGGTGCAAGCTTGTTGTTATCCGGCGCGGGAAGTTGGCGGTGACTTTTTTGAAGTCTACGTCCACTCTCAAGGCGATATTTGGATAGCGGTGGGTGATGTTTCAGGTAAGGGTGTTCCGGCTGCTCTATTTATGGCTAGCGCGATTTCGGTGATGCGGCGCGAACTTTCTCAAGAAGTTTCTCCCGAGCCAGATCGAGTTATGCAGAATATGAATAGCACTATGTCTGACGACCTGATCGGCAACAACCATTTTATTACAATGGTTGTTGCTCGTTATACTCCGTCAACGGGACACTTGGCTTTTGCTAATGCCGGTCACATTTATCCGATCGTTTGGTCTCACTCGGAAGTGCAAGCTCAGGCCGCTAGCGGTGCAACGCCAGCAGAGCCGAATTTTCTCAAAGCTCGCGGTATTCCCTTGGGGATACTACCAGTCTGGAAAGGTAAAGCAGGTGCGATCGAATTAAAGTCAGGAGATGTATTTCTGCTGACAAGTGACGGGATTACTGAAGCTAGCGTGACCACTGCGGCGGTCGCAGGGGGCGAACCAACCCGTTCTATGCTACAACAAGAAGGGCTTTGGCAACTTTTGATTCAGGAGCCTGGTTCCATCAACTTGGACAATTTGTTGGCTTACATCCGAGCTGACAATCCGGTTCAGGAAGACGACCAAACTATACTCTCTCTGGAGGTTCTCTGAATCTGTCAGCAACTCCCGACGCATAGTCGGGGGCTTTGGGTGTCAAAAACTGAAGCGCTAAGTTGACAGGC
Source organism: Microcoleus sp. Aus8_D2 (assembly GCF_036702665.1). Lineage (NCBI taxonomy): Bacteria > Bacillati > Cyanobacteriota > Cyanophyceae > Oscillatoriales > Microcoleaceae > Microcoleus > Microcoleus sp. Aus8_D2. Next base: position 91,238 of record NZ_JAUBUN010000019.1, read on the forward strand.
TACAGATTACCTCATGGAACGCGGGCGATCCAATAGCTGCAAGCTTCGCTAACGGCAAAATTTACAGAATTAGGGCATCAATGCCTAACTCTTAACTGATGCTTTTCGATCGATGCTTTCAAACAAAAGTCTATTGCATCGATCGCCCGGTATTGAGTATCCTTCATGTAGCGGCAAATATTAACGCCAAATTAATGTGGCGTGTCGTATTTCATCCCTGGTCTGAAGACACAGGGCTTCCAAACTTACAGGATTTTTTTATGAATACTGAGCTTCATGTGCCAAGCGACTTGCGGTTCTTAACAATTGTTGAAAATTGGTTGCTGAGCAGTTTGGAAGTTGAGCTAGGAGAGCACGTCGATTGGCCGCGCCAGTCGAATCGTTTGCGCTTGGTGTTAGCAGAAGCCTATTCTAACGTGATCCGCCATGCTCACAAAGATCAACCAAATTTGCCGGTGTTAATTCGCTTGAATTTAAAAAATCGGGATATTGGTTTAGAAATTTGGGATTACGGTAAAGGTTACGAAATGGATACTTACAGTCCCCCAAGGCCGGAAGCTAAACAGGAAAGCGGCTATGGCTGGCTGATTATGAGCAGACTTATGGATCGGGTGGACTACAGTTTGCAATTAGACGGTCGCAACTGTCTAAAGCTGGAAGCGAGTTTACCGGAAAAATCTTAATTAGCCGTTGGTCATTAGTCATTAGTCATTAGTCATTAGTCATTAGTGATTGACAATGTTTTTGATTCTAGTGGTTGTCTGTCGCACCGTGCGGTGACAGCCACTTTTTCGTGCAATCTCGTCCCTCTCTAACCAGACTCTAAGATTGTAGAGCCGAAGCAAGAAGAAGGAATTAAGAAGAAACAAGCAGTAAAAGCAAGGGTCTTAAGCAATTAAGATCTATTTTCAGGCATTCTATGCAACAGTAGCTGTAGGGTGCGTCGCTATTAAAAATCAGTAAAGAAAAGCGACTTTTAGAGTAGCGACGCACCTCGATCGCGAGTTAAGCAAACAACCCCTCGTTTTACCTGAAATAAATTGGTTTAAAGCCGGAACCCTTTTAAGGAGAAATTAGAAGCAGATGATTCATTACTCCAATCCTCTTCTTTCCTTTGTCAAGTGTTGTCAACTATCAACTGTCAACTTTCAACTGAATGAACAATTTGTGCCTCACTCGTAACTGCTCAAAAACCGCTGAAAAAACACAAAAACCGCTGGTAAGTCAGTGAAGAGTCAGGCTGGAACCACCTAAACTCGTTGGCTATCGTTCAGATTCTCTAAAATCACCAGCGGTTATTGAGTAGTTACCCTCACTCCCTAGATAATTCCTATATCAAGAACCGAATTTCTTAGGCCGTAGAGTGAGCAATTCTTGAGGAGAAGCTAACAGCTTGACTGTCACAGCAAGGATTTCTTCGTGAGAATTGAGCAGGAATACCCATCCGACATTAATACCAAATGCGGAAGTTTGCACCCGGCCGCTGACCTGAATTTCAACTGTGCCATCTTCTAAAATTTTGCTGACACTTTGCTGGGGTTCGAGCTGCATTCCTCGGGCTTCGGTTATTAGATAAGTGGCGATCGAGCTTTTGCCGATAATTGGCTCTTCAAACGGCGCGTGGAGAACCCCGTCATCAGCAAACAAATTAGCCGTCTCTTCAAAATCGCCCGCGTTTAAAGTTTCAAAATATCGCAGTATTGCGGGCTTTGTGATGCCGGCAATATTTATAGAGCGAGTTAAAATAGGTCTAGTTGTGGTGGTCATAAAAAAGAAGTGATTTGAGATTAATGAGTCTACTCTAATCATTCTCTTTGTCGCAGCAAATCCCTCAAAAGATATAGGTAGAGCTGGAGAATTTATTTTACTTAAAAAATAAATTTTAGTGTCGCTCGCAGCTTTCAGGGCGATCGACCAAAATCAATCCTACTTTCAAAAAAAATGCAACAGTAGGTCAGCTCCAAACCCTTATGCAGTAAGTCATTCCCAAATCTCAAATCTCAAATCTCAAATCCAAAATCCAAAATAGCATAAACCCAGACACCTTAAGGCATCTGGGTTTTTGTAGAATTCTGTTTGCGTTAGTCAAACAAGAAGATTCTATTTGCGCATCAGGTTGAGCAATTCCTTAGGAGAGGCCAACAAGTCGATCGCCACAAAGAAAATTTGACCTTGGGGATCTAGCATAAACCGCCACGCGATGTTCATACCCACATTCGCGCCGAACCAAGGAGTTTCGACAGTACCGGTGACTTTAACTTGGCGGTAGCCGTCTTCTGCGGGTTCGGATACACCTTGCTTCGGCATCATTTTCAGACCGACGCACTCTTCCCGCATATAGTTGAGGATAGCTTCGCGACCAACGATCGGCTTTTGGAAAGGCGGTTGCAGAGCACCGTCTTCAGCAAATAAACCCACAGCCGGGGTGAAGTCAAAGGCGTTCATGTTGTCAATGTAGCTGAGCACAGTTTGCTCGCTGATACCCTCAATCTGGGTTTTCACCCGCTCAGCAGCAGCGGTAGGAGTGCTGCGAGGAGCAGAGCGTTTGCCGTATTCTTGGCTGAAATCGGGATCGTAGCCCATGTGAACTACGGTGTTGCGAAGTACAGTAATTTGTTGGCCCGGATCGAGCTTCTTGATGCTTTCAAGGACTTGAGTGGCTTCGGGAGACAGTTGATAGCCAGCGGGGACTGGAGCGACAGCGCCCTGTTTCATCAACTGTCCCAACTCGTACCAGAAACCGAGTTTGGTGTTGACGCGCAAGGAAGTATAAATCCGGCCGATGGTGGTGTCGGCGTTGCTGGCGAGGTCAAACATGGTTTTGCTTTGAGCAGCAGGCGACATCTGCTTGATTTCGCTAAGCACGCCTTCGACAAGCGCCATGCTGGCTACTCCCGGGGCGGCTGCGGTGATGGAAATGCCCATTTCGGTGTAAGCATACCAGAGCAGTGCGAGTTGGTCTTCAACGCTGAGTTTGTAGAACGCTTCCGTTGTAGCCGGAACAGCGCTAGCAATCTCGGTGTTCGAGAAAATAGACTGAGCTGATTGAATACTAACTGCCATGTGTATTTTGTGAGATTCGCGATTTTAATGAGGTACGGTCGTTTGCGAATTTCTAACTCCCTTGATTAAAATCATGTAACGTTTTGTTAAATATTGCAAATATCAATTACATATAGTTGAGTTACAAAACTATAATCAATGTCTTGGTAAATTGCGATCGCCGTCACTAGCCTTTGTTCCCAATTAGTTTATTTAGGAAGCCGATCGTTAAAATCGTTTTACATATCATATAAACTCTACACAGTCAATATAAAATGTAAATATTTCCAGGGTGTCAAATGAAAGCGCCAATTAGCAGCATTTTGGTGAAGCAAAAAGCCCTAGAGTTGGGATTTCACAAAGTCGGGATCGCCTCAGCAGAGGCCCAAACGCAGGTAGATGCACAAAGATTGCAGGCTTGGCTGGACAAGGGTTATCAGGCGGATATGGGATGGATGGCAAATCCGAAACGGCTGGATATTCGATCGCTCGTGCCAGATGTGCAGTCAGTAATATGTGTCGCCATCAACTACTACACGCCTCACCAACGCCCCGAGAATCCCCCATTGGAGGGGGGGGACGATGCAGCGATCGAATATGCTAAGATCTCTCGCTACGGTTGGGGGCGGGATTATCACAAAATTCTGCACAAAAAACTGAAGCTGTTAGCAAATTGGGTGCGATCGCACGGCGAAGGAATTGAAGCGCGTTATTATGCTGATACCGGGCCGGTTCAGGATAAAATGTGGGCGCAGCGGGCGGGGATTGGCTGGATTGCCAAAAATGGTAATGTAATTTCGCGCGAATACGGTTCTTGGGTGTTTTTGGGCGAAATCTTGACTAATCTGGAGTTAGCGCCGGATGCGCCACACACCCAACATTGCGGTACTTGCACTCGCTGCATCGAGGCGTGTCCGACGGGAGCGATTACTGAGCCTTTTGTCGTGAATGCCGATCGGTGCATAGCTTATCATACGATCGAGAATCGAGCCGAAAAATTGCCCGACGAAATTGCATCTAATTTACAAGGTTGGGTAGCAGGTTGCGACATTTGTCAAGATGTTTGTCCCTGGAATCAGCGATTTGCCAAACCAACTGATATTGCAGAATTTGAGCCTTATCCAGAAAACATAGCACCGACACTTGCAGAATTAGCCGAAATTTCCGACGAAGAGTGGAGCCGCCGATTTACAGCTTCCGCGCTGCGGCGAATTAAACCCGAAATGCTGCGGCGGAATGCAAAAGCAAATCAAATTAATAGTCAATAGTCAACAGTCAACAGTCATTAGTCATTAGTCATTAGAGTTCAATACGGTTCATTTAAGGCTGATCCCCCCTAAACCCCCCGCGCAGGGGGAACAAGAAAGCTCTCTTTCGTCAACCCCTACTCCCCTACAACCAGGGGAGTAGGGGTCGAGTAGGGGGTATGCGCGGGGGAGCTCCGGGGTACAAATAGTGTTAACAATCGCGTATTGCATGAGAGCTAATACATTAGACAAGATTGCACTCATTCCCAAATTATCTTGAAATGCATCTGCGTTAATCTGCGTATATAGCGGTTCTCATAAAGATGAGGTATGCCAAATTCTGCTACGATCGCTAGGGAGAACACACACACGAAGACCATATTTACTCCCAGAAACCTCAGAAAGCTTGTAATACATACCTTTTTCCCAATTACCTTTTTCCCAATTACCTTTTTCCCAATTACCAGACATACCTCATCTTTCAGAGAACCGCTATAGTATGATGCCCCGTTCCTTATTTGCTATTGTCCCATGACCAAAGTAATGATTTTTGATTTTGACGGTACTTTAGCAGATACAATCGATATTCTTCTGAGCATCACCAACCGTTTGTCAGTAGAATTCGGCTTTAAGTCTGCGACCAAAGAGGAACTCGCTCAACTGAGCAATTTAACTTCTTGGCAAATCCTGAGGTATTCTGGCATTTCTATCTTCAAATTCCCGCTGCTGATTGGAAAATTGAAAGCAGAATTGCGCAGTGAAATTCCCAATATTCAATTATTCCCGGGAATTAAAGAAGTTTTGCTGGGATTAAAAAATCTAGGTTTTCAACTGGGTATTATCACCTCTAATTCCCGAGATAATGTCTTAGCTTCGCTGGAAATAAACGGTTTGCAAGGCCTTTTCACGTTTATTTATTCAGGTTCAACTTTTGGCAAACATAAAGTTATTAATAGATGGCTAAAAAGAGAGCATATAAATCCTGAAGAAGTAGTTTATGTGGGAGATGAAATCCGAGATATAGACGCTGCTAGAAAAACTGGAATTAAGATAATTGCTGTAAGTTGGGGTTTTAATTCTCAGGAGGCTTTGGCTGCACACCATCCCGATTTTTTGATTGAACGCCCCCAGGAATTGATAGAAATCATGAGTCAAATGAGAGTTATGTAAAGTTATGTAAAGTTATGTAACAAAAGTTAAAGCAGTAAAAACTTATGCGCGATCGCATTGAAAAAGCCGATCGATATTGATATAAATATAAAGGATAAAGACTTATTCGATCGCTCAAATAAAGAGGAACAGCATTATGTCAGCCTTTGAAACTTTCTTGACTTTTAGTTTTGCTTCAGTTTTCGCGGTAGCTACTTTGGCAACTTGGTTGCGTTTCACAAACCCTCCTTCTGCTAAACGTAATTAGTTGTATTATTTTTTGAAATTGGTATCAGAAGTCGGGTTTCTTAACGTGATTGATAATTCCCAGAAACCCGGTTTCTCTCCAAATGTTTCGCCACCCAACAGATATTTTCTGAGAAACCGGGTTTCTGAGACTTTGCATAATTACCAGAAACCCGGTTTCTTCCGAGATGCTTTCGCCACCCAACAGATATTTTCTGAGAAACCGGGTTTCTGAGACTTTGCATAATTACCAGAAAGAAAGAATAAGTTATTAGTCTCCTTCGCCCCGTTTGAGTGCTGTTAAAACTGCTTGCTGGCTCACTGCTTGGTAGATTTTGCTAAGATGCTGCTTGATGGCGTCTGATGCGGGGGACGATTTGGTAGTTGTTCCTTTTCCGTCGGTGGCGAGGGGAATTGGGCCTAAAATATCTAACACTGTTTCGCTGCTGGGCGGCGGTACAATAACTACTAAAGAAGATTCTAGCTGCTGGTTGTATTCCCAAAAGCGATCGACCTTCGGCAATTTAGCATTCGCAGTCGGGGAATTTTCGTCGGAGTGGAGTTGGGCATTTTCCTCTGCTTGGGTACCCCGTCTCTGGCGGAGTGCGGTCAAGATTTGCTCTTTAGTTCTACCGCGCAGTTGAAACAGTACGAAAGGGTCTTCGCCGAAGCGATCGCCCAACAAGTAGTATACTGCACTGATGTGTTTGCAAGGATTTTTCGGGTCGGGACAGGTGCAGCGCGATCGAATATCGGACAAACTTAACGGAAATAGGGTTTTACCGGCCGCTGCAAAGACATCTTCAATATTGTGCGGCATTTCTCCTGCCAATAGTTTAGCTGAAAACACCGCTCTTTGCGACATATTTTCAATCACGTAACCCCAATCTTCATCAGTTAAGGTATCGAGTCCCAAAGAAACTTGATAGGGTTTAGGATCAGTTCCTTGAACTATGGCAATTACTTCTTGGTTGGGAAAATTAATGCTGAGAACTTTACCTTCGCGGGCATATTGCCAGCCGCGTTCTAATCGCTTTTTGAAGCGGTAGGTATTGATTAAATCGAGCCATTGTTGTGTCCACCATTCTCTGTCAATCATAAGCCGAAGGAAGAAGGAAGAAGGTTCGTAGTGAGGACTTTAGTCCGCATTCATGCAGGAGGAATAAATAAAGCAAGAAAGAAATAATAAGGCTTGTAGTGAGGACTTTAGTCCGCAAGAAAGAAGGACTGAAGTCCTCACTACGAACCATGAAAATTATTCTTCTTCTGTTTCTATAATAGCATTGCGATCGAGAATCAATAAATTCCGCAGTTGGTCTGTATCGAGTTCGGTAAGCCAATTTTCGCCCGCACTGACTACTTGTTCGGCGAGAGCTTTCTTGCTCTCGATCATATCGTGAATTTTTTCCTCTAACGTGCCGGTGCAGACAAATTTGTGGACTTGCACGTTACGGGTTTGGCCGATACGAAATACCCGATCAGTTGCTTGATTTTCTACTGCGGGATTCCACCACCTGTCATAGTGAAAAACGTGGGTTGCTCTGGTTAAGTTCAGACCGGTGCCGCCAGCTTTTAACGATAATATCATAATCGGCGGGCCTTGCGGATCGTGCTGGAAGCGATCGATCATTTCTTCCCGCTGCTGCTGCTTAATGCCGCCGTACAAAAACAAAACTTCTCGCCCTAAATGCTGTTCTAGATGCGGTTTCAGGAGTTTTCCCCATTCAGCAAATTGAGTAAAAATCAAAGCCCGATCGCCCTCAGCGACAACCTCTTCCAACATTTCCACCAACCGCTGCAATTTTCCCGATTCTTGGCTGTTAATGCTCAATTCTTTGGGCTTAGCGTCTGCATTTACAAGGGCAGGGTGGTTGCAAAGTTGCTTCAGTTTGACCAGCAAAGCCAGAATCATGCCCCGGCGCTGAATGCCTTCGGCTGATTCTAAATTAGCTATTGACTCTTCAACTACTTTCTGATATAGCGCCGCCTGTCCTGACGCCAGCCCGCAAAATACCGTCATCTCCTGTTTTTCCGGCAAATCTTGGATGATTTCCTTGTCGGTTTTGAGGCGGCGGAGGATGAAAGGCCGCACGAGCGATCGCAAAGTATGCAATGATTCTCTATCTCCATATTTCTCAATGGGAATAGCAAACCGGCGCTGAAAGAAATTGCGCGGCCCCAAATAGCCTGGATTGAGAAACTCTAAAATTGACCACAATTCTTGCAATCTATTTTCCACCGGAGTTCCCGTCAGCGCAATTCTAAAAGATGCCTCGATTTGTCGTACTGCTTGCGACTGTTTCGCCTCGGAGTTTTTAATATTCTGCGCTTCATCTAAAACCAATCCTTGCCATTTAGTGCTTTGAATTTCCTTAGCATCACGAAATACCAGGGCGTAACTGGTAACGATTAAATCCTTACCCTTAATCGCCGCCGCAAATGCTTTACCTTTAGCGCGTTTGTCTCCGTGATGAAGTAACACTTTCAGTGTCGGGCCAAACTTCTTGACTTCGCGCTGCCAATTGCCTAATAATGATGTTGGACAAACCAGTAATGTTGGAGCTTCCAAAGCATCTTTTTCTTGTAAGTGCAAGAGGAAAGTAATTAACTCTATCGACTTTCCCAAACCCATATCGTCCGCGAGACAAGCACCTAAACCCCAGCGTTCTAAGAAGGCTAACCAACCAGCCCCTAGCGCTTGATAATGCCGCAACTGTCCTCGGAAAGTGGCTGGAGTTGCGATCGCACTTACGGCCTGATTGTCGCTTAAAGTATTCAACAATTCCTGAAGTTGACCAGTTGCTTCAAAATTCACCACCGGCAACTTTTCAATCATCTGAGAATCGCCCGAAGCCAACCGCAAAGCATCTTCCAAAGAAAGAGTCATTTGCTCTTTGCGACTAGCAAAGAAAGTTTGAGCCGCCCTGACATCGGTTGCGCGCAACTCCACCCACTCGCCGTTAATTTCCACCAAAGGCGAATTCAACGCGATCAATCTGTCAAACTCCGCCTTAGAAATGCGCTGTCCGCCGATCGTCAATTCCCACTTAAAACTTAACAGACTTTGCAAGCCTAATCCCCCCTTGCCGCTTTCTCCTGCTCCCCCCCTTAGCAAGGGGGGGTTGGGGGGGGTTGTTTCCGCTTGAATGCTCAAACCCAAACGACTCGCCCAACCATCAGTATGAGTCAAACTCGGCGGCAAAACCACGCCCAACCCGCTATCAGCAAACCGCCAAGCCACAGACTTAATAAACTCGTAAGCTTGCAGTGGATTTAGTTGACAAGATTGCGGTCGTTGTGCTTGCAAACTAGGCTCAATTAACGGATAAAGTTTCGAGGCTAAACCCAATCCGCTGAGTAAAGTTTCTTGAGGCAATTCAATTGTCCGCCCTGCATAATTCAAACGCTCGACTGAGTTGTTCCAAACAGTTATCGCATCTACCAAAAAATCGGTTTCATCTACTGCTTGCAAATAATAATTTAAACTCCAGTTAACTTTACCGGGCGACGGCGGTATTAGTTGAAAACAAGTGTGAAATTGATTTTGTTGAGATAGTTGATTTTGCAGCGGTGCAGCCCAAGCAGTCAGCTTGGTTGCCAATTTTTCTAAAGCTGCTGATTCGGCGCGCACAATCCCAGATTCCTGCTGCAAAGCTTGCAACCATTCGCGGGTTGGGGAAACTGCTTTGATATCTAAAGTTGAGCCAGCAGCCGTTAGCGCAGCCCTCGAAGAGGATCGCACTTCACAATCTACCACACTACTCAAAAACCCCAACACCAAATCCTGGGCCCCCACCGGCAAATCCACCGCAATATCCCGTACCTTACTTTCTGGCGAACCTTCTTTTATTACATCCGTTACATCCGCTACAAAATCCGCTGCCGAACCTTCTTCCTTCTTCTGATATATTCGACAAGCCGCCGGCATTTGCCTAGAAAAAGTAGCGAAACGGAGAATATCAGTAGAACTATCTAACAAAGGTTGCCATTTAGCAATAGCAGAACCGTCAGGTTGTGGTTCTAATGCTGGCAAAAATTTGCATCTCGCCAACAAATCCAAACTCCACCTAGCAATATGAGACCAAAAACGCAAATCCGATCCGACAAAAGAGTCTGGTTCTGTGCTATTGAGCGGCAATGATTGCAAGAACACAAAAGCTGCTTGAGGGTTGAGTAAATAACCTTCGACTTGCCAAGGATAAAGATAAATTTCCTCAGTTTTGGCTGGTTCATCCAGTGCTGTCGCTGCTGAGTGCTGCGGGATTAGTGTAGCGTTGTCTGCCGAAATTTGGGTGGGAAGTGCGATCGCCCTAACTTGCCTCTGAATCGATAAATTTTCCGCAGGAATGGCTGCGGTGGTCGTTTTGGGCGATCGTCTAGTCTTCTTACTTTTATCCTGAATATCTGCGGTTTCGGGTAATTGCCAGTTGAGTTTGCCCGACTGCTGCAAGGAAGTTAGAAAAGTCTTCAGTTCAGCTTCGGTCATTCCTAAGGGATGCTGTAGGCTCATCCCCGATTCAACGGTATCTATCGCCCCAATTTTACGCCAAGTTTCTCCCCAAATAAATAAGCCAGTTTTTTGGCGCTCTAATAACCAACTGCCGTGTAAAATACCCATTTTTTCAATCCTGATAATTTTATTTAATTGCGAGACTTCTTAGAACAGTCCTATTTGATTTATGAATGATATTTTTTTAACCAACCGCCTAAAAGCGAGTCATCAGTCCTCAGTCATCAGTCATTAGAAACAATTCCCAATTCCCAATTCCCAATTCCCAATTCCCAATTCCCAATTCCCAAATCGAAAATTCATCGTACCATCTATGGCAGGTGTTTGGCGGGCGATCGCTCCTGTGCATCGACCTTGTGAATCCGAAAAAACATCAAAAAGTATAAATGCTTACAATCGAGGCCCCGACAGTCGATCGCCCGCTGATAATCTCTGTCTTTTGGCATTCGACTCTCAAACCTCCTGTGGTAATGTTACGATCCCGACAGAGAAAGAATGTGGTAGATAAGGAAGCAGTGCTACATGGTAGAGATAGACAAGTCAATATCCTTTGATGGACGGGATATTAGACTGAAGATTGGTTTACTGGCGCCTCAAGCAGGCGGTGCAGTTTTGATTCAGTCGGGTGACACGGCGGTTTTAGTGACGGCGACTCGATCGCAGGGGAGAGAGGGAATTGATTTCCTGCCCCTGTTGGTGGATTACGAAGAGAGACTCTACGCTGGCGGTAAAATTCCCGGTGGATTTTTGCGCCGGGAAGGGCGTCCCCCAGAAAAAGTGACTTTGACTGGGCGTTTGATCGATCGCCCGTTGCGTCCGCTATTCCCTAGCTGGCTGCGAGACGACATCCAAGTTGTAGCAACCACGCTGTCGATGGACGAACAAGTGCCGCCAGACGTTTTGGCGGTAACAGGAGCTTCCGTCGCGATTCTGCTGGCGAAAATGCCGTTTTACGGGCCAATGGCTGCCGTGCGAGTCGGTTTGGTAGGGGACGATTTCATCATCAACCCCACCTACAGCGAAATCAAAGAAGGTGAATTGGATCTAGTGGTAGCAGGTTCTCCAGACGGAGTAATCATGGTGGAAGCCAGCGCGAACCAATTACCCGAACAGGATATCATCGAGGCGATCGACTTCGGCTACGAAGCAACCTGTGACTTGATTCAAGCCCAGCGCGAAATCATGGCAGAATTGGGCATCGATTTGGTGGTAGAGGAACGGCCATCGCCAGATATGGCCCTGGAAAACTTTATTCGCGATCGCGCTCAAGAACCCATCCGCATCATTTTGTCAAGATTTGAAAAAGACAAAACAATACGGAATGCAGCTTTGGACGAAGTGAAGGCAAATGCAGTCGAATCTGCGATCGCCGAACTTGCCGAAGACGATCCGATCAAAGTAGCGGCTACCGCCAACAGCAAGGCGATCGGCAACGTTTTCAAAGACGTTACCAAGAAAATGATGCGGAAGCAAATCATCGAAGATGGCGTCCGTGTAGACGGCCGCAAGCTAGACGAGGTGCGACCCGTTTCTTGTCGCGTAGGCGTCTTGCCTTCAAGAGTACACGGCTGTGCGTTGTTCAATCGCGGCTTAACCCAAGTCTTATCCGCAGCTACCCTGGGAACTCCAGGAGATGCCCAAGATTTAGGAGACGACTTGCACCCGCAGCAAGACAAACGCTACCTGCATCACTACAATTTCCCACCATATTCCGTGGGAGAAACCAAGCCGATGCGATCGCCAGGACGCCGAGAAATCGGTCACGGAGCCCTCGCAGAACGCGCTTTGCTGCCAGTTTTGCCATCCAAAGAAGATTTCCCCTACGTCATTCGCGTAGTTTCCGAAATCCTCTCTTCCGACGGTTCAACCTCAATGGGTTCAGTTTGCGCCTCAACCCTAGCGTTAATGGATGCAGGCGTGCCCCTTTCCCAACCCGTCAGCGGCGCGGCAATGGGATTAATCAAAGAAGGCGATGAAGTCCGAATTTTGACTGACATTCAGGCAATTGAAGACTTCTTAGGCGACATGGACTTCAAAGTAGCCGGTACCGACACCGGAATTACTGCTTTGCAGATGGACATGAAAATCAAAGGTTTGCCCTTAGATGTAATTGCCACTGCCATCCGCCAAGCCAAACCCGCGAGACTGCACATCTTAGAAAGAATGCTAGCAACCATCGACACTCCCCGCAAGGAAATGTCGCCGTTTGCACCGCGTTTGCTAACGCTGAAAATCGATCCCGAATTCATCGGTTTGGTAATTGGGCCTGGTGGCAAAACCATCAAAGCCATCACCGAAGAAACTGGTGTCAAAATTGACATCGAAGATGACGGAACCGTGACAATTGCTGGTAACGACAGCGAAAAAGCTCAGCGGGCTTACAATATTGTCCAAGGCATGACGCGCAAGTTGAATGCTGGAGACGTGTATGTCGGCCGCGTAACTCGAATTATTCCGATCGGCGCTTTTGTGGAAATTCTGCCAGGAAAAGAAGGAATGATTCACATTTCCCAGTTAGCGGACTACCGCGTTGGGAAAGTGGAAGACGAGTTAGCAGTGAATGATGAAGTGATTGTCAAAGTGCGAGAAATTGACAATAAAGGTCGAATTAATTTGACCCGTTTGAACATTCATCCCGACGAAGCGGTAGCCGCCCGCGAAGCGCTGAATAAGTAGTTGACAGTTGGTAATTGGTAATTGCTTTTGGAGTAATTGCTAATTGCTGATTGGTAACTGGTAATTACTAATTAGTAATTCCTAATTGCTAATTGAGATTAAATCTGATTGTTTCAGATTGATTTGGGTGTAGAGTGCGCGACAGCGACAGATCGACTTTGTGCGATCGGCTGTGGGAGTAAAGACAGTCGCGCACTTTACCCTTCGATTTCTGGAATCTCCGTGCTAAGATTTTGACAGATATTGATTAATGACAATGCCGAAACGGTTGATCGTATTCAAGACTGAATCGCTATCTTCCCCAGGATGGGAGGATCGATCGCTTTCGCATACAGGTGCTCTAACGAGTATCCTGGCAGAACATTATGATTACTCAAGCAAACCCCTGCCTCAAACGGGCGATCGCCTGCGGCACTTTGCCCAATTTACGGAAAGTAAAGAGCCTAAATCCCCTGCTGTCAGCACTCATGTTCGCTGGGGAGACTGGGAAGTGTCGCACGTAGAGGAGTACACTCCCAAGATTCCGAATGCTGAGTATGACTGTTTAGCGGTATGCTATTGTCGTTACTCACCCATTGAGCCTGAGTGGAAGGAATTACCGAAGATTCAGGTTCCCGAACTACAGGAGCATTGATGCGCCCGTTGGCATAAAATATGCTTGTCGGGCGATCGATTTTACTCTCTTAGTCCCTCTGAGATCGGACATCGCTTGTATAGACGCGGTTTCAACCGCCGAGTCTGCCGAAGGTTCAGGCTGCCGAGTTTAAATAACAGCAATACAATCAATCTCTACCAAAACATCCTTCGGTAAACGAGCAACTTCCACACAAGCGCGCGCCGGCGCAGTTGCAGAATCAAAATATTTCCCATAAACCGCATTCACGGCGGCAAAATCATTCAGATCCTTGAGAAACACCGTAGTTTTTACCACATCCAACCAAGTAGCGCCGGCTTCTGTGAGAATCGCTTCCAGATTTGCCATCACTTGTTCGGTTTGCTTGCCCACGTCGTCGGTGTAGACGATATCGTTTAGTCTAGTGTCGATCGCAATTTGACCGGCTACAAACAGCATAGTGCCCGTTGCGGCGATCGCTTGATTGTAAGGGCCCACGGGTGCAGGTGCTTTGTCAGTACGAATAATTTTGCGCGTCATAGAAGTCACTTTTTGGGATAATTTTTCCGAGGATTCGGGTTCGTAGAGTTCTGCGTCAGAGGTTTCTGGCTGGTAGATTTCTCCATCGGGCATTATAGCACCAGTGAAATCTGCATTTTCAATATTCCAACCATAGCTGTTTGCATTCATCAAGTTAGCCCTTTTCAAATTGGCTCCTTTCAAATTTGCATTGCTCAAATTTGTCTCGTGCAGATTGGCTTCCTCTAGGTTTGCCCCTTGCAGATTAGCTTTGCCGAGATATGCCTTTGCCAAGTCGCAGCGATTCAAATCGGCTCCCTCCAGATTTGCATCGGACAATTGCGCCCCTTGCAAATTGGCTTGCTCTAGGTTAGCTCTTTGTAGATTAGCTTTGTTAAGATAGGCTTTTTCCAAGTCGCACCGACTCAAATTAGCCTCTGCTAAATTCTCATTAGAACAACCAAATTTAGGCATATTTACTTCTTGTAAATTAGCTCCTTGAAAATTAGTTTGTAGAATTTCTGCGCCACCTAACTCCGCACGACTTAAGTCTGCCTTAGTAAAATTTGCCCCTGTCAAATTTGCATCAGTCAGATTGGCGAGGGTCAGGTTAGTCTCAATCAAAGAAGCTAAAGTTAAATTAGCAGAGGCTAGATTTGCTCCCCTCAAGTTTGCTTTATTTAGATTGGCATGAGTCAAATTAGCGTTAATCAAGTAGATTCCACTTAAGTCAGCACCGCTGAGGTCTGCCCAAGATAGATTTTGTGAACTAGATGTGGCCTTGCTCAAATTCGCACTTTTTAATGATGCCCTGCTAAGGTTTGTCCCATGAAGGTTAGCCTTAATCAGGATTGCTTCACTCAATTCTGCCCTAGACAAATTGGCACCCTCTAAATCTATCCCGCTTAAGTCTGCACCTTGAAGGTCTACACCACTTAGCTGTACACTCCGAAATTTTCGTTCGCCTTTGGCGTATCTTTCTAAAAGTTCTTCAGCCGTCATTCATAACCTCGATCGCCCTTTCGTCCCAAAAATCACTATACCATCCGCGCGAATCCGCCTGCACCTGCCGTCTGGCGCGTCGATAATTATGGGATTCGACACCCCACGTGCAAGAAACCGGGTTTCTACGATAATTTAAGCATCCTCACCGAGATTTACGCAGAAACCCGGTTTCTCGGATCGCAGTGAAAGAACCTCAGCCAGCAATAAACTTCATCGCAACACCATTCATGCAGTAACGTTTGCCAGTAGGTGCAGGGCCATCATCAAATACGTGGCCCAAATGCCCGCCGCAGCGACGACAATGGACTTCAATTCTAGTTCCAAACAGCGAATTATCGATCGATGTGGCGATCGCCCCTTTTATCGGATCGTAAAAACTTGGCCAACCAGTACCGCTATTAAATTTAGTTTGCGATGAAAAAAGTGGCAACTTGCACCCAGCACACGCATAAATCCCCTTCCCGTATTGCTTGTCGAGAATGCTAGTGTGAGAGCGTTCAGTGCCGTGTTTTCGCAACACATCAAACTGTGCCGGTGTCAAGATTTTGCGCCACTCTTCCTCAGTTTTAGTAACTTCAAAAACACCCTTAGAAGCAGCCATAACATTTGACTTCCCAGGTAAATAGCGCGACAACCATACGATGCCTACTGTTGCTGCACCAGCTTGTAAAAAGAATCGTTTATTCATTATTCATCATCCACTTGCTAATTAACTAACTTAGGACTTACCCACGGGTAGCTAGAAACCGGGTTTTTTACGAAAATCTTTCGCCGTAGTCCGCAGATCAGGTAAAAACTCGGTTTCTTTGGTCTGGGTGCGTAAATCCTGTAACTAAAAATCATCCCCAATCGAAAATCTAAAATCCGAAATCTAAAATCGTATTACAGTCCTCCAAACCACTCATAACCTTGATCCTCCCAGTAACCCTTTTTAGGCAGCAATTCACCAACCAAAGTAATTCGAGTCACCCACTTACTTTGTTTGTAACCCAGCTTAATTGGAGATGCGAGACGTAAAGGCGCACCATTCTCAACACTCAGAGGATTACCATTCTTCTGATAAACCATCAAAGTCTGCGGGTGCAAAGCCGAAGGCATATCCCAACTTTCGTAATAGCCATCAGCAGACTTAAAATAAATGTAGCGAGCATTTGCCTTGGGTTGAGCAAGGGCTACCAAATCCCGCAGCCGCACCCCACCCCACTGCACAATAGCAGCCCAACCCTCAACACAAACATGGCGAATTGTCATCACACTCAAAGGCATAACATGAAGTTGTTCCAGGCTGAGGTTGAGGGGACGATTTACCTCACCATCAATTATCAGACGGAAAGCTTTTGGATCGATGTTTGGAGTAGAATCAAAGGTATTGATAATTAAAGCATTCGGCTCGATCGCACTTACAGGAAATTCCGGCACAGGTTTTTGAGGATTCAACAACAAAGCTTCAACACTTTGGTTGAGAGGTTCAAAAGTTTTCCCGATTATATTATCAGATCGAACTAACCCACAACCGCCTAAAACCAAACCGATGCTAGAAAGTCCAGATAATTGGAGAAATTGGCGGCGCTGCCACAAACGAGGAGAGTCTGGAAACATGAGAAAACCTCTACCAAAAAATTGACTTAATTAGGCGCGAACCCCCTACCTTGAGGCCGAGCAAAGAGTGAATTATTGCAAAGATGATGACGGTAGGAACCGATATAAAGTGAACGACTCTCAGCGCCTGCCAACTACCGAACAAATCAACAATCCAGTGGAATTGAGCAGGTTTATACATTCCAATTCCGCTAAATAAAGCTAGCAGCAAAACCGGAATAATTGCTGTGTAAGCTAGGCGGTGCCATGAATAATTTTTGCGCTTCTGGTTCTGGGAATTCTGCAAAGCTTTCAGGTCATTATAGCCGAGAAAACGATGCTGCCAGCGGCGGGTGATGAAAATATAGAGACCGTACCAAAATAGATTGAGTGCAAACAACCACATGGCGGCGAAATGCCAATGCCTGCCGCCAGCCAGCCAACCGCCTAGCAAAAATATGGGTGGGAACTGCCATCCTCCCCGCCCACCAAAAACCGGATTTGAGTTGTAAATTTGCAATCCACTGCCAATCATCAGAACTAGACTAATGATATTCAACCAGTGAAATAACTTCGCCAAATTAGCCTGACTCGGTAAAGGTTTAGACCGAGTTTTTTTAGCAGGAGCAGATGAATCCATAATGTGTAAGGGTGACAACAACAGGACTTATGCAAAACCTCTATATCTAGGGTGTGCACTGCACACCTTATCGCTATAAGTAGCAAGTAAAACCACTCTTTGCCTAAGTTTAACTGGTTCCCAGGCTCCAGCCCGGGAACCGAGATCCAGAGGCTCTGCCTCGCTTGGGAAAATGGAGGCAGAGCCTCCAGATATGCGTTACCAGGCTGGAGCCTGGTAACGAGTAGAAACCACTTTTTGCGTAAGTTTAGAATAGACTGGGTTTTTAGCAGTCTCTAACTTAATACGAAGCTGACTCTATTTTGGATTTAAAATTTTTCCTCTTTGCCTAAAACATCCAATTTCCGGCCATCTCCGTATATAAACTAAATAAGCAAGGACATTAGTTTATGAACGATCGCAGACTGAAGCGACGCAAATTACTTTGGTATTTAGGGCTGGGAGTTAGTGGAACTGCTCTCAGTTGTGGCGTTAAGAAAGATACTATCCCAACTTCTAACTCAGACAATATCCCCATACCCGCTCCTGCTACAAGTCCTAATTTACCGACAGTCGAGAACGTTGCTGCCTCACCAACAGGAAAGTCTTTACCAGAGTTTCAAGGCATCAGCCAGTGGCTCAATTCTGCGCCGCTGAAAATAGCCGATCTTAAAGGCAAAGTGGTGTTGGTGCAATTTTGGACATTTGGCTGCATTAACTGTCAGCGCACTCTGCCCTACATCGTCCGCTGGCACCAGCAATATGCCGATCGCGGATTGAAGATTGTAGGCATACACACCCCAGAATTTCCCTTTGAGCGGGATGCCAACAACGTCAAAAAAGCTTTACAGCAACACCAAATTACCTATCCAGTGCCTATGGATAACGACTTTAAAACTTGGGCAGCTTACCAGAATGAATACTGGCCCCATTTATTTTTAGCCGATCGCCAAGGCATTCAGCGCTATGACCATATTGGAGAAGGAGGTTATGAGGAAACTGAACAGACAATTGTCAAGTTATTAGGGTAATTAGATGGCAATTTCACTAACTTCGGGTGGTGTCGCCCTACTAGCAGGATTTTTGACAATTCTTTCGCCCTGCGTCTTACCAATCCTACCCATATTATTAGGACGCAGCCTGCAATCTCATCGCTACGGCCCCTTTGCTTTGGTATCAGGATTAATCGCGGGTTTTGCGGCAATTGGGAGCTTGTTGGGAGTGACATCAGGCTGGTTTGTCAGCTTTGCTAGCATCCTCCGAACAGGAGCACTTGCCTTTCTTCTGATTGCTGGGTTCAGTGCCATTTTTCCGCAGAGTTACCAACTATTGTTTAAATACTTACATTTTGAAAATTGGCTGAAAGCACCCGCACGAGTAGGGTTGGTTGGCGAATTTTGGCTGGGAACCCAACTCGGCTTGCTTTGGACACCTTGTGGGGGGTCTGTTCTGGCGAGTATTCTGGTTTTAGCTGTTGTCAATCCTCAGCCTGTAACTGCGTTTGTTTTATTGATTTTGTACGGTTTGGGCGCTGGGTTGCCGCTACTGGCGATCGCCTATGGGGGACGTTATTTCAGCCAGCACTTATTACGTTTGCGCCCCCACAGTGAAGCCTTACAAAGAATCGGCGGTCTAATTGTTGTCGGAAGTGCGATCGCGATTATTTTGGGTTGGGATGTTAAGATACAGCTTTGGTTAGCTCCGTTTTTTCCAACTCTACCGCTGTGAATGCGATTATGAAGGGTAGTGTGAAGCGCGATCGGCATAAACTAAGCTCTCTCAACATTTAAATTGTATATAAAGACACAATCAAATTATTGTGGGGTGGGCTTTGAGCCTCACCCCAAATAAGCAATTTAAATTCGGTGATGTCTTTAGTGGAGGCTATTTTTTCATAGCATCAGGACTCTTCATAGCATCAGGACTCTTCATAGCACCAGGACTCTTCATCGCATCAGGACTCTTCATAGCACCAGGACTCTTCATCGCATCAGGACTCTTCATCGCATCAGGACTCTTCATCGCATCAGGACTCTTCATCGCATCAGGACTCTTCATCGCACCGGGACTCTTCATCGCATCGGGACTCTTCATCGCATCGGGGGAAGCGTTAGGAGCAGCCTGATTTGTGCTACTAGGAGTCTCAGAGCAGGCATACAGACTAGCCGTTAGAGTCAGACCAACAATCAAATAAAGCACTTTCCGGTTCATATTTTTCTTCCAAATTTGAGGAATCTTGATTTAAGCAGTCAGCAGCTAATAGCTAGCCGTGGTTCCTCTTATAATACGCATTACTGGTTTGATTGGATTGTGAATATCGTAAATTTGTGGCGATCGAGGTTAAAATACCCAGCTTGCATACATCCAATCAGCTCTGTAGCTCGTATTTAAGAAAATGGGGCTCGATTATTTTTGGAGACGTGCTTGCTGCAATAACCAGAATCAACTTAAAATTATGGGTTTAGGTCTGTTCATACGAAACACCTATGGATTTGAACTCTGCCGAAACAAGCGCGGACAACCCTGACAAACAGACTGACGCTGAGTTATTTCGGTTGATGAGTGTTGGTCAACCCTCTGCCTTGGGGATTCTCTATAACCGCTATGGCAGCTTAGTCTACAGATTGGCCCTGAGAATTCTCACCAATCCTCAAGAGGCAGAAGACTTAACCCAAGAGATTTTTCTCAATCTCTGGAAGAGTGGCGCATACAATCCGAATCGCGGCTCCATGAGCAGCTTTTTGACAACCATGACTCGATCGCGCGCCATTGATAAACTTCGTTCCCGCAGCACTAACTTAAAATTTCTCCAGCGATGGAGTCAAATGATGGCTACAGAAATTCCCCCTCTCACGCCTTTTGAGTCAGCTTCTTTAGGCGATCGATCGCACTGTGTTCGCGAGGCCTTAACTCAACTTCCAGAAAAACAGCGACAGGTGTTAGAGATGGCTTACTACGACGGTCTCAGTCAATCAGAAATCGCCGCTAAACTTAGTATACCGCTGGGAACAATTAAAACTTGGTCTCGGCAAGGTTTATTAAACTTAAGAAAAAACTTACAAAATTTAATTGGCTAGTTGCACCTATGACAGAGCCTTTATTTCCTGAACACTCAGAAGAATTGATGGCAGGTTATGTACTTGGCAACCTCAGCTCTGAAGAAGCTGAGGAATTAAGGCAATTGCTGAAAGAAAATCCCGAACTAGCTACAGAGGTTGCTAGCCTGCAAGAAGTCCTAGAAGTTATGCCCTACGCCCTACCTGATATCGAACCGCCACCACACCTCTATTCTGCCATTTTGGAAGCTGCCTCGGCGGCTAGCGTTGCAGAACCAAATCCTGATGTTTCGGGAGTTACTAACTCATTCCCCCAGGAAAAACGGAAGCACCCACCTCTACAATGGAGTCGCGTTATTGGTAGCATAGCAGCACTATTGGCGTTAGCCGTTGGTTTGGATAACTACCGACTCAGGCAACAAATAACCACGCTTGAGGCTCAGGTAGTGCGACAAAAAGATGTGATTGCCATGCTGCAACAGCCAAATACTCGTCTAGTTTCCCTCAAAGGCATGGCTGACGCATCTGCTGCCTCTGGCAGTATTGTAATTACACCGGGCGAACCCAAAGCTGTTTTAATTTTAAGGAACCTTCCAGTTTTACCGCAGGGTCAGTTTTATCAATTATGGTCGGTTACTAATAATGAAAAAATCGCTTGGGAGCAGTTTAATACTAATGAAAGAGGAACAGTTTTTGTGAAACTTTCTCTGCCTGCTAATGCGGAAGTAACAGCATTAGTAGTTACGGTAGAAGCATCGCCCTTACTAAAAAATCCTGCTGGGCCTATGGTAATGACGGGAAATCTATAAACTAATTGAAGGTCTATTCAACAACACTGAGCGATCCAGATAGTGCCAATTATTTTATTGGGTTTGCCTCGCAAACAGATGTAAAAATAACTGCTTAGATGAATAGTTTTTACAAGTATACGAGGAAGATGGGCGATTCCCTACGAGATAGCTGGGCTTCACGGGCGTTTTTGGAAAGTTTGGAAGTAAAGGGCGATCGCGTGATTTAATGATATTTGTATGCGATTCAATTTATTGATGAGTGGAATTAATCGCCAAATCACCCCAGACAGCAGGCACATTGCTAAACACTTGCCAGACACCCCACAAATGAGAAGACTGCTGAATAAAGGACGTGCTGCTCATGTTTTCAACAATGAGGCTACTATGAATCAGGTAGCTCAAGCCATAATAGAAGATGGACAATTTACAGGTACGATTCGGGGCTACGATCGTTATGGTATGTTTTTTGTTGAATCAATTGGTTATAGAGTTGACCCGGATGGTAGCCGTCTTTTACTTTATTACGGAGAGATAAAAATTGATGCAGAAAACAGATACCATGTTACCCCTCGCACCAGACCCAGTGAAGAATAACTGGGAATTTACAGAGGTATGGATCGATCCAAATCTTTCACCTCCTTATCTGCTTTTGTTACTAAGTGATGCTGAGGGGAATTGTCGGATATACGATCCGGCTGAGGCTTATAAAATTGTGTTTTCTAGTAAGAGTTATGATGAGGCACAGTATTGGCTTTTAGAGGATGAGTATGAACCAGTGGAAGGGCGGCTGAGAGTGTCGGAGTTAGTTTGAATACTTCATGTTGCAGGGGTGATTTCCTAGGGCATAGCTGCGGTACACAGGCTTTTTCGGAAAGTTGGGAGGTGAAGGGCGATCTGGTTTCCATGAAAACAGCTTTCTGGTTAGCTCATTTTCAAGCTGGCATTCGGGTGTCAGGGCAAACGCATCTAATTTTTGATTTTCTATATGTAGTGTTACAACTGAAGCTAAAACGCTATATGTGGAAATTTATTGTCAATAATGAACAATAAAGCTGAGTTATTGGTTCAAAAGCCCTGTTTATTGACAAGATGCGTTTGCCCTGATTCGGGTGTGAGTAATTTCTATGTCACAAAAGTATTCCACAGATGAGTTATCTATTGAGATGGAGGTTTAGAGCCTTTCTTCCTGTTACTGTCACTGTGAGTAATTTGAAGGTTCTCTATGGAATCTACTCCCCCAATGCTTAGTGGTGTATTATGATCTACCTCAATATCATCTCCTATAAATAGAGGTGCTCCTGAGATAGCACAGCGATTATCTTGTCCTCTAAGTTTTTCAAGCTTTTCGGTTTCCGAAAGTTGAGTTTGCCTTGGGTTAATTGCATACTTTTTATGAAAATCTTGAACAGTAGACAAAAATCTTATTTTTGTAAAAGTCTTTGAAGTATCCCTCGAATTAGAAAAGATGTTTTGCAAGTTTTTTTTGATGCTTAACCTGTGAAATTTAACCATTTCAAGATTAAGTGGATTGAGAAGATACCAAAGAATGTAAAAGTCTTGTTTTGTACGCCTAAATGAACGAACTTGTCTTTGCGCTTTGAATAGCAAATTCAATTCCTCGCCAAAAAAAATATCTAATTTTTCTTTACCTCCTTGAACATCTCTATCCAGCAAAATAAGCTTCACTTTTCTTACAAAGCTTTCCAAGTTCTTGATACCTTGGAAAAAGTTAGTCTTTACCTCTTCATCTTGAAAAGCACTTTGAAGTAGCCTAGTAATCTCGTGCGACGAAACTCTTAAGTTGATTCCATCATTTTTATTATAAATAGACAAATCCTTATCAGCTTTTTTCTTCAGACGCTGATATTCAAGGTATACTAATGATGTATAAAGCTCTTCATTTTCCATCCTATCTCTATCATTACGGCTTTTGACAAGTTTGATATAAAACCACTCTCTATGCTTATCAAGATTTTTTCTGATAGTTTCAATAATATCTCTATCCACCCAAGAGTTCCACATCTCAAAAGAATTCTCTCTAATCGGATATGGCTTGTTATTCAGCCTAACAAAAAGATCGACTGGGTTGAAATCTGGATTTAGACTTTCTTGGATTTCAACGACAAAGAGTTCAAAGTCTAAAATTTTATCTTGTAAAGAAGCATCAAACTCTTTAAGATCGTTGTATGTTTTGTTGTTTAAATCCTTCAGAATCTTTAATCCTTTTAAAGAAAAACCAGAGTTTTTACTTGTACATTGATGACCGTTTTCATCCATATACTTTTTACCTATAAAACCTAAAATCGTTAATAGACGTTGTTGTCCGTCTATCACCTCTGAAACACCATCTTCACGCTTATAAATAAAGATTGGAGGAAGGCTGATATCTAAAAGAATACTTTCAATAATTGAAGATGCTTTAGATATGTTAATTACTTCCGTTCTTTGGTAAGACGGACGAACAAGAAACATATTGCGATCCATTACTCTCGCGATATCATCTATTGAATTTCGGGATGGTTCCGGCTTCGTTACTCTTAGAGATGCTAATGCACCGAGTTTTGTAATAGTATCATCATTTTCACTCTTCCTGATAAGATTTAATTTAACCCTTGTCTTCTTGTCACCCTCTACATAAGCATGAAGATTTACACCAAATTCCTGCTCAAATAACTTAGCCGTAAACGAGAAACGTTCTTTAACCAAACTATAGTAATGAGAATCAATGAACTTATCATTGTTATCAGAAATCGCATTACCTAAACGTTCAATCAAATCCGGTTTATCCACTTTAGATATATCGATTTCTTCAGCATCTAATACCTGAAGCCCCCATAAAAGACATTCAAAAGCTGGTCGTTTCAAAATTAGATTTTTTTCTGTAAATACCAGCTTCATTCGATGAACTAAACGAACTTTTTCTACAAATTTATTACATAAATTATCTACATCTTCTACTTCATTAGCCATGTGTTCATACAATTTATCTAAGGTTTCAGTTCTGTTGTTTCCCCATGAGTAATACCTAATAGGAAACTTGTAGAGAACTAAATACCTACGGATAAACTGTAGGATTCTTCCGCTATCAGAACCTTTTTCACTCTCGCTCGGCAAGAAAAGGTCAGTAATCATGTTGCAGAATTCAATATCTTGTTTTACGAGCTGCTTAAAATGTTGAAAGACTGAATCTTCATCATAGAGAGCATTATCTATTTCTGGTTTCTTTAAAGGGGTTATGCCAGAATTATATCTACCAAATATCTCTTTTTTTACTTTATCCTCAAGATTTGAATTGAGTTTAGGTTCGTTAACTATTTCAAATTCAATAATTCGGATTTTCGCGTCAAGAAATAAATCAATTATACTTTTTGTCTCAGAACTAGCTTGTAGAATGTCATAAGTTGCTTTAGCAATCTGCTTTAGGGCAGCTAGCCCATTTCTTGTCAAGGAAAACTCATTTTCCTTAAACCGTTTTATAGTCTCAAATCTTTGCCTTCCATCAATTACTTCGATACCGGAGCCGTTGTTAAAAAATATAAGAGGAGGAATCTCAGTACCCAACAATATACTTTCAATAAAGTAAGTCGCTTTATGATCGTCCCATACATAATTTCTCTGGTAATACGGCTTGTAATTAATTTTATTTAAACTGCGTAAACTAAAAAGTGAATCTATTGATTTTGAATAAGTTTCGATCTTCAAGTGCGATGTAAAAATTGTTTCAAAGTCTTCTTGAGTTAAAAAGCCACTCATTGGTAATCCCTCGCGTATTGTATGATATGTCAGCATTTTTCCGTAACTAATTATAACATGGCAACATCCCAACACCCAAACCCATCAACCTCACCGAACTCCTGCAAACTCAAATCATCGAAACCAACCTCCGCCAAACGCTCCAACCCCCTGCATCGACGTTAGTAAATTTACCGACTCCAATAACCCCGCCGCATTTTGACTCAATGAGCGCGATCGCCATATGATACAAGTCCTGCGAGGACTTTAGCCCCCACAGAACCCACACCCCTTCAAACATCACCCAAGCTACACAACAGCCGGAGCACCAACAACCTCACCCTTCAACATCCGACCAGCAGCATCAAGCAACTGCTCCTCCAAATAAGGCTTAGTAAAATAGCCCTTCGCGCCCAAACCATAAGCCATTTGGCGGTGTCTGTCAGCACCCCGAGAAGTTAGCATCGCGATCGGCAATTCACACAAAACCGTATCCTTCTGCATCCGAGAAAGCAGCTCCAAACCATCCATTCTCGGCATCTCAATATCGCAGAACACGATATCGCAAGGCAGGCCAGACTTCATCTTTTCCCAAGCTTCCTTACCATCGCGAGCTTCCTCAACTCGGTAGCCAGCTTTCTCAAAAGTAATCGACAAGAGCGATCGCACCGTAATCGAATCATCCACAATCAATACAGTAGGCTCAGTCTTCTCAACTTCCGCCTCAGCAGCAGCCCGATCGCTCTCATCCCAAAGCGTACCGCCAGCTTCCGTGCGCAGCCTACCAGTAGCCAAATCGATCAATTCTAGAACGTCCGCAATCGCCACAATCCGGCCATCCCCGAGCACCGTAGCACCCGCAATCCCGATCGGCTTCGGCACAGGCCCTTCTAACTGCTTAATCACGATTTCCTGTTCCGTCGAAACCTGATCCACCTGCACCGCCAAGAAATTGCCAGCAGACCGCAGCACAATCACCGAAATCATGTCATCGTCAGTATTAAACCCATAAACACCGCCCCGGCCCAAATGGCGGTGATAAGGCAGCAAATCGCGCAGCGGCCGGAACGGCAAAACCGAACCCCGCCACTCAATGCAAGGTAAACCGTCCGCCCCCGTCGTCACCTGATCGCGAGGCACATCGATCATGTCCTCCACCCCATCCATCGGGAAAGCAATCCGAGATCGATCGCTAATGCAAGTCAGAGCCTTAGAAATACTCAACACCAGAGGTAAACGGATGGTAAATACGGTGCCCTTGCCGAGCGTCGAATCAATGCTTACAGTCCCTCGAATTTCGTGCAACGAAGTCTCTACTACGTTCATACCGACCCCCCGGCCGGCGTACTCCGTCGCCTCTTCCTGAGTGCTGAAACCGGCCATAAACAGCAAATTGTAAACTTCCGAGCGAGACATCCTCTGAGCCTGAGCCGCCGTCAACAAATTCTGCTTGATCGCCTTCGCCTTCACCTTTTGCGGGTCAATTCCCGCCCCATCGTCAGAAACGGAAACTACGGTTTGATTCCCTTGGTGGAAAGCGCGAATCGTAATCCTGCCCATCGCAGGTTTCCCGGCCGCCAAACGCACCTCCGGCGGTTCGATCCCGTGAGTAATCGCATTGTTCACCAAGTGAGTCATCGGGTCATAAAGCTGATCCACAATCATCTTGTCGATCAAAATATCCTTACCCTCAACCTGCAACTGAGCCTGCTTCCCGCACTTAATCCCAATTTCCCGCACCGCCCGGAACAGCCTGTCCGTCGTCTCCGCAAACGGCTTCATCCGGGCGCGAGTCAAACCTTCTTGGAGTTGAGTCGTGACTTGGCGCAGTTGGCGAGTCACCTGATCCGCCTCATCCACCAAAAACTCAATGTCCGCCGCCGACTCCCGCACCCGCACGATCAGCTCGATAATCTCCTGAGCCAAACTGTGGAAAGGAGTAAACCTGTCCATTTCCTCCGGTCTCCAGGCACTTTCCCGGCTGTGGGATGACTCCTCACTGCGCCAGGCCGATCGATGTCCCTGGCGGTTGGCCAGCAAAGCAATCTCCAAAAGACTCCGCTCGTAGAAATCCTGAGTCCGTTGGCTGACATCGCTCAGCAGCGTCACCTGGTGCAGCAAATTGTCCAAAAACTGCCGCATCCGTTCTTGGTCTTGCTCCAAACTGTTGCGGTTGACTACCAGTTCCCCCATCAAGTTGCTGAGGTTGTCCAGTTGCTTGACCGGCACGCGCATCGTTTGGTCGCCGAACCCGCCCGCGCGGGGATTCCGCCTGGGTCTGTTCACCGACGACTGCCCGATATTGGCTTCCCCCTGTGAGCGGCCGCTGTCCTTTGGATCTTCCAGCAGTTTTTCCAAATCGCCAAATTCGTCCTCGCTCTCGGAAGCAGCAGCGGGTGGAGCTTTGCGGGCAGTTGTCGCCGTCCGCCCCTGAATTTCCGGCATGGTTGCGCTTTCGCTCAGCAGATCTTCGAGATCCGAGAAAACTTCTGTATTTACCGGATTTTGATTTGTCCCCCCAGAGGCTAAAGCGGCCGCCCCAGCACCCCCTGCAATTAACAGCGCTTCTAAATCGTCAAAATTGCCTTCGGCATCCTCACCACCTGATTTAACGTCGCTAAAGAAGTCTGCCAGCGACTCATCTTCTAACTCCGAGGATTCGTCGGGGATCGATCGCTCGTCGGTGTCCCAAAAGCCGGTTGTCACCAGAGGTCCAGCATCGCTCGAATCCAACAAATCATCAAAAGCGTCCAACTCTTCGGTGTTGTTGAGAGTCGCCCCGGTTTCCAGAGCTGCGAGCAAATCAGCATCGCCCTCAAACATACCGTCGAAAGATTCTACCGACAGCGCCTCTAAATCCCCAGGGGAAAAATCCGTTTCCAGCGCCTCAAACAAATCATCCTCGTCCTCGGACTCGACGGCGGCTTCTGGGTTCGGTCGATCGAACAAATCCGCACCTTCGGAGTCGAACTCTCCATCAGGAAGTTGGGCCGACAACTCCTGCAAATCCAGGGCAGCTTCGGCATCCATCGGCGGTTGAGGCTCTTCGCCAAACATATCCTCCAACAAGTCGAAAGTGCCGCCATCCGACTCGAAACTTGAAATTTCCGCATCAGGACGATCGTCCAAGTCCGCAAGCTCAACCGCTGCCAAATCTGCCCAGCCTTCCTCGGAAACAGTCGCCTCCGAGCCCGAGAACAAACTCGCCAAGTCACCTTCATCCGATTCCATACCGGCACTCGGCCATTCTGAATCCCCACCTAAATTCAGCAAGGAGGCACGGACTTGCCCCGAAGCTTCCTCCTCATACTCAGTACCCGTAGGCACAGAACCGAACAGCTCTGCCAAATCCGCTGCCTCTCGGGAAGTAGCCGCTCCCGGCAGATCCCCCACTGTCTCCTCCTCCTCAGAAATCGGGCCCGAGGTGATCTCCCCAAACAGCGCGTCTAAGTCAGTATCCTCCAGTTCCAGGTTTGCCGGTTCGACAGACTCGTCTTCCTGGCCAAAAGCATCTTCTAGCCAATTTCCCTCGGCAGAGATATCTAAATCAGAATTTGATGTCATGTTAAAAATGCTGTCAATTTCTTCGTTTTGTTTGCTGCGAGCATTGCTCGTGGGTCGTTCGCGCCCGCTCGACCCACCTTCGCCTTGTCGAGAAGAAAGGAAACCAGAAGAAATGCTCAACAGCTCCCTGAAATCCGAGTCCTCCCCAAGCTCCGAGAGCAACTCGAAATCCTCTATTTCCGTTGCCCCTGAATCGCCGCCACCGCCGGAGGCCGACAAAGAAAATTCGCCGTCGAAAGCGTCAGAGTTGAGAGAATACTCGTTCGATAGTGTCGGCACGCCTGCTGCCGAGGATGCTCCTAAATCACCGAACAAGTCATCGAAATCACCATCTTCGGCACCAACAGCAGAAGTTTGGGCCGCTACTTCATCCAAAAGCGTAGCGAGGGCATCTTCTTCTGCTTGCCTCCGGCTGGGGCCGTTTGTGCCGTCTCCCCGCTCCAAACCGCCCCTGTTAATCGTTTCAAGCTGTTTGCGAGTTGGTTGCTGCCTCAAACCCGCATTTTCCTGACCGACGGCTACGGCCGAACCGTCCGGCTCGCTCCACACCAAATCCTCCCCAAACAAACTTGTGAGGTCGTCAATCGGGGGCGCTGCGTTGGTTTCGGAATTTTCTACACTGTATTCGTCAAACAACAAGTCAGTAAAATCGCCGGAATTGTCATCTTCTAAGGCCTGCATTCCTCCGGCTGGCATTCTAGAAGAATGTGCATAGTCGAGGTCTTCTTCTTCTTCCCAAGCGCCATCGAGATCTGGGGATTCGCCGTCAAACAAGTCTGCTAAGGTGTTGAGTTCTGCTGCGCCGACTTCTGGGCCGGTGCGGGTGGAGATTCTAAAAGCACTTGTATCTTGATCCGAGTCTCCGAACCCTGGCGAATCGTCGAATTGGGGCGATTCCCTACGGGATAGCTGCGCCGCGCGTCCTCCGCTGTAATCGTCGCTCTCGCCGCCGTCGAGTTGGTCGAACAGCTCCTCCATGCTCAGCGAAGAAATACTGGGCAGCAGTTGTTCCCCTGCTCGGGAATCGCTTTCCCCCGCCAGAGCCCAGGCGACATCCTCAACGGAAACCACGTTTTTCCCGAAGCTACCGGGTTGAGCGAATGCTAGCAAGTCTTCAAAATCGGTTTCGGGAGCCACAACGGCGGGCAGTAGCGCTAGAAGTTTTGCGCTGGGTGCGATCGACTCGGATTCACCCGAAAGTACCTGTTCTTGGGCTTGTTTGATGTCTTTGATGACCGTTGGGGCTAAGGCGCGGTAGGTATTTTCTGGGTTGGCGATCGCCTTTTCTACAGTTTCGATCAATTCTATCCAGTCGGGCAGTTCAAATTCCTCTCCCGCCATTTTCAAGTTCCGACAAATGCTCTTGAGCTGTCGCCTGCTTTCTGGCCCCTCGGGCTGTTTGAACTCTTGCAGCAGTTCCCGCATCCTCGCCGGCACATCCGAGTCAAATACTAGGTGCAGCGCGCTTTCTTCTGTTGGTGTGGCATCTAACTGTGCGTAAACTGAACCCGAGTCCGCAAAACTCCGATCGGAACTAAACGCCCCGACTCCCATCAGGCCCAGAACTTGTTGGGGTATTGGCAGCGGGCTGCTCTCGTCTGCATCGCTTCCGCGCTGTCCGACGAGTCCCCCCAAGTGCCCGTTGAGTTCTTCAAATACTGGTTCTAATTCTCGAACCATCTGTTCTCCCAATTCCTCTGTCAGTCCAAAAGGCCCCGACAGTTGCTCTAACAGCCCTTGCAACGTGTCAAAAATTCGCAGGAACAGGGACTCTAGTTGTTGGTCTACTTTAACGCTGCACTCTTTTAAAACTTTAAAACTATCTTCTAGTCGGTGGGATGTTTGCTGAATGCTGGTCAGCCCCAGCATTGCGGCTCCTCCTTTGACAGAGTGAGCGGCCCTAAATACTTCGTTGACCAGTTCTGGGTCTTCGATCGTCGCTTGCAGGTTCAGCAACCCTTGTTCGATCGTATTGAGGTGGTCTTTTGCCTCCTCAATAAAGTAGCCCATGATCCTCTGTTGTTGCTCCGGCAGCATAGTTTTATTCCTGATTTTAATCGTTATTGTATTGGGTCTATTTTAGTATTCTTAGAGAATATCTCTGTAAATCTCTCCCCTTGCCAACAGAATAATCTGACTGCGAGATATTACAAATGTCCTAGCTATTTCTGCTCTCGACATCCCCTCACCTAAAAGATAGCGAATCTCCTGTACCTGTTCGGGTTTCAGTTTGCGGTTAGGGCCTCGCTGGCCAGGAACGAAAGGAAAGCGGTTTTTTTCTAGAGAATCGCGGGAGTTATCGGCGGGAGTTCCTTCCCACAAATGGTCAGGATTGACACAACCGCGATCGTCACAACTGTGACAAGCAAAATAACCCACTTTTACAGGTCGTCCCAGTTTGTGTTCCAGTACCAGTCTGTGGGGATAGGAACTTTTATTTTTTCCGTTAATTCTGATAGTTTTAACGGAGTAACCATCACTTCTTTTAGCCAAGATACAAATCCTGCAGCCATTCGGCTGTATTTGGGCCCGAATACCAGGAATTATTTCTCTGCCTCGCAGTTCTTTTTGAGGTTGAGGTGCCGATGTGCTTCCTACATCTTTAATTCGTCCTTTTCTAAACCTATCTTGAGAATTTTCCAGCCGATAACCTTCCCATAAATGATTAGGATTAATGCAGTTACGAACATCGCAACTAGGGCAACAAAAGTCTTCTGGTATAATCGGACGACCTAAGCTATTTTCTAATACTAAAGGGTGAACAGTAAACGTTTTCCATTCACCGTCAATCTTAAGTCTTTTGTTGGCATAGCCCCTGCTAGATTTGGTGAAATTAGAGATCGTACAGCCCGCCGGCTGAATTTGTCCAAAAATGCCAGGAATTACCTCTACTATGTTATCGTTCATCCGTACAACTCCTAGTTTATTTAGGTGCTGGATTGGCATCCCCGCAGTTGTTTCAAGACTGCGAGGTTGCTTTTTGTTTTCCATCATTGCCACACTAATGTGCTTGTAAATCAGTAAGTAAAAAAAGCATTAAACAATCAATTATTGTCTTTCTGCTGTTTCTACTCGGAACCTTTCTACTGATGTCAAAAGATCGCGAGCAACACCTACCAAATTTTGCAAAGCACCCGAAACTCGCTGCGCTTCTTGAGACGTTTCCTGAGCAGTTAATTCGACAGCTTGCATCACCGAGGCGACCGAGCGAGCTGTTTCGTTCTGCTCTACAGTGTCAGCAGTAATCGATCGCACCAACACGTCAATTCGATTGGTAACTTGAATGATATCTTCAAGCGATCGCTTCGCCTGTTCTGCCAACTTTGTCCCCTCAATCACCTGCTGCGTCCCTTCTTCCATCGCCGTCATTACCGCGCCGGTTTCGCTTTGAATTTGCATCACGATCTGCTCGATTTCTTTCAAAGACTTAGCCGATCGGTCTGCCAACTGTCGCACCTCATCTGCTACGATCGCAAAACCCCTACCCGCTTCCCCAGCTCTGGCGGCCTCAATACTAGCGTTCAGAGCCAACAAATTCGTCCGAGAGGCAATAGTAGCGATAAGAGCCACAATCTTAGAAATTTCTTGAGAAGCTTCCGCCAACCGCTTGACTTTTCTCGTGGTTTCTGCTACTGTTTCTCGAATTTCCAAAATCCCGGCCACCGTCCGCTCCACAGCCTCGCCCCCTTTCAGAGCCGTTGCCGCCGCGCCCCGGGCCACTTCTTCCGCCTCTCTAGCGCTCTCTGCGACCCGCTGAATCGCATCGGTGAGGACTTGCACCGAATTTAGCGTCGCCGCCAGTTCCTCAGCCTGCCGCAGAGCATCAGAAGACAAATCGCCCGCAAACTTGGCACTATCCGTAGCGCCTTTGCTGACCTCCCGAGCCGCCTGCTTCACCTGATGGACGATTTCGCGCAGATTTTGAATTGTCAAGTTAAACGAGTCAGCAACAGCGCCCAAAACGTCTGCGGTCACTTCCGCAGTCACCGTCAAGTCACCCCGAGCCGCTCCTTCCACGTCATCTAGCAAGCGAATCACTTGGCGCTGCAAGTCTTCTTTTGCCTGTTCCTGTTCGTCAGACTTGCGCCTGGTATCGCTAATCGTAGTTTGGATCACCTTCGCCATGTGGTTGAATTTAGCAGCCATTTTGCCAAATTCATCTTCCGAGTAAATCGTAGCCCGAGCGTCCAAAGTTCCTTGAGATACAGCATCGAACTGAGCTTGCAAATTGTCCGAGGACTTGCGCACCTGCTTGGCGATCAACTGGCCGATGCCCCAAGAAGTTAAAAAGCTCGTAAAGCCTGCGGCTGCGGTCATTACCCAGCCTGTTTGGCGCAGGTAAACGATCGCCTCCGGCTTGTCTTGCCGCAGAGCTTGATAGGAGGCAATGTTAGTGACGAAAGCCACAGCTACCAGAGAAACCAGTCCGGCCCCGATAGCCGTGTACAACTGTTTTGTAAACAAAGGGGCATTTTCCAAGAAAGCCAGTCCCCCCTGTTCTACTGTCACCGAACTATCGAGCGGTTCTGTTTCTGTCGCAGCAAAAGTCGGCACCGACGCATCAGCCGGGCCAGAAATGCTAAATATCTCATCGTCTCGAATTGCCGAGCCGTCGCTGTTATCAAAGTCCAGGCCGCTGCCGCTCGTGCCCATCATGCCGCTGCTCGAGTTGCCGAAATTGGTGTTACCTCTAGTCAGGATCGAACTGCTGGCATCTTC
Source organism: Microcoleus sp. Aus8_D2 (assembly GCF_036702665.1). Classification (NCBI taxonomy): domain Bacteria; kingdom Bacillati; phylum Cyanobacteriota; class Cyanophyceae; order Oscillatoriales; family Microcoleaceae; genus Microcoleus; species Microcoleus sp. Aus8_D2. The sequence continues at coordinate 124,304 of NZ_JAUBUN010000019.1, forward strand.
TGAGATATCAAAGTCCGGCAAATTGCCCAAATCGTCAAACTCGTCAAATTCGTCTAAAAAGCCGCTGTGTTCTTGAGAGTTCCCAGCTTTTGACGACCAGTCGCTGGTGTTCTTGCCCGCAGCCCCGAAAGCTGTCGCTTGCTCGTTTTCGTCGAGAGAGAAAGAATCGTTGAAAGCGTCGTCATCAAAAGCGTCTAACTCGAAGCTGTCTAAGGAGCCAAATGCCGGCGGCTGCGAGTCGCCGTAACCGTTGTTGTTGGCGTTTGAGCGATCGGCCGAATTAAATTGTCCCTGGCTCGACCTTTGACTGTGAGAGTTCGGGACAGCACCTCCCATCAGCAGCGTTTCGTCTTCCGCCAGCGAATAGTTGGACGCATAATCCGAGTCCTGATCCTGCTTGTTTTGAGGTCGAGAAGACCCAAAACCAGACGAGGACATCGGCTCGGCAAAAGGGTCAGCCCAAGAGGCCCTTTGTGCCTTCTGACCGTGACTTTGCCCGGTCTGGGACGGGGGTTGGTAGTCGTAGTCGTCATCGTTCAGGTCGAGTTCGTCTGGCAAATCGAGCGGCGCAAAAGGTTCGCCAAAATTGTCAGACGGCCCGGTGGGGGAGTCGAGTTGGTCCGAGTCGAAGGAATTCCCGATGTCCGATCCGGCAAAACTTTGACCGTTTAGCACCTGAGTCGGAGCTTCAGAAAACAAATCTTCTGCTGAATAAGGTGCTGCTTTCCCAGACACTTTGCTGTCAGACAAGTCAGCAGCATCAAACCCTGGGTCATCTAAGCCAAAAGGATCTCCCAAGTCCGAGCCGAATTCGTCCATGTCGAACGGCTCGGACGCATCAGCATAGGCTGCCATCGCGCCGCTGTCGCCAGCAAAGGGGTTAGAATGCGAGGTTAAATCTTCGACAGCTCCCGCGCCACTGCGGTCTTGTGGTTCCCACTCCACGCCGCTCATGCCCAAGTCGGCTAAGTCCTCGTTTTCCATGTCCTGTGGCGATTGACTCCCATAGGACATGGATGGGGAATTCCCTTGGAAAAGTCCCAAATCCGGGTCTTCCAACCCTTGCTCCAGAGACAAGTCTGCTGGGTAGAATTCCAATTCAGTTTCAGCAGACAAAGCCTCGAAACTTTGCGTGTGCAGTTCTCCGGATAAAAATTGGTCTGTGTAGGTAATTCCGCTGTGAGCGTGTTCGACCAAACTCAGGTCGTCACTCAGGCCTAGCACCACCGTGTACTGTTCCCGTGCCACCTCGTACTGTTGCAGTCCGTAGCAGTAGATGTGCCCGCACAGCAGGCGAGCGCTGGGGTCTTCGGGAAAATCTTCTACTAATTGATAAACTAGGGCTGCGGCTTCTGAATAGTCGCCATCCATGTAGGCCGCTTCTGCCCGTTGGTAGTCCTGCTGAAAGTTGGTACTTGTTGCCATTTGCCGCCCTCTTTTGATTTGAGATTTGAGATTTGAGATTTGAGATTTTTATCTGGAATGTTTAGATGCGTGCCTCAAGTCCTGTGACTGTTGATAGTTAGACCCCAATCGAAAATCGCAAATCGCAAATCTAAAATCGATTTCACGCTGCCCACCGCGCCGAGCGCAGAATTTTCACTTGATCTAGCAGTCGGAGCACTTTAGTCGCTGGTGCACCTAACATCCATTCTCCCCTCAGAAATGGAATCATGCCGTCTGGTGCATTGTTCTGAGAGTGCAGTTGGTCTACGTCGAGCCAGTCCATCCCCACAATTCGATCGACTGCTAGGCCCAAAATCGTGTCTTGGTCTTCCACAGCCACGATCGGGATTTCGGGTCTATCTGTATTCAGAGGTGTTTGGTCTCCCAGAAATTGGCCCAGATCTGCCACCCAAATCACACGTCCTCTCATGTTTAGCGTACCTAAAAGCAAAGAGGAAACGTTGGGGATGGGTGTCATCCGGTCTGGGGACGGGGATAGCACCTCTCTAATCCCTGTCGCCGGCAGTGCGAACTCGTTCCCCGAAGGAACGTAGAACCGCAGGTGCAGCTCGCCTTCGGGAGTTTCTAGTTCTTGGAATTCCGGAGCCTGATCTATGCCTTGTCCTGGTAATATAAAGTCTGGGCTGCCACTAATCATAATTCTTCTCTCTGGGAAACCCACATCGTACCCGTACTCAAGTCGGTGTTGGGAGGAAAATGGGATCTCGGTCTATGAAACATAACTATAACCGTCCTTTTTGTAAATGTGTTGGCAGTATTTATGACTAATTCCTTGCACCAATCCTGCTTGGGTTGAGACCTTAAAACTTCCATTGGTGCAGGTAGCCTTTTTTTCTACATAAGTCCGTATTTTGTTGCCACTATTAACTATCTGATGTTTTTCACCTTAACATCTGGGAAATTTTAGCTAGCGGGCGCGGGAATCCCCACTCCATAATCTTTGATTTGGGGTGGGATGAAAGCCCGCTCGATCGAGGTTGGGAAGTTGACCACTTTGCACAGCAACCGGGAAATCTCCACAGCCGAGATCAACACACTCCTACAAACGGAGCCAACAATCTCCACACACTCCGCCAATCTTGTATTAGACTAGACAGATAAGCACTCTAACAAATCATGCTGAAAGCTGTCAAAGTCCCAATTTACCCAACCCAAGGCCAGCAAGAACACCTGGCCCAAGCCTTTGGTTGTGTGCGTTGGGTCTGGAACCAGTCTCTCGACATCATGTCTCAAACTTACAAAGAGACAGGGCGCGGGGTTTCGGCGATGACCATGAAGAAACAGATCCCTTTGTGGAAAGCTGAATATGAATGGCTGTCTACCTGTTACTCTCAGTGCTTGCAGCAATCTGTACTGAATCTAGGTGTTGCTTTTGGTAACTTCTTTGATGGACGAGCAAGTTATCCGACTTTCAAAAACCGCAACGCTCGGCAATCATTGCAGTACCCCGCTAACGTCAAGGTCTTGGGGGAGGCTCAAATCAAGTTTCCTGGTCATCTCGGTGTGGTGAAAGCCAAAATCCACCGTGAATTGATTGGGAAGTTGAAAACCGTTACGCTGTCGAGAATGCCGGATGGCCGCTATTACGCATCATTGCTGATGGAGGATGGCATTGAAAAGCCTGAATCGACCCGTGAGGGTAAAGCTGTTGGGATTGATTTGGGATTAACTGATTTTGCGGTTACATCCGATGGGTCAAAATATCAGAATCCTCGGCATCTCAAGAAGCATGAAAAGAACCTGAAACGGAAGCAGCGGAAGTTATCTCGTAAAAAGGATAAGACGACTAATAAACGGCGCAAGGCTAAGAAAGCACTGGCCAGGGTGCATTCTAAAATCACTAGAGTCAGAGAAGATTACCTCCACAAGCTATCCCGCAAGATAGTTAACGAAAACCAAGTGATTGTGGTGGAAGATCTCGCAGTGAAGAATATGGTCAAGAATCACAACCTAGCCAAAGCCATCAGCGATGTAGGCTGGGGGAAATTCTGCACTATGTTGAAGTACAAAGCTGAATCAGAAGGGAAAATCTATCTAGAAGTAGATCGATTTTTCCCATCGTCTCATTTGTGCGCCAACACTTTACATCGAGTGCCGAAGATGGATTTATCAGTCAGAATGTTTGATTGTCCTCATTGCAATCAGCGCCACGATAGAGACATCAATGCAGCGATCAATATCAGAAATGAAGGCTTGCGGATCTTGGCGTTGGGAAGCAGCGCTACTGCCCTTGGAGGCAATGTAAGACCAAAGAAGTATGGACGCAAATCTACTACTTCCAAGGCGGTTGCCGATGAATTGGGATGCCTACACCATACTGCCTAGCAGTTCGCGCGTGGTACTTCACCCATAAAGCCAGTGTTTGCTTTACCTGGGAAATTTAACAGAAGATGTCTTGTATGTCCAGATACTTCAGTCTGTTTGAGATTTGAGCTTCAAGGAGTGATTGCTGTGCGCATCGGTTTTGGCGATCGACTGCAAGTGGAGAACAACTATATTATATTTGCACTTCGATCGACTTCGGCCCGACATCGGTCGAGAAATTGAACTGAGTTTTACTGACGCCGGACGACCAGCTCGCGAATTTATACATTCTAGTTTATGGCGCGATCGCCCGCAGCAAAGAGCTTTCTCTCTCTGACTGTCGGGACGGCGCTGGCGTCTGGAGGTAGAAAAAAGCTCCAATCGTGCCACCGGTGCGGAATTTATTTGGCTTCTAATTCGTCTTCTAGTTCACGGCCTAATAATTTTTCCGAGAGATTGGCCAGAGGGTAGCCCTGGCCTACATATTTTTCTACCAGCATTAATAACTCGCTTTCGCCAAAAGGTTTGGTGAAGTAGTCAGTCGCCCCCGCCATGCGGGCTTGAACCCGATCGATAAAGCCGTCGATCCCCGTCAACATGACAATCGGCGTGTGCCGGAAAGCGCTAGAATTGCGCAGCATCGCGCAAATTTCGTAGCCGTCGAGTTCGGGCATGGCGATGTCGCACAGAATTAAATCTGGTTTGATTTGAAAAACCAAACTCAGGGCTTCCAGGGGGCTGCTGATGCCAGTAGCTTCGTAACCGTGTTCGTTTAAAATTGACTCGACTGTTTTGCGAATCACATTGTCGTCGTCAATACAGACAACTCTCTTGACCTTGGTTTCTGGAGACGACAATGTGATTTTGTTGTTGGCGGGGGCAACAGAGGGCTCGTAAAATACTTGCACCAATCCCTGCTGCACGAAGGGGTAAATCGCCTTAGCGACAGTCAGCACGTCTCGGTTGAGGTAGCGCGCCATTTGGCGGATCGAAGTGTGGCCGTCGGCCCAGCGTTTGAGAGTATTAAAGGTATTGGCAGGCAGTGCGACTCGCAGCTCTGCGGGGCCTGAAATCACCGGGCATTGGTTGGGCGACTGAATGTGAGGGTGAAATTGCTTCCACTGCTGCACCTGTTTGACAATCTTCGCCAGCAGGGAGCTAATTTCTAAGCTGGTAAGTTGAGGAGCCAATGCTGACCCCATTTCAAAAGTGAAGGAACCCTGATGGAGACTGAGCAAGTCAAATAGGGTTTCGTGGATCATGCTGTGGATGATGTTCCGCCCTTGAGCTGGGGTAAGGATGTGGTTTTCTAGCAGGGCCCACAGGTAGCCGTATTCTGGGGCATTGGTAGATGCCATATAGGGAACTTCGATTTTGTCGAGGGCGCTGTCTGCTTTGTAGCGACGCAGGTAGTCGCGCAAGCGAAACAAACTGCCCGCACTCTGGGTAGCGTAAATAATCTGACCGTTGAAGCAGAAGACATACCAGGATTGTCCTGCAAGGGAGCGCTGGGTAGGTTGATTGCCCGTGCTGCTGCCGCTGGAGCTGTAGGCTTCTACGAACAGTTCTCCGGTGCGCTGACCTAACTCAATCAATTGCAGGATGCTGCGGATGTCAATTTCACTCAAATTTCCCTGCATGCAGCTAAAGTATCCTCTTGAAAACCGTTGGTGTCTGAGATCGGAAAGACTGTGTGCTGGCGTCCATATTGACTTGAGTTTTTTGTCAATAGTTTACGCGCCGGCGGCCGACGATCGCACAATTGGGGATTGACGATCGGGCGATTTTCTGTTTGTAAGTCGGCCGCGCTACCAGTCCACAAGCTGAAACCGCGAAAGAAAGCGGCATTCTCCCAGTGTAGAGTTTCGCCTTGTATTCCAACTATCGCCTAAACTCCTAGAATCGACATCACACTATTGTCCGGGCGCCTCTAGCGTGCAACGCTGGCATGGACGACTGGTTCAAGTCTTCGATCGCAAGAGTTTTGAAGTTTTTGGCCGAGTAGGCCGTCACTTGAGGCCACACATCTTGACTTGTGGAAACTTCAAAATACCCAGGATTCTCTGGTTTTACTGCTGCTACCAGCAGCCGAAACAGCCGATCGATCCCGGATGGGAGCTTGAGGCTGGTCTGTTGGGTTGGATGAGTTGCGATCGAGGTTTTTTTAGGGTTGGCCACAGCCCTAAAATCTGGTGCAGTCAAAATGAACCTTTGTTGGCAATTTTCCGGAAAACTCGCTACTGCCGATCGATCTTTTTGCTTGCCTGCGGCGAGCGTCACAGTTCGAGCGTCATTCCCCTATTCTAAGGCAGCGCGGTTCAAATCCCTAGCCCGACTGCTCGCCTGCGCCGGCTTTGGGTGACATCGGGGCAAAATCGCGATCGACGGGCAACGAAAGCCTGATACAATCAATGAAAGTTTTTGACTGACTGACCTTTTTCGGCTTTGGGCTATGGCAGTCCCCGCAGTTTTGCTAGTCTTGAATCAAGCGGCATTGATACTGCTCTCCCATTCGTCCAGAAAACTGGCGGCGGCAGTGCTTTCTGGACGCTCTCCCGTGAGGTAGTGCTGTGCGTGGGTGCTGTGGGTGAGTTGGGAAACGATGCTATCCCCCGATCGGGCAAACGACACCAAAGAGAGGACTATTAGTGTGCTGTATCTAGCGGAAGTACAAAAACAGAGAAGCGGCTTTGGTCTCGGTGGCGGTAAGGCTGAACTGAAACTGCTAGCTTGTCAGCGGGGCGAACACAATTGGAGTGCCGTACCAGGCGATGACGCGATCCCAGTTGAGGAAGCTAATAAGTTTAACGACGGCACCCTGGTGCTGGTGGAGTTGAGCGCTAGCAAGCAAGTGCAGCGGATTCAGGAGGCTGCCCGCCAGTTGGTGAGCATTCTGCAAAATTTCTCGCGCTTGCAGGATAAGTTTAAGGATAAGGAAGAGGAAATTGAACAGTGGAAGGCTTCTCTGACGTTTTCGAGTCAGGAGCTCAATCGCCGGGAAATGGAAATGCAAGCCCGCGAAGAGCAGTTGGCTCAAATGGAAGACGAGCTGGAACGGCTGGAGGCTCAACGCTCGGAAATTGAAAATACTCGAGATGAAGCTAACCGACTGCGAGAAGAGGTCGATCGCAGCCGCGTGGAAATTGAGACGGCTTGGGAGCAGTTGCGGGGCGAACAGCAGCAGGTGGCTCACCAGCAGTCTCAGGTTCCGCAGGGGGCGGTGGTTGACGAGCAGCAAGCACTGAGGATTCAGGAGTTGATGAACAAGCTGGGGGGCGCAATTTCTTCGGCTCAAGGGGTTCGGGAACAACTGAATCAGTCTTTTGGTGTTGTGGGGGCTCAGCAGGCAATTCTGGATGTGCACTGGCAGCAGTTGGAGCAAAAACACAGCATAGCTCAACAGCAGCAGGAAGAGGTCGACCGACAACTTCAGAGCGTCCAAAACCGCTGGCAGGAGTGGTATCAATCTCAAGATGCTTTGGCACAAGCTCGCGCGGATCTTAAGGGGCAGCAATGTACCCTCAGCGCTAAGCAGGAGCAGGCTCAGTCGGTGTCTTTGCAGGTGCGGGCTGTTGAGGATTTGTACCAGCAACTGTCTCGGCTCGCATCTGCTGCGGGTGCTGGGGCTACGGAGCAGGTAGTAGATGTGTCTGCTCTGGAGAAGATGCCGCTTGAGGAGTTGCAGGCGCTGGTGCAACACCTGGAACAGGATTTGGAAAAGGTGTTCCGGTTTGTTAACGATCAAGAGGAGGAGTTGACTCTCCAGCGGGAGACAATCGAGGAGCTGCAAGCCAAAATTCAAGCTGCTAGCGAGTACGATCGCATGGCTTTGGAAAATGAAATGGCTGATGAACTCGAAAGTTATCAGATGTTGAATGAAACTCTGGTGGGACAGCGCCTCCGCTTGCAGGAACGGGAAAATGTTTTGAAGCAGCATCAGGCCGTGCTGTGGCGCCGCTTGGGGACTGCCACTGCTTCCAAACAAGAGCGCGATCTTGATTTGGGGCCGATCGTCGCACAGCTCAATTCTGGACGCCAGCAGCAAAGCCAAGAATTGCAACGGCTGGAAAATGAAATTAAGCAAATGCGAGAGGCAATATCTCAAATTGAGGCAAATGTCAACCGCATTCAGGGGGAAAGTGAGGCGAAACGCCTGGAAATCAAGCAGTTAGAGCAGAATTTGTTCAACCAGAAAGGTGCTGTGGCGGAACTCTGGGGTCGGGTGAATGTTTATCAAGAAATGTTGCAACCGGTGCAGGACAATTTGAGCGGGCTGCGCCAAAAGCTGGAAGCGCTGGGGGGAGAACTCGAACGCGTTCAGCAGACTGGAGAGCAGCAAGATCGGGTAGTTTCCGATTTGCGACAAGCTCTTTCGGGTTTGATGACGGCTTAAAATTGAATATCTAAAACGATCGCAGGGTGTTCGACTCTGGCGATCGCTCCTCCAGGAAAGGGATCGGTTTGCGATCGGTTGGGGGCTGCGATTAAGCTGGTGAGTTTTTCTACGCTGTCAAAACTGGGTGCACAGGGCAATATTTGTTGCAGTAGCTGTCGCATAGCCCGCCGCTGCAACGCCAGGGGTGCTTCCCGCAAAATCGGGCGATTTAACTTGACCGGCAGTTGAAATATCACCTGCTCCTTGTCTGGAATGGGAAAAAGGGCTCGCTGTAGCAAGTCGCTGGCTGCAAGTTCGAGATATTCTACGTCGGCGCGGAGGAGTTCGGCTGTTTGGGCGAGGGCTTGTTGGGCTTTTGGGTTGAAATGAGTTTCTAAATAAGGTAATAATTGCGATCGAATCCGGTTGCGGGCATATTGCAAGTCTTGATTTGTGGAATCTTCCCAAATTGGTAGTTTTTGCTCTTGACAAAATTGACCTGTTTGCGATCGAGTTATTTCCAGCAACGGACGAACTAAGTAAATTTGAGATTTGGGATTTTCGATTTTCGATTGAGGATTTTCATCGAGATTGTCCAATGGAAAATCGGCCGATATTTGGGAGTTGCGATTTTCCTGGGAATCCCCCAATCTAAAATCTAAAATCGGCAATCGAAAATCGGCAAGGGGCCGCGTCCAAGTCAGGGCGGAAAGTCCGTCGGCGCCGCTGCCGCGAATGAGGTTGTAGAGGAGTGTTTCCGCGCGATCGCTGGCTGTGTGGCCTGTGACAATGTAGGGGGAGTTGTGGGCGATCGCAATTTCGGTTAAAGCTTGATATCGCCACTGTCTGGCGGCTGCTTCTGTTTTGGGGATATCCGAAGCTGTTTGCAAATAATAGGATATTCCCCAATTTTTAGCTAAATTTTCTACATGAGTTGCATTAGATTGGGAGTCAGAGCGCCAGCGGTGATCGCAGTGAGCCAGGGCTAGATTCCATCCCCATTTTGACTGCAAATCGAGCAGTAATTTGAGCGTGCACAGAGAATCTTGTCCGCCGGATACTGCTACTAACAATCGCTGATTTGAGGGCAAAATTTGTCGTTGTAGCAGTGTCCGGTGCAGTTGAGCGTGGAGGTGCGTCCAATTGGCAGATTCAGGCATTACAGTTGGCAGTTGACAGTTGACCTGTGACAGTTGACAGTTGTAGGAAGGATGCAGTTTTAAGCTCTTCAACTCAAAACTCTGAACTTAAAATTTAAAAATCTTCCTCCTTTCCCTCTCCCGTAAGTAGCAGCTTAGCTCCACATTCCTCGACTGTCGGGGTCGCTGTCTGGATACCTAGAAATAGGAAAATCATTACTTATTTGTGTAGAGTCGCAGACATTTAATTGCTCATTTGTATCAGTTTGCTCAGAGCTATCTTCGCCGTTATTTTGCGAGGTGTCTGATTCTTCCGGGGCGGCCGCAATGGCTTTTTGTTCTTTTACCTCAGGTTCGAGGGGGATGAACTCCAGGCGCAATCTAACTTTTCCTTTTGTCCAGGCTTTTCCAGCCCTTAAAAGCTCGCAATCCATGCCGTCTGAAAAGATTTTTTCTTCTAGCAATCTTGAATGCAGAATTGTCATATATTCGCTGACTTTGAAGGTACATTGATACATCAAAGCGCTGGTAGGAGCAGACAAAACATCGTCTTCTTTGAGAAATATTTGTGAATCGTCCATATCAATTGTCATTTGAATGAAGGAAGTTCGGCAACGGATTGTGTAGCGGATTTTACGGATGTTTAGGGAAGAGGGAGTAAAGTTTTACAGTCTCGGTGGTTGAGTAAGCTGGGCATTGCATTGGTGTCAAATTAACGTCAAACCTATTATCTGTCTGCTGTTTTACTATTAGGATCTGATCCCCCCGAAGGAAGAGCCCCCTACTCGACCCCTACTCCCCTTCGATCGGGGGGGACAAGAGCGAGCGAAGTCCCCATTTTTTAAGGGATTTATGGGGAGTTCGACTCTGCTGCCAACGATATATCCAAAGGATTTTAGGCTAAAATTGACAGGTATTGCTGGAAATCGCCGCCCTACAACTGGAGGTGATATTAATCCCTATTCTTTGATTTATGCTGTTTTTCGGCGACTGATTTGTGGAGCAAAAATTAGAAAAACCAACCGTAGGAATGTAAACCTTTGCCTAACAAATTAACGCCTAGATAGCAAATCCAAACTACTACAAAACCTGTGGCGGCTAAAATTGCTGGGCGTCTTCCCTGCCAGCCGCGAGTGATGCGGGCGTGCAGGTAGGCTGCAAATACTAACCAAGTAATCAGTGCCCAAGTTTCTTTTGGGTCCCAACTCCAATATGAACCCCAAGCTTCGTTCGCCCAAACTGCACCGGCAATAATCCCAACTGTTAGTAAGGGGAATCCTAAACCGATGATGCGATAGCTAATGTTATCAAGGGTTTCTGCTAGATTCAATCGCTGGGGCGAGAGAACTTCTGCGGTTTGAGTTTGGGGAATTGATGCGGTTTGAATTGTTGCTGATTCGAGCACTGCGGTGGTGCCAAAACCGTTATTGTTGGAGTTGAAAGATGGTTCGCTGAATGCTAAGGCGCTGTCGGCTACTGTTTCGAGGGTTGGAGATTCGGGGTTTTGAGCGCGTTGGATGCGGTAGTTACCGTTGCGGGTGCTGTTGGTACCGAAGGAACTACCTGTGAGCTCGATTTTTTGGCCGCGCGTGACGATTAAAAATGCGATCGCCAGCAGGGCTCCTACCATTAAAGTTGAGTAACTGAGCATCATGACGCTAACGTGCATCATCAGCCAGTTGGATTTGAGGGCGGGTACTAGGGGCTCTGCCGATTGCATGGTGTCGGGCAGAGTTAGGGCTGCAAAGGCGGATATTGCCATTGCTACGGGGGATGTGGCTACTCCAACTAGGCGGGAACGGCTCATGTTTTCCGCGACTAGGTGGATGGCGGTGATTCCCCAAACTAGGAAAAATAGGGATTCGTAGAGGTTGCTTAAGGGGAAGTAGCCGGCTTCTATCCACCGGGAACCGAGTAGGGCGGCGATGGATAGGTTGGCGACGGCCATTCCTGCGCTTCCTAGGGCGGACAGGTAGGGAATGCCGGGGAATGCTGCGCCCACCCAGTAGATGAGCATTGTGGTGAACAAGATGGCGAAGGAGATGTTGTCCAGCCAGTTCTGGAGTACGACCAGATCCATATAATTTACTCCGGTAGTGTTTTTACTTATTTTTTGCTAACTAGATCGATCGTACTGGGGTTGGGCAGTTTTGGGTTTGGGATTTTGAATTTTTGTGGCAATTCTGAGTTTTTGGCGGTTGTTGAGGTGCGGGATCAGGTTTAAGGGGACGATCGCGCGGACGCATAAAGCAAGCTACTATTGACCCACCAGACGAGTGTCACCCCGTCAAGTCACGCTTGTTGATTTTGGCTGACGGCTTGAGGTTGGACGAGTTGAAAGTAAGGAAACACCGAATTCAGGCGGGCTAAGTTCGATCGCCCATTAACAAAATTACGACTTACGCACGGGGGGCCAGAAACCGGGTTTTTTTAGGAAAATCCTTCGTTGTTACCCAGAGATTAAGTAAAAAACCCGGTTTCTTTGTCGGGAGTGCGTCTAGGACTGAAAATATAGGAGGTTTTTTGATCGGGGGCTATCTGGAATCGTTTAAAATTGATTGAACAGATTACCGACTTGCTGTTTTTGCAAGCAGCAAAAAACGGGTACCGTGCCACGTACAATCGTTGTGGATACTCCCCAAATTTGAGACCAAACCCCAAGCTCCCGGATTCATCAAGGCGAGTCTGTTCTAAAATCTCAAACTTGTTCGCTCGCGAAGTCGAAGAATCTAAAATCTAAAATCGACTGACGGTTGGATGAGTTACACAGGCTAGAGGAGATACTGAGTTCATGCGTCGAGATTCAATATTTTACAAGTTATTTCAAGAAGCTCCGACGCTGCTGTTTGAGCTATTGGAAGAGTCACCATTGAATGCAGAACAGTATCGATTTGACTCGGTTGCTGTGAAGGAACCGAAGTTTGAAATTGATGGGGTGTTTTTGCCGCCGGATGCTGAGCCTGGAGTAGTATATTTCTGTGAAGTGCAGTTTCAGCGGGATGAATTGCTGTATGACCGATTGTTTGGTGAGTCGTTTTTGTATTTCTATCGCAACCGTCAGCGTTTTACTGATTGGGAAGCGGTGGTAATTTATCCTACGCGATCGACTGAACAATCAGAAACGCATCCGTATCGATCGCTTTTGAACAGCAATCAGGTGCATCGGGTATATTTGGATGAGTTGGGTGCGATCGAACAATTACCGCTGGGAGTGGCGCTGATGGCTTTGACGACTATCGACGAAGCGAGTACGCCGGAGGTGGCGCGATTGTTGCTGGCGCGATCGCAGCGGGAGGAATCGGAAGCAGCGAGTCGCGGCATAATAGAGATGCTGACGACAATACTGGTTTACAAGTTTACAAATTTAAACCGAAGGGAGGCAGAGGCGATGTTAGGAATTACGCTTGAGGAAACTCGGTTTTATCGGGAAGCTAAGGAAGAAGGCATTGAGCAAGGAATTGAACAAGGCATCCAACAAGGCCGCGAACAAGGCCGCGAACAAGAAGGAAGATCCTTAATTTTACGTCAGTTAAATCGCCGTCTGTTAAATCGGGGAGTTGGAACATTACCGGAATCTATCACCACTAAAATTGCTGATTTGTCGATCGAGCAAATTGAAACTCTAGCAGAGGAATTGTTGGATTTTCAGTCGATCGAGGATTTAGAGGTTTGGCTGGAGAATTTGCCGCAGCAAGATTGAGGCGAGGTTAGCAATTGCACTTGAGGGGGCGATCGCACCATTTACGCGAACAAACACATCAAACGTACTCCCCCTCGGCTTCCTGGGTTCTGGGGCGGTATGAAAGTGTATCCGCTGTTGCTGGGAGGAGGTTAAGTGTGCGATCGGGGTGGGCATGATTCCGGCGGATTAGAAGCTGATTGAAGATGGTGGAAGATGTTTTGGGCGGGCTTTTCTGATCTTCGCAAACTACTTTTGGAAACGTTGAGAAACAGCAAGTAGTTTTGGCCCTTTAGCTTCTACAGTTGAAGTGTTCTCTCTAATAAAAGCTTTTTCACCCACGAATGAAACCTCTTTTTGGGATGGGATATTAATTCTAATCACAGAGCATCCCTTGTAGCATATAGTACAATACAGTTCAGTTAACGGTTTTTCTGGCCCGGAGATCCCCCTCGCATCCCCCGAATCAAGGGGAGTAGGGGTTGACTTTGATGAAGTTCTTGTTCCCCCCTTGATTCGGGGGGCGCCGGGGGGATCGGTCTTAACCCAAGCGTATTGGCATATAGTATCAATTTTCATCAGAACCTGAGTTTTTAAGGGGTCAGTCAAAGCAGATTTTTTAATTGCATTAATTAATATCCCAACACGATCCTCTAGTGTTTTACGTGACATACTCCTACACCATACTGTACTCAGTTGGTGGAGGAGTATGTCACCATAAGAGAACTCGTTAATATCAAAATACTTGCTATTAAATGAAACCAAATTTTCAATCAAACCACAAATAGCATTAAGTCGCTGCATACCATCTATGATTTCATAGTTTCCACTGCCATGAATTAGAGGACGATCAGCAATTCAGTTGACCTGTGACCGCTTGACAGTTGACTGCTTGAGGGCGACCTCTCCCGGTCAGTCCGAGGATTGGAGGAATGAATAGTCTGATTTTAATTGATCCCTACAAGGGTTCCGGCTTTAAACCAATTCTTTAGGGTAAAATTAAAGAAATTGGAGATCCATTGAAAATGCTTCCAATTAGTTGTTATTTTTCGTCAACCGACCAAATTAATTTTATTTGATACTTTCTGTTCACCAATAAGTTACCTGACCGATAGAGCCGATTGGCCTCAGTGACTGTCATTCCGCGTGGAACAATGCTCATACTCCCGCTTTTTTTAAGTCAAGATTTTGACAAGACTATTATAATAATGTCGAGCGAAGATTCTGCGACAGTTAGATCGCAGAGTCAAAAAGTCGATCGCCCGGAGAGTCAAACAGTCGATCGCCCGCAGAGTCAAACAGTCGATCGCCCGCAGAGTCAAACAGTCGATCGCCCGCAGAGTCAAACAGTCGATCGCCCGCAGAGT
>NZ_JAUBUN010000020.1:0-23333 GCF_036702665.1 Microcoleus sp. Aus8_D2
TGGTAATTGGTAATTGGTAATTGGTAATTGGTAATTGGTAATTGGTAATTGGTAATTGGTAATTGGTAATTGGTAATCGATCGCGCTTTCTTGCTTTCTCAGGTTTTTAGAGGTACACACCAAGCGTGCGCAAATCCTCCGAGGGCAGGTTCTCAGTAGGGTGAGAATGATTAGCGATGCTTTGGCTGATACTGCGGCTAGTTTGTTCGCAGGTTTAGTCAAGCTTTCGTCGGGTTTTGTTGAGCAACTCTCTGTGGGTGATGCATTTGGGTAGTGCTGTGCTGGTTGTGGCGGGAGTTTATTATTTAGTTAGGGAATTGGTTGGTTTTTTTAAATGTCGTTGAGATGACGCGATCGCCAAACAAAAGCTTTACCAAAACTTTAAGAAAATCTGCCGGAATCTATGATTAACTAAAAATTAAAGATAGTCGAGCTAGCAGACTTAATAATTTAATACTCATCGATCGGGGAGCTTTTTATGAATTCCATTGTAAACAAGAGCATCTACTTAACTTGCTCAGCGGCTGTTTTGTGTGCAATTATAGCACTACAGCAACAAAAAGCTACAGCAGCAACGCTATCTAACGGGTGGAATTATGCGATCGACTCCTTCAACGACGGCGTGACAGGGCCCCAAATCGGCGGCGGCGCATTTGAATTTTATGGCATCGCCGTCAAAGAAACCTCAGATACAGCTTTCATCGCCATCAATTCCAATCTCAGTTTAGCCGGATATGCAGACAGCGCTGCTCAAAGAGGCAACATCAACTACGGCGATTTGTTCTTCAATTTTTCCGGTCAAAACTTCAACACAGCTAACGCAAATCGCAGCTTATTTGCAGTGCGCTTTGCCGAGGGAAATGACTCAGGTGTGGCGACAACAGGCGTTTACAGCAATGTTACCGCTAAAAACGTCACCAAAACTAACTCCGGCTTTCTCAATTTAAATCAATTCAACACCGTAGTTGCATCTAACGGCGGAACCCCATCAATGGGTGATTTAGCTGCCACAGACCCCTATTTTGAACAAACAGGAAATTGGACAGTTCTCAACTCTATTGATTCTGGTACAAAAGTAGGAGAAATCAATTTTTTAACGCCAGCAGCTTTGAGTGCCCTTGGTCTAAATTTCGGGCATTTTAATGCCAGAGGTTCGCAAACAATCGGATTCAGCTTCGATAAATCTGCTATGCCTTCTGGAACCTATATTGCTAACTTGTTTGCCGAGTGCGCTAATGATGCGATCGCCATTAAAGGAGAATTTGAGGCCGTACCCGAACCTTCTACTTGGTTCGGTACTTTAGCAGGATTGGGCTTTTTAGGTATGGGTGCGGCGAAACGCAAAATTAAGCCTAGGATTGCTTGAGGCGATCGCAATCAAGGTATGTAGTTGCGCTTCAGCGCTCTCTATATGTGAAAGAGCGCTGAAGCGCAACTACATACCTATTCCTAAAAGCCTTATCGTGAGATAAAATGCGCCCAAACATTGCCATCAGGCCCAGCAACTTGATTGATGTAGCCGTAGGGATACATCAACTTTCTGCCCTCACTATCGCTGTAACCACTCAGTGCATCTCCCCAAGGATCTTGCACGATATAACCCCGATCGTTGTAGCCAATTAAAGTGAT
This sequence comes from Microcoleus sp. Aus8_D2, assembly GCF_036702665.1. Lineage (NCBI taxonomy): Bacteria > Bacillati > Cyanobacteriota > Cyanophyceae > Oscillatoriales > Microcoleaceae > Microcoleus > Microcoleus sp. Aus8_D2. The sequence goes on from NZ_JAUBUN010000020.1 coordinate 1,630, forward strand.
AATGTGACCGGAAGCAGTAAAATCACCCGCTAAAACTACCGGCCGCCGATTCAGCAATTGGGATCGCACATCGGCCCACTGGCGAGTCGCACTAAAACTCGTCTTAAACCCGTAAGCCTGAATCAGCGCCGAAAGCACGTTATGATCGGTTTGAGAACCCTGGCCGGCATAGTCGAAACACCACTGCAACAACTCATCCTCCAACTGTCCGCCCCACTTAGAACGAACGCCGTAATAATACAGCACCATGGCGATCGCAGTTACATTGCAAGTAGACCAGTCAAAACGCGGATTGTCCCGCTGTGAAAAATAGGGCACGTTCAATTCCACATTGTTCGGAACCGGATCGAAAATTTTATCTCCCCGCTTGAACTGAACAAAATTGGGAAAAACATAGCCTGTATTGCCAAAATTTTGCACTTCCTCAGTCAGAGAAACTTTTAGGTTATCCCCTTCCAAACCGTAGCTTTCCACGCCGTAAACTCGACCTAAAGGCAGCGTAGCTCTCTCGGTAGCAGTCAGCTTGGCAGCATCTACTGGGCGTTTTTTAAACACAGTTGGTTGCAGCATTGTCATCGTCAAAGCATCGGGGTCAAAGGGAACTTCTTTGCCGTTTTTCTTGATTTGAACAGACTGCCAATAGATAAATCCCACATTGCCAAAATTGGGAATAGATTCGGCTAGAGTTACTCGAAAATGCCCCAAAATGCAGGCATAACCAGTAATCGCATAGGTGCTGCCTAAAATTAGTTCAGCAACTTGGTTGGGAGGGAGTTTCGATGAATCTTTCGGTTGACCTTTAATCAGAGTTGTTTGAGTTACCAAAAGTTGAGCGTTCCCGTTGCTATTGGGTACGTCTGCTAGGTCAAATTTCAGGACTTTTGTACCTTTGGCAAGCTGAACGTCTGGTTCGTAAAAATACCCAAAAGTGCCGATCGGCGAAATTGTCGAATCGATAACTACCTTGATATGCCCGTCAATAAATCCGTACTTGCTAACAGCTAAAGTCTGGCCTGCTTTGACCAGAACTTTTTGCTGGTTGTTGAGGCGGGAACCATCAACCGGGGCTACCTTAAACCAAGTGTCGGAAACTATCTTTAAGCTCAAATCTTTTCCGACAGTCAGCGGATCTGAACTTACGGTAATATAAATTATTTGGCTGCCGGTAACGTTACCTTTGCTGTCAGTTGCGCGCAATCTCAGCCACCGAGCTCCGGGTATGCTAAATCCTTTGGGCAAATTCACTTGCCAAGTGCCTAATTGTTGGTTTAGTGTCACGGTTAGCGGAAGTTTGTCCTCAGCTATCACCTCAATTTTTGCTGCTTCTTGCTTGTCAAAAGTACCGGAAAGTGCGATCGACTGATTGACCAAAACCTCCGTCGGGCCTTGATAAGTTAAATTCGGGGCTGGATTGAAAGATTTGCCTCCTTTGGCAAATTGCACGAAATCGGGATAAACGAAACCCGTATTTCCAAAGGGCGGCAAATTTTCAGTCAGCGAGACTTTAATGTGACCTTGTTCGATCGAGAATCCGGAAATTCCGTAAATCATTCCCGCCGGCAAAGTGATTTTTTCGGGGAGTTGCAGGTTGACAGCATCCACCAGCAGCTTTTTAAACGCAGTAGTTTTGACAACAGTCATGGTAACTGCATTTCTGTCAAAGGCAATCCCCTTGCCGTTTTGCAAGATCTGGACGTGTTGCGAGTACATGAATCCCGAATTGCCGAAGTTGGGAATTGGGCGATCGAGAGTGACTCGAAAATGACTTTCCACGCAAGCGTAGCCGAAGATATTGAAAGTTTCCCCCTGGTCAAATCGGACTTTCTGAGTTGGGCTTAAAATAGTCGAATCGGCGGGGTTGCGCTTTAACCAGGTTTTTTTGTTCACCCACAGCAACTGCATTCCAGGGGGCGGGGCCGGTAGATCGGCGCGATCGAATATCAGGATTTTTGCACCTTTGGCGATAACTACGTGCTTTTCGTCAAAAAAGCCGGATTTTCCCACCGGAGAAATTGGATTATTTAGTTCAACATTCAGGTGTCCGTCTTCTAAATCGTAGCTGCTAATTTGATAACTTTTACCTGCTGGTATTTCCACTTTTTGCTGAGAGTTGAGACTGCCAGAAGGCACTGTTCCGGCTTTTAATTGGGTGTCTTGGAGCGTAATTAACGTGAAAGAGCGATCGGGTGTGTTAGAAGCAGGATTAACTTTGATGTTAATTGTTTGTTCGCCGATAACTTTGCCTGTTTTATCAGTGGCCTTCACCTGCACCGTGCGAGTACCGGCGCGATCGAATCCTTTCTCTAAACTGATGTTCCAAATGCCTGTCGATGGATTTATCCCGGTTTTCAGGGCATTTGAGCCTTCTGCTGCTGAGATTGCCGCCACTTGATTTTTCTCAAAACTGCCAACTAAGACAGAGGCTCGATTAGCCTCAACTTCTTGTGGGCCTAAGTAACTCAAAATAGTCTTGGTGCTTGTCATTATGTATCCGCCTACCTACTTAATTATTCAGCTACAGCAAGGATAACTTCTCATTTTATCAAACACAACGATCCGATCCCGGACAAAATCGCTCCTGGACTGAATCTAGGGGCGGTTAATGCGTTTTAAAGCATGAATTTTTTATTATTGGCGAGATTTTTGCCAGGAATCTAACGCTCCAGCTACCGATGGCGCACCTGACGCGAATATACCGCTGGTTGAGAGAATTTGTGGCGCAAGTTTTGCGAGAAAAAATTTAATGGAAGTAGGTTATTACCCCCTATACCTTTCACCCCTCACTTGCTTAAAGGATTTTGGATTTTGGATTGTAGATTTTAGATTGAGGGATTTTGGTTGTAGGGTGTGTCGCTACGAAAAATTTCAACTACATATCGACAATTTTACAGCGACGCACCCGATCGCAATATTTTTATAAACAAACACAAAATTGGTGTAATATCACGTCCGGTCGATTACCATAACAAAAACCGTTCGTAGTGTGGACGCCAGGACGCAACATACTGCGTCCTGGCGTCCACACGTGCGTTCCTTACTTATTTCGGTCAATCGACCGGACACTATATAAATGGTATTACAAAAAAATCCGGTTTCTACGAGAAAATTGCGTAAAGCAACGAGATATCTCGGAAGAAACCGGATTATTAGCGCTTTAGTGCATTCAGGAATGTTAGACTAACGGCGGCTAAACTATGGTGACAAGAATATCTTGAGCGTGAGTGTCCACTTTCATAGTTTCGCCTTCATAAACTTGGATGATTTTGCCGGTACCGTCGATGACAAAAGTAACGCGCTTGGCATAATCGCCTTTCTCAACATCGTAGGCTTTGGTAATTGTGCCATCGACATCTGCTAATAGCTGAAAAGGCAAACCGTACTTCTCTGTGAACTTTTGGTGCGATTCTTCGTTGTCGCGGCTGACACCGAGAACTACTATATCTTTGCCCTGGTATTCTTCATGGGCTGCTTTGAAGCTTTGAGCTTGTCTGGTGCAACCGGGGGTGTCATCTTTGGGGTAGAAATACAAGATGACGGTTTTACCGGCGAATTGGGAGAGGGAGACGGTGTTGCCGTTGGTGTCTTTGGCGGTAAACTGAGGGGCAGCGCACCCAACTGGTAATGTCATAGTTTTGTGTTTCTGGGAATTTATGATTGTATTTTAATTCATTTTGGGCGGGCTAGAAGCCCAACCCCCTACTCCCCACAATAAAATGCACTTTTTGTGGAACAGGCCGGAAAGCCTGTTCGTGACGGCCCACAATAAAATTTATTCTTTACAGCCAAACTCATCTAACCTGTCATAAAATAGAAGAGACAACCTATATTAAGTCGCTACCATGTCGATCGCCGTAATTAAAGAACATATCGAAATCACCCCAGGAATCTGTGGGGGAAAACCCCGTATCGCCGGACATCGCATCCGAGTTCAGGATATTGTTGTTTGGCACGAACAAATGGGAATGTCACCAGACGAAATTCTGTATCATTATCCGAGTATTACTTTATCTGATATCTATGCTGCTTTAGCCTATTATCACGATCGCCGAGATGAAATCCGTTCTGCGATCGAAGCAGATGCAGAATTTGCCCGCCAATTGAAAGCTCAAACCCCATCGCTATTGCAACAGAAATTTAAAAATCGTCAGCATGGCTAAGATAAAATTTCATCTAGACGAAAATATAACTCTTGCCATAGCTAATGGATTGCGAAGACGTGGAATTGATATCACCACGACACCAGAACAAGGAATGATCGGGCAATCTGACGAACAACAATTAGCATTTGCCCTGTCTCAAGAGCGGGTAATTTTTACCCAAGATACGGATTTTTTAAGACTGCATCATGCAGGTTTTTCTCACAGGATTGTTTACTGTCCGCAAACCAGTAAATCGATTGGGGAAATTTTGCAAGGGTTAGTATTAATTTGGGAGGTACTGAATGCTGAAGAAATGAACAATCATTTGGAGTATTTGTAAAATTGAGTGTCGGCAGCGGAACCTTGGGACTGGGAATAGTTCGATCGGCTTATTTTCTGCCTTGACTTGCGGGGACTCGTGTGTTAAATTATTGATGTGCTAGAAAAATTTTTATCACCAATAAAATTTAGTTAATCATTAAAATATGATAGACTTCTACAGTGTTATTATTCGCAAAAGTGCCAAGTATTGGGTGGCGTTGTGTTTAGAAAATGGATTGGTGGGACAAGGAAATACTCCCGAACAGTCTATCGACAAACTCAAACAGGCGATCGAGTCATTTTCCGAAGTCTATGAAGCTGAATCGGATATTCATCTCAGTCCTCTGGCTATTAATGAATTGCATGAGTTTCTTACTTTAGAAGATGCGGAAGCTTCAGACACTTATGAACTAAGAAAAGTTTATGCCTAAAAATCTCCCATCTTTAAAACCTAAAGCATTAATTAAAATTTTAGAAAAAAACGGATGTCAATTTTACAGAGAGGGCAAAGGGGATCATCGTTTGTATATGCGTGAAATTGAAGGTCAAAAAAGAGTGGTTCCGATTGATATAGGTGCTGGGGAAATGTCACCAGCTTATGTGTTACGAATTTTTAGACAATTTGGGTTTACAGATTCAGAAATTGAGGCGATTATTAATTAAGTCAGTTAATTTTAATCTTCATAGGACTTACGAAAAGAAACCCGGTTTCTAGGATAAATTTTGGGTTTTGCAGCGAGTAATCCAGGCAGAAACCGGGTTTCTAGCCCCCGGTGCGTAAGTCTTAATTAATCTAGACAACAAGTTCTAACATATTCTAGAACAACAAGAGATAAATCAAACAATACTTGATCTCCTTCTATTCTTTTGAGTAAATAACGTTGACGCAATGATTCCAACCCATTCATTAAGTCCATTGATGAGAGAGATAAACTTTGTCTTAAATCTTCTCTTGACACAGGTTGCTCAAATTTACTTAATTGTAAAACAATCTCTTGTTCTTTGGGTGATAGTCGTTTGAATAATTCAGTCAACCGAGATTTCATATCTTTGGTGACAATTAAACTATCTTCCTTTAAGAAATCAGCGACTTTTCCCCCAAAAACATTTTTAATTAAGCTGACAATATCTTTTAAATAAACTGGATGGCCTTCATATAACTTTATAAGTTTCGCCCAAGTTTCATCATCATGTAATCCCCAGTTTTTCAGGATTGACGTACTCTCTAATCCTTCTAACTCTAAGCACTTAATAGGATATAATTCCTCATCCAAGCAAATCATTTCTTGACATTGTTCCTGACTAATTAAGATTAAACTACTTTGATGTTCAATATCTGTCATCATTGTTAACAAGTTGTGGTAAGTCTTATATTCGGTTTTGAATTGTCCTGCCAATTCTCCCTTGATAAATAGTTCTTGCAAATCATCAAGGATAATTAAACATCTTTGCTGACGTAAAAGATTAAAAAGTTGAGTTAACTTATTGTCAGGTTGAACAGACTCTTCATTAACACCTGTTAATATTTCAGTAATAATGCCATCTAAAGATTGAGATAGTTTGAGGTTTTTCCAGACTACTACATCAAAATCTTGTAAATTGAGATCGACAAACTGTTTAACTAGGGTAGTTTTACCGATTCCGCTTAAGCCTAAAACTGAGATTAGACGAGTATGTTGATGAGTTAGCCAATGGGATAGGGTTTGAAGTTCGGTTGTGCGATCGTAAAAATGGTTGATTTTAGGTGCTAGGGTTAAATCCTGATACCCTGTGCTTTTGGTTGGCTTCTCTTCATCAGTAATAGATTGATTTGTATTTGCTTGAGGAGAATTAGGACACCAATTAATCTTAGTATTTACTAAACCCACAAACTGAGGAGAATTTCTCACTCTTTCAAGCGTCCAAGAAAAATTATGTTTACTAATATCTTCATCTAGCTGTTCAGATAAAATCTTAAATAACTTACGACTAACATCTCCAATATAGTTTTTACTCTTATACCCACATTCATCTGCAATCTCACTGTAAGTTTTACCTTGCCACAGTCCCTTAACAACAGCTTTTTCTAGATCGTCGAGGTGTTCTCCTGTTTGTTTCTCGACTACCCGATCTACAAATTGTCAAATTTCTGTAATAGTCATAGGATTGATGTAGGGTATGGCTTTTAGCCATTATAGCGTAATCTAAACCAAGAAAATCAGGTTTTTTCTGGTTTGTACTTAATATTTTGTTACAAATAATTCAATAAAATCTGTTTTTTTCAGTTAGTGGTGTTACGAACAGGATATTTATCATGGAGAAGATTTAACTTTACCGCTCTGAAAAACATTATGGATTTACGAGATTTAGTCAAAGGTTTAGCAAGAGACATTCTGGGCGATCAGAAGATGTCGGAGGAGGATTTCGAGAAAATCTACCACATGATTGAAGACAAGGTAGATAATGAACCACCCCCTCGTTTTGCTTTTATTGGTGAAACAGGAGTAGGAAAATCCTCTACACTGAATGCACTTTTTAACGCAGGTTTAGATGTGAGCCATATCGAAGCTTGTACCCAAGAAGCAACAGGAATTGAAGTATCCTTTAATCAAGTTGAAGGTGTTAATGGAGCATTAGTTGCTTATGATATGCCTGGACTGGGTGAAAGTCGCTTAAAACAAAAAGAACACATTGCACTTTATGAAAAAGTGTTAAAAGATGTAGATGTTGCCTTGTGGATTTTAGATGCACAAAATCGGGCAATTGCTTCAGTACAGCAATATTTAGAAACTGAACTCAAAGCAATTAATCCTAGACTTTTAGATCGGATGGTAATTGCTTTAAATAAAGTGGATTTAGTCCATCCTGGGGGAACAGCTTGGATTGAAATAGCTAATTTACCGAGTGAAGAACAAGAAAAAAATATCGAAGGAAGAATCCGTGATGTTCAAAGAAAAGTTCGGGAAGTATTACCAAATTGGCAAGGAAAAGTTGTAGGATATTCTGCCAACAGACGCTACAACTTACCTCAACTTTTTGATGCCATGATGGATGCTGTACCTAACAAAAGAAGATGGGTAGTTGCATCTCGTAAAGCATTAGCTGATTTTCTGGAATTGGTCGATCCTCAGTTATTACCACCAGAAAAAAGACGAGAAAGAGCAACTCATCAACAACCTCAACCTACAAAGATGTCTGATATTGTTGCTAGTATGCCTCCTGAAGAATTTGCTAAATTTGCTGGAGATAAAAAAGCATTTTTAGCATGGCTAAAACAACAAGGAATTTAATTCAACATCTGGTGCATCTCAAATCAAATTCAAAAACAGGAGATTTATCCATGAGAGAAGTTCCCAATGAAAACTATATTCCCAGTGATGAGCTAGCTAATATCAAACAGAGATTAATCAATCAAATCAGCAATATGAGCGATGCTGAAATGAGGATAGCAGCGAAATCTGAAGCAAGTTTAAGAGCTTTTGTAGCCGATCTATTTAAGTCAATTGCTAAACTTTTTGGCTATATTGTGGGACAAGTAGTTGGTTTTGGCAGAGATATAGTGCGATCGATCGGTGACGGATGGTCAGAAGGCTGGAAAGCTGGATTAGGTTAAACTCTGCTTGTATTATCTCAATACCTCTACATTACTTTTTTGTATGTAGAGGTCAAATTATTTATTTGTTTTCAAGCAATAATTATGAGTGAATGGATAGCATTTCCTTTTCCTAAATGCCCAAGTTGTGGTAAACAATGGGGCAAAAACTATCATAAAGATTGTCTTTTTAATGGTCAATTACTCGTTGAACCTTATCAAAGACAGGTTAAATGTGAATCTTGTAGCGCTCAGTGGTATATTCTCGATAGTAAATTTCACTGTTCTTGTGGGTATCAATTTTATCCTTCAGAAGTGGAAGATGCTCTCTCCACAACTCAGCTATTAAGACAGCGTTTACTTCAAAAACTCAATGAAATGGATAGTTATGAAAAAAGCATTATTTCCAAATCAAACAGTTCTTTTCAACAATGGATACATGATATTAGTTATGAGATAGCAAGAGCATTGGGGACAACAATATCAAAAGCCCAAGAAGTTATTAAAAATTTCTTTGATAAGTGGTCATTTTAGCTAAAATCCTAATAGCGTCATAGTCTTTGCGATTGCTTCGCGGGGACAGCAATGACATTAGCGTTAACTGAACCGTATTGTGTCATATTTGGGTAGATTTTTCAGAACTATACTTTGCTGACTCTAAATAGGTAACAATCAAAAATATACTACCTATTCTGAGCCAAAGCAATGACTTTTATCCCATCCGAAGCGTTTAAATCAATTAGTTATCCCAGCCGCACGGTAAAAAGAGCCGATCGCGCGATCCGGTGTGCCCCTTTTCAATTACACTTCTTCCAGACCATCCGCAACAACAGCGTTTTCCTAAGCGCGATCGCCTCAAATGCAGGTGTCGAAAGTGGCTACACCCGATCGCCCGTATCCGAACTCGCAGCCGAAAACTCCCTGCTGTGGCTGATTCAAGTCGGAGTGTTGCGGCGCGAAGTAGACGGACAAGGGATTACCGACAGTTTTCGCCTCACGCCTCTGGGCCGCCAACTTGTGGAAAAATGGGAACAGCAGGGAAATAGCTTACCGACTGCTTCATTGTGCGATCGCATTGGAAATACTGTTAGCCGCGGGTTCGGACTGTTTTCGTAACCGGAATCCGGGTTAATACAAATTAAACTTAAATTAAGTTAGACAAAACTAGGAATGGCGCATCAATACCAAAGAAACCGGGTTTTGTACGGAGATTCAAGGCTGTGATGCCACATTTTTGGAAAAAACCCGGTTTCTGGCTACCCGCGCCATCTGACCAAAGAAACCGGGTTTTTTACCGATATTAAAGGCTGTGATGCAAGATTTTCGGAAAAAAACCCGGTTTCTGGCTACCCGACGATTTTGCACCGGTGCGGATCTATGAGATTGTCGATCTTTTTTGGGGATTTTCGATGGCGACACACCCTACGGCTAATACAAATTAAAGTTAAATATGGTTCAAACCCGCACTAAATCTTTGACTCTCGATGAATTTCTCAAACGGCCGGAAACCAAACCCGCCTGCGAATTTATCGACGGTCAAATTATCCAGAAACCTATGCCGCAAGGAAAACACAGCACGATTCAAAGCGATTTGGGTGGTGACATCAACCGGGTACTCAAACCCCAACGCATCGCCCGCGCCTATCCAGAATTGCGCTGTACCTTTGGCGGTCGATCGACTGTACCCGACCTCGCAGTCTTTAGCTGGGAACGCATTCCCCGCGACGAAAACGGCGCAGTAGCTAACATTTTCGCCATCGCCCCCGACTGGACAATCGAAATTCTTTCCCCCGACCAAAGTCAAACCAAAGTCGTCCGCAACATCCTTCACTGTATCGCCCACGGAACTCAGATGGGCTGGCTGATTGACCCGGAAGAACAACTGGTATTTGTCTATTTTGCCGATCGCACTATAGCAGTTTTTGAAGAACCGGGCGAGATCGTCCCCGTCCCCGCCTTTGCTGAATCCTTCAGTCTCACCGTCGGTCAAATGTTCAGTTGGCTGAGCGAATAGCCGATCGCCCGATCGACTAAAATCTAAATATTACCTATAAAAACTTGCTTCATGCCAAAGATATTTGCTTAAATGTTAATTCTGGCAAGAAATCACTCGACTTTAGCGCCCAAAGCTAGAAACCCGGTTGCCATTGGTGTCAACAACTAGGTCAAATGTAGTCACAGACTGCTGTTTACCACCGAGGCCAGATCCCCCCTAGCCCCCCTTCTTAAGGGGGGAACAAGAGTCTTCTCACCTAGCCCCCGCAACGATTCGGGGGGACAGGAGTCTTATCAAAGTCAACCCCTACTCCCCTTCTTAAGGGGGATTTAGGGGATCGGGCTTCGGATCAAAGCGAGATATACAAAGGGTTTTAGCCTGGTTGTTGACATCAATGCCCGGTTGCTTGCCCAGTCCCTTGCAGACAAAGCGCCGATTTCTCCCAGAAACCGGGTTGCTTTTGGTAGATCGTAAATCAACAAAAGCTAAAATATCAAAAATGCTTTTTATACAAGCAGGCGCCAAGTTGCCTCGCTGCAAGCCTGCTTCAAAACCTTTGCCCATAAAGACTTTCAACTCTCAATTAACCGCTAACTACTAACAACTAAGTACAAAAAACGTTTCTCAAAAATGGAAGCTAAATCTTACAAAGACACGGTAAATTTGCCCAAAACCAAGTTTGATATGCGCGCCAACGCCGCCAAACGCGAACCAGAATTGCAACAATTTTGGGCAGATACAGATATCTACGATCGCCTCTCCCACGATAACCCGGGCGATGTTTTCGTCCTCCACGACGGCCCGCCCTACGCCAACGGACAACTCCACATCGGCCACGCCCTCAACAAAATCCTTAAAGATTTTATCAACCGCTACCAAATTCTGCGCGGCAAAAAAGTCCGCTACGTGCCCGGTTGGGATTGTCACGGATTGCCGATCGAACTTAAGGTATTGCAAAACATGAAATCGGACGATCGGCTAAATCTGACCCCGATCGACCTCCGCCGCAAAGCCGCCGCCTTCGCCGAAGAAACAATGGAACAGCAGCGCGCATCCTTCCAGCGCTACGGCGTTTGGGGCGACTGGGAACACCCGTATTTAACCCTGAAACCCGAATACGAAGCCGCCCAAATCGGCGTTTTCGGTGAAATGGTACTCAAAGGCTACATCTTCCGCGGCTTCAAACCAGTACACTGGAGTCCGAGCTCGAAAACAGCCCTCGCTGAAGCTGAATTGGAATATCCCGAAGGCCACGTTTCGCGCAGCATCTACGTCGGCTTTCACGTTAGAAAATTGTCAAAATCCCTGCAAACAAAGCTCAAGCGCTATATGCCGAGCCTCTGGGCCGCGATTTGGACGACTACCCCTTGGACGATTCCGGCTAACTTGGCGATCGCAGTCAATCCCGAACTGATGTATGCAGTGGTGGAACCGCCGGCAAATTCCCACATCGCACAACAATTTATCTTAGTGGCTGTCGATGCGGTCGATCGACTGTCGGCAACTTTCAACACGGAATTAAAAATACTTGCTACCTTCTCAGGTAAAGATTTAGAAGGTTCTATCTACAAACATCCGTTGTTCGATCGCGAAAGCCCGATCGTCGCAGGTGGCGATTACATTACTGCTGACTCGGGAACCGGATTGGTGCACACTGCACCCGGCCACGGACAAGAAGACTTTATCGTCGGAAAACGCTGCGGTTTGCCAGTTTTAACCCCCGTTGATGAGAACGGAAATTTCACCGCCGAAGCCGGACAGTTTGCAGGTTTAAATGTCCTCGGAGATGGCAATAAAGCAGTCATTGATGCCCTTGCGGAAGCAAATTGTTTGATTAAAGAGGAAGCTTATCCTCACTCCTATCCTTACGATTGGCGGACTAAAAAACCGACAATTTTTCGGGCGACGGAACAGTGGTTTGCGTCGGTTGAAGGGTTCCGCGAAGCAGCATTAAAGGCAATTTCCGGTGTGAATTGGATTCCCGCCCAAGGGGAAAATCGGATTACCGCCATGGTTAGCGATCGATCGGATTGGTGCATTTCCCGCCAGCGGACTTGGGGCGTGCCGATTCCCGTGTTTTATGACGAAGAAACCAACGAACCGCTGTTAAATGCCGAGACGATCGCCCACGTCCAAGCTATTTTTGCTGAGAAGGGTTCCGATGCTTGGTGGGAAATGTCGATCGCCGAATTGCTACCGGAATCATACCGCAACAACGGCCGCACTTACCGCAAGGGAACCGACACGATGGATGTGTGGTTTGACTCCGGTTCTTCCTGGGCGGCGGTGGCGAAAGGGCGATCGGAATTAAACTATCCTGCTGATATCTATTTGGAAGGTTCAGACCAACATCGCGGCTGGTTTCAATCGAGTTTGTTAACCAGTGTAGCAACTAACGGCGTTGCTCCTTACAAAACAGTTTTGACTCACGGTTTTGTACTGGATGAAAAAGGCCGCAAGCAGAGTAAATCTGAAGGCAATGTCGTCGATCCGGCGTTAGTAATTAAGGAATATGGCGCCGATGTTTTGCGATTGTGGGTGTCTTCGGTAGACTACTCCGCCGACGTGCCTTTGGGCAAAAACATTCTCAAACAGCAATCCGATGTTTACCGCAAGATTCGCAATACAGCTAAGTTTTTGCTGGGGAATTTGCACGACTTTGACCCCGCAAAAGATGCCGTTGCTTACGAGGATTTGCCGGAACTCGATCGCTATATGCTGCACAGAATGGGCGAAGTTTTTGCGGAAGTTCAAGATGCCTTTGACAGCTTCCAATTTTCGCGATTCTTCCAAACAGTGCAGAATTTCTGCACGGTGGATTTATCTAATTTTTACTTGGATATTGCCAAAGATCGACTTTACATCAGCGCCACAGATTCACCGCGCCGCCGCAGTTGTCAGACGGTAATTGCGATCGCAGTCGAGAATTTAGCACGGGCGATCGCACCTGTGTTGTGTCACATGGCTGAGGATATTTGGCAGTATCTCCCCTATCAGACTCCCTACAATTCAGTATTTGAGGCTGGTTGGGTGCAACTCGATGCTTCATGGCACAATCCAGAATTGGCGACTCGCTGGCAATATTTGCGGCAAGTACGCGCGGAAGTTAACAAGGTTTTGGAACAGGCGAGGACTCAAAAGGCGATCGGTTCTTCTTTGGAAGCTAAGGTATTATTGTACGTTCCCGATGTCGCCAAAAGAGAGCAATTGCAAGCTTTCAATCCCAGCAGCGAAGAATTGATGGATTACGTGCGATCGCAAAATTCAGTCATCGAGTTAGCCGCAGAGGAGAAAGCCAAAGCAGCACAAGATCAACAGGAAGAACAAGCGGCAAGTGTTGCCAAAGCCTTGACAAAAAAGACAATTCATGTTGAGCAAGAAACTGTCGCCAAGGGATCTCGACCTTCTCAGATCGTAGAGTATTCTGCTCCTGAACAGTCGGCGTTAGCTCGATCCACTCAGTTTGTGGCAGATTTGCCTAACCACGCGGGCAACTTTTTCACAGAATACCAAACAGTGTGGGTAGCGCTTGGGCTGTTAGCCTTTGTGTCGCTAACCGCCAAAGTAACCCTAGTGATTTTGGATACGATGAATCAAATTCCGCTGTTGGGCGGCTTGTTTGAAGTCATTGGTATCTTATTTACCATGTGGTTTGCTTTCCGTCACTTGCTGTTTGCAGAAAGCCGCCAAGAAATGGCAGAAACAATTGATGCGCTGACAGCAGATGTGCTTGGAAAGTCAACGGCGCTGGTACTTGTAGAAACACAGGCGATCGTCCTCGCACCGCCAGTAGAAACAGCGCTTGTACCAATAGAAATGGCCCCAGCGGAAACAGTGTTTGCAGAAACACCCGAAATCCCGACAGTAGATTTAGTTGCGATCGCGCCCAAAGCAGAAATTCCTGCGGAAATAGCTGTACACCACCATTCTGCAAGTGGTAGCAACGGTGTAGACGAACTGCGCTATTTGTTCATTACTTCGGAAGTGGAACTGGTTGAATCGAACGTAGTGATGCAGGAATTGCCTTACAGTTACCAATCTCCAGAGATGGCGATTGGTGTAGTTAAAGCAGACGGCGAAAAGTGCGATCGATGCTGGAACTATTCTACTCATGTCGGAGAGGCGATCGAACATCCGGTAATTTGCGAACGCTGCGTGTCAGCAGTTGACGGCAAATTCTAACCACCCTCTTCAACCCGCGGAGGCGCGTGAAAGTTTGTGTAGACGCGGTTTCAACCGCCGTCTCCAACCCCCGTCTCCAAATCTTGTGGGATGGGCTTTGAGCATCATCCCACATCCACAATTCAAATGCCAAAGCCTGAAAAACATTGCATCTTAAAGATTCATTTATTATCCTCATCATCGCTTTCTACAACCCTACGTTTCCCCCACAAACTCAAACAAAAAATCACAACAGAAATCAGCAAAAACACAACTGCTGGAACAATCCAAAAAGCACCGCCTGAAATCAGAATATCCCCATCTGGCGTGGTGCAGCTAGAATTAGCAGCCTCGATACAGTCCCGCCATTTCCAGTACCGCACGTAAAAAAGATAAAAGAACAATGAAGAGATAAACAGACAGATACTCAGCGGAACATAATACATAGCTCTGAAGAAGTTGATTCAATAATTTTTCTATTTCTTATTAAAAAAACGGCAGACAAATTCACCATGGTTGTTTTCTCCAAACGCCGAAACAGTCCCATCTTGCTTAACTGTACTGTGGCTGCGGCAATTGTAGACTTTCAGAGGCTGCTTCACTCCATCCACACTCAGAATCACCCTGTATTCCCAATAATTTTTCGCACTGCGTTTGATATCCACAATGCAAATCTCGCGCCCTTGATAATTGCGGCAGACAGAAGCCTCAGCCGGAAGGGCGATGCAGCAAAAAGATATTAATAGCACCAAATAGCAAACATATTTCATCATAGGCCATCTATTCTACGGCACAAGAGGTATTTCCTCATCCATCACTATACTTTAATTGTAGTTGTTATATTATAATACATTGTATTCGTAGGGGCGGGTTCGCCAACCATTTACGATAAAAATGAAAAATCTCAAAAACCCGCCCCCACCCACCAACAATCAAAATGTACCATATTTGTAGGGGCGGGTTCACCAACCATTTACGATAAAAATGAAAAATCTCAAAAACCCGCCCCCACCCACCAACAATCAAAATGTACCGTGAATTTATTGTGAAATGTTTATATAAAATGTACCGTGAATTTATTGTGAAATGTTCATATAAAATGTACCGTGAATTTATTGTGAAATGTTCATATAAATTATCGCGGGGAGGTGGCGGGTTTTTGAGATTTTTTTTTAAATTTCATAGATGGTTGGTGAACCCGCCCCTACAGCATTTTGGGATGTTTTTAGGGATTTGGATCTAATTTACTTTGCCGATGGTAGCTCGATTTTGACACCCATGTTTTCACCAAGGTCGATCGCCTTATTAGCAATATCGATCGCACCTCCCACACCAGTACCGACTATACCAGCCAACGCGACAAGAGCTGTTAAGCTTTTCTTCAGTCTCGCTTTACTCCATTGGTTCTCCGGTTTCTTGACTTCCGCTTCCACATCTTCAATATCAATAATTACGCCCTCGCGGATGTCTTCGGGGAACTGGGCGGCGGTTTCGCGCATCGATGCAATCAGTTTTAGCAGTTCGGCTGTATTGGCGTTATTGATTTGAATGCCGCCAGAGGCTGTTTGTTGGGCGTTGTCTTTTACTTCGTTAGCGACAGCGACGCTGCCGATTTGTGCGCCGGAAAAGTTATTGTTTTGGGGAGTATTTTGAGTCATTTTTGCTTCTGCTTTATTAATAATGGGTCTACTAACTGCTAGTTTAGCGATATCTACAATGTCTTGATATTCTCTTCCGTATTTTTCCATTTCATCGCCCCTAAGCCTGTTGCGCCGAACTTCGATCGCATCATACCCATCCAGCAAATGCCGCAAATCCAGACGCAGCTTAAGTTTGCCGACGCGCACAGTATTCTCGCCCATATCCTCCAATCCCAGCAAGTCATCGTAATCCAGCGGTTTAGCATCGGGATAACCGGGGACGGGAACCCATTGACTCACTTGCAGGTTCGCAAAAGAGTTGTGAATTTTGCTAAACGTATCGCGAATTATCGTGAGAAAAGAACGCCGCGTCGATTCCCGCCCGCTAACAGCAATAAAGATTTTTCGATCTTTCGGATCGGATTTGATCCGGGCGATATTGCACGCTTCTGCGCCTTCGCAATACGCCAGCATTACCCCTGTCCGCCAGTGGATTTTCTCGTGGATTTTGTCGTGCATGAGGACAATGAAACGCGAGACAATGCTGTCGGGGAGGATTTCGTAGTGGTATTGAAATTCCAGAGTATCGCCTTCGAGTTCGGTGTTTTCCGGTTCCTCTTTCGGCAAGATGCCGGGGATGAGAAAAGTCGGCGCGGCGCAATCCCTGACGGGAAAGCAGAGTTGAAATTCGCCCATCAATTCGGTGAGGCAATTGTAACGGTGGCGGGGATATTTCTGCGAGTCCAGGATGCGGCTGAGGTCGTCGTGGGTGAGAATGCCTTTTGTTTTGATTTTGAGATGTTCGTCGCTGAGGAGGGCATAGATTCCTTCCGTCACCCAGTGAGGGTTGAGGATGTTGGTGGATTGCAGGATCGGGTGTTCGCGGAAGTTGAGGACAATGCCCAGGTTGTGCAGCAGTTCGAGTAATTGGGTTTTGTCGGCTTCTTCCCAGATGTTTTGTTTGCCGCAGATACTGGCGTATTCGCTCATATTGATGAAGTCTTTGTCAAGGGCTTCCAGACTCTGCTTGACTTGAAACCAGCTTAGCGGCAAAAGATCGTAGACTTCTTTGAGTTCGGAGATTTCGGTGTGGATGGCGCTGCGGAGTTTGTCGATTCCGGTTCCTGTTTCGCAGGAGGTTTCGAGGATGGCTTGGATGTTGGGATATTTGTCGCGCAAGGCTTTGCGGTTGAGATCCAGGGGTTGTTCGTCGCACTTGTTGCCGACGATGATGACGGGGGATGCGTCGCCGAAGCTTTCGATCAGTTTCAACCAGTATTCGAGGCGATTTTCGTCTTCGCTGGTGCGGCAGTTGCAGACTAGCAGGTAGAGGCTGCGTTTGGTGAGGAAAAATTGGTGGGTGGCGTGGTAGATTTCTTGTCCGCCGAAGTCCCAGACGTTGAGTTTGACGGTTTTGGTGTTGACTGTAATTTGCCAGTCTGTGATGTTTAGTCCGTCGGTTTGAGGTTCGTTGGGGTTGTATTTGTTGTGGGTGAGGCGGTTGATGAGGGAGGTTTTGCCGACGCTGGCTTCCCCGACTATGAGGACTTTGGCTTCGTTGAGGGGGCGGACTTCGCCGCTGCGGAGTTTTTGGAGGTAGTTGAAGATGGCGGCGGGAGTACCGGGATCTTCTATCAGTTCGATGGGCCCTAGAACTTCTGGAGAAATAGGTAGGGGATTGCGGCGGAGATCGAGTTTTTCAAGTTTTGGTAGTGTTTCCAAGCATTCAGGAATAGTTTCAATATGATTACTTCTGAGGTTAAGTTCTGTCAGATCTGAGAGTTGGCCGATGGCCTCTGGAATTTGAGTAATCTGATTGTTCCAAAGGTAAAGCACTGTCAGATTTGAGAGTTGACAGATCGCATCGGGGATTTTGGTAATCTGATTTTCCCAGAGGAAAAGCCATGTCAGATTCGACAGTTTGCCAATTGCTTCGGGGATTTCGGTAATCTGATTGCTATTAAGAAAAATCATTGTCAGACTCGAAAGTTTGCCAATTGCTTCTGGGATTTCGGTAATCTGATTGTTACTAAGGGAAATATCTGTCAGATTGGACAGTTGGCCGATCGCATCTGGGATTTGGGTGATCTGATTATCCCATATCTGAAGGTTTATCAGATTAGATAGTTTGCAGATCGCTTCTGGAATTTGAGTAATCTGATTGTTACCGAGGAAAAGCCCTGTCAGATTGGATAGTTTGCAGATCGCTTCTGGAATTTGAGTAATCTGATTGCTACCGAGGAAAAGCCCTGTCAGATTCGACATTTGGCAGATCGCCTCTGGGATTGGGGTAATCTGATTGTTATTAAGAAAAAGCTTGGTCAGATTCGACAGTTTGCAGATCGCTTCTGGAATTTCTGTTAAACCAATACTGGTTAAGTCTAAACTATCTAATTGCTTCATTTCCAGCAGCAATTCTGGCATTATTCCGAATGGATTGCCACTGAGGTTAATCGAACGCAAATTTTCCAGCGATCGCAATTCCTCCGGCAGTGCGCTTAATTGATTGGTGATTAGTTTCGGAGTCACTTTACCATCAACCCATTCCCGTTTCTCCACCTTCCCCAACACCAACGTCTCAAGCTGCGTGCACTTGCCAATCTCCGGCGGCAATTCCTCCAACGCCAGCCCCGCCAAATCCAATTCTGTCAAATTTTCCTCAGCCGCCCGGTGAATTCGCCGCAGTGCTTCCTCTCGCGTCATACCCTTTGTTTCCCCGCGTATTTCCCCGCCATCTTGTTTCTATTCTGACAGAAATTTGGGTGCTCCGGGAAAGATTAGCCGCGATTGGGGAGGCGAGAAACCGCATCGAGGCGAGAAACCGGGTTTCTACGAGTTTTTGGTTGGGTGACGATAAATATCGAGAGAAACCCGGTTTCTGAGGTTTTCGCATGGGGCGAGAAACCGGGTTTCTATGAGTTTTTGGTTGGGTGACGATAAATATGGAGAGAAACCCGGTTTCTGAGGTTTATCGTTGGGGCCAAGAAACCGGGTTTCTATGAATCCTTTAGTTGGGTGACGATAAATATCGAGATCAACCCGGTTTCTGAGGTTTTCGCATGGGGCCAAGAAACCGGGTTTCTATGAATCTTTTAGTTGGGTGACGATAAATATCGAGATCAACCCGGTTTCTGAGGTTTTCGCATGGGGCGAGAAACCGGGTTTCTATGAGTTTTTGGTTGGGTGACGATAAATATCGAGAGAAACCCGGTTTCTGAGATTTTCGCATCGGGCTAAGAAACCGGGTTTCTACGAGTTTTTGGTTGGGTGACGATAAATATCGAGAGAAACCCGGTTTCTGAGGTTTTCGCATGGGGCGAGAAACCGGGTTTCTATGAATCCTTTGGTTGGGTGGCGATAAATATCGAGAGAAACCCGGTTTCTGAGGTTTACGCATGGGGCCAAGAAACACAGAATTTTTGGCTAGATGGGGGAATTATCGCACGTACTCTTGAACCACAAAAACTGGATAACTCAACCCACGCTGATTCTGCTTTTTGATACGAATTAAGACATCGTTCAGCGAATCAACCTTCTGAAGATAGGCATGAAGAATAGTAACTTGTCCCAGGTAATCTCGATCGTCTTTGCAGACAATAATTCCTGCGTGGTGCTCGTCGCCACGATGCAGCGCCACAAAATCATCGCGATTGAAGGTAATTACCGCTCGATTTTGTTCAGTAGCAAACCGCAGAACCTCATCATCAGGAATTCCTTGATTCGGTCGATCGGCCTCATAAGAAGTTAAAACATCACAGTCAAGGCTGCGCAAATGCTCGACCATTGCGATCGGGAAATTTTCATTAGAATACAGTCTCAACCTTTCAATCATCGGTTTGATGATCAACAATAATGCGATCGATTTCTTCGCGGTGGCGATCGTAATAACGCCAAGCATTCTCTAAATCGAAACCCGACAAACCTGGATAATTCCGCAGTAATTCAGCCTCATCAGCCCCCTGTTGGTGTAGCGAAACTAGCGTCCAAACCGGAATGCGGGTGTTGCGAATCCGGGCATTTCCTCCACACACTCCAGGTGTACTCTGAATCGCCTTAGCCGAGAGTTTTTCTTGCAAGAGCAAACTCTCCTCAGGTGTCAGCGACTCAATCACTAGAATTAAGGAGTCAACCAACTGAATGTTCATAGCGAGTAATTTACAGAATATGGAATGGCGATCGCTCAAACTATTATAGCAAATTTTTCCAGCATCAACGTTTCAAGCTGCGTAAATTTGCCAATTTCCAATTGTTCGCAGTGAGGAACTAAGCAATCTTAGTATTTGCGATTGCTTTCCCGAAGCGCAATGACAGGCAATATATGTAAAAATGGTGCGAGAAACCTGGTTTCTGAGGTCTGCTTTACCAATAGATGACAAATGATGGTACGCTGGGAATAGAAACTTGTTTGTTTATGAATCAAATTAAACGTGTTGCCATAGTGGGAGGAACCCACGGAAACGAACTCACAGGAGTATATCTGGTGAAGAAGTTCGATCGCACGCCAGAGTCAATTGGGCGATCGACTTTTGAAACAATTACCATGTTAGCCAATCCCCAAGCCTGCTCCATGGGGAGACGCTACATCGATATCGACCTCAACCGCTGCTTTCGCCAGCAAGATTTAGAAAATCCCGATCTCTCCAGCTACGAAGCCCAGCGGGCGAAAGAAATATACCACATTTTTAGCTCAAAAAACACCGAGGAACCAAGCTTAATCATCGACTTGCACAGCACCACATCCAACATGGGGCTAACCTTCATTCTCGCCAGCCAGCATCCATTTAACCTCCAACTAGCAGCTTATTTAACCTCTGTCTATCCCCATCTCAAGCTACTCGCTTCTACAACCAACGGTCAAGATAGCCCTGTACTGCGATCGCTTTTCGAGTTAGGCGGTACGCTGGAAGTTGGTGCAGTGCCGCAAGGTGTCTTAGATGCGTCTTTATTTCAGCAAACCGAGCAACTTATCGGGACAATTTTAGATTGCACAGAAGCCTACAATCTAGGCACTATGCCCGTTGTCAACAATTCCCTGACTATTTATCAAAGCATTCGGGCGATCGACTATCCGAGAAACGAAGAGGGAGAAATTCAGGCAATGATTCATCCTCAGCTACAATCCAGAGATTACGAAGCCCTGAATCCCGGCGATCCGATGTTTTTGACCTTTGATGGTGAGTCGGTCTTGTATGAAGATAAATCGACCGTATATCCAATTTTTATTAACGAGGCGGCTTACTACGAAAAAGGAATTGCTATGTGTTTTACTCAAAAGAAATTTGTGCTTCATAGTTCGTAGTGAGGACTTTAGTCCTTCTTATTGCGGACTGAAGTCCTCACTACGAACCTTTTTTCTAGTTCGTAGTGAGGACTTTAGTCCTTCTTATTGCGGACTGAAGTCCTCACTACGAAACTTTTTTCTAGTTCGTAGTGAGGACTTTAGTCCTTCTTATTGCGGACTGAAGTCCTCACTACGAACCTTTTTTCATAGTTTGTAGTGAGGACTTTAGTCCTTCTTATTGCGGACTGAAGTTTTCACTACGAACCTTTTTTCTAGTTTGTAGTGAGGACTTTAGTCCTTCTTATTGCGGACTGAAGTCCTCACTACGAACCTTTTTTATGGTTTGTAGTGAGGACTTTAGTCCTTCTTATTGCGGACTGAAGTCCTCACTACGAACCTTTTTTCTAGTTCGTAGTGAGGACTTTAGTCCTTCTTATTGCGGACTGAAGTTTTCACTACGAACCTTTTTTCTAGTTTGTAGTGAGGACTTTAGTCCTTCTTATTGCGGACTGAAGTCTTCACTACGAACCTTTTTTCTAGTTTGTAGTGAGGACTTTAGTCCTTCTTATTGCGGACTGAAGTCTTCACTACGAAC
>NZ_JAUBUN010000020.1:23433-85540 GCF_036702665.1 Microcoleus sp. Aus8_D2
GAACCTTTTTTCTAGTTTGTAGTGAGGACTTTAGTCCTTCTTATTGCGGACTGAAGTCTTCACTACGAACCTTTTTTATGGTTTGTAGTCAGGAATGCAATCCCTCTGAAAATGCGGACTGAAGTCCTCACTACGAACCTTTTTTTTGGTTAGTTATCGAGCGTATTCTGGGATTCAGGTGACAAAAACTTTTCTTCCGCAACAGGACGAGAATCATGAAAATGCTTCCAAACTTCCAAACTTAAAATGCACGCAAGTAACCATACAAAACCCGCAATATAACCAGCAATAACATCCGTAGGCCAGTGAACTCCGAGATAAAGTCGGCTCAAACCAATACCAGCAATTAATACAACTGTCAAGCCGTAAATCAACCAGCGCTGTCTGGGAAAGCGCGCACCCAAAAAATATCCTAGCAAACCGTAAACAACCATTGAAATCATCGCGTGTCCGCTAGGAAAACTGTAAAACTTTACCTCAACCGCGCGCTCCCAAAGTTGAGGCCGATCGCGCGCAAAGATTTGTTTTAAGAGCATATTTAAACCAACCGCCCCAGCGCCTGTAATTGCGATCGTTGTAGCTTCCGATCGATGTTTCCGCACCCACAACATAATACCTAAACTCACGCTCAGCATCAGCAGCAAATTTGGTTCCCCAAAAAATGTCAAGGCGAGCATGATGCGATCGCGCACCGGATCGTGCAGGCTCCTCAGATCTAGTAAAATAGATTTATCGAAAGCGTAGGTTTCTTTTTCCAAAACCTCACGGGCAATGGTGGCAAATGCCCACATCGCCAAAGCAGCAACAGCCAGCCCGCCAAGCCGAATTATCGAAATTAGCGATCGAATTTTAGAGAGCATTTTTTAAGTAATTAACAATTAATTATCAAAAACAGACAATAATACAACAAATCTAGGAAACGAAAACGCCCGATCGCTCGTCGAGATTCCTGAGCAAGTATATTTTGAATGATTAATCGATTTTTCACTACCCACCTCAGCTTTACATCCCACCGGCGAATGATTTTACTATCAAAAAAACAGATTTCTACAATTTTGTTGACCGTGGGGTTGACAAGTATTTCAAGTTGTGGTAAAAACACGGGAGTTAATGCGCCGATCGCCCAAGCCAACACGATCGCCCAACGCCTCGTCTCCTCAGCAGTCGCCCAACAGCCCAACAGCCCCAAATTCGGTCAGCCGATCGCCTGTACGCTAGGAAAAGACTGTTTTGTGATGCACTATTTCGATCGCGATCCCAGCCCTGGCGCCGTTGAATTCGGCTGCGGGCGACAAACCTACGACGGGCACAACGGTATAGACTTCGCCATTCCCGACGCGAAAGCTATGGCGAAAGGAGTCCCAGTTATCGCTTCCGCTGCGGGCAAAGTTTTGCGAGTGCGAGATGGTGTAGTCGATCGACGCTTGCAAAACCAGACAGACAAAGCCAACGTCGCAGGTACAGAATGCGGTAACGGCATGGTAATCGATCACGGCGCAGGCTGGGAAGCCCAATATTGCCACCTCCGCCAAAACAGCGTTGTGGTGAAGCCGGGAATGCAGGTAGAAAAAGGCACTGTTTTGGGCATGGTGGGCAACTCTGGCTTAGCCTCTTTCCCCCACGTACACGTCACTTTTCGGTACCAAGGTAAGCCCGTAGATCCGTTTGTCGGGCCCGATGCCAAATTAGGCTGCAACACCGCCCGCAATCCAATTTGGGACAAGCCGATCGACTATATTTCTACAGGTTTAATCCGCGCTGGTTTTGCCAACAAGCCACCAGACGAGAACACTGTTTGGGCCGGACAATTCTCAGAGACTCAACTACCTGTCAATAGTCAAGTTTTGTTGTTTTGGGTGCAAAGTTACGGAGTCCTCAAGGGCGATCGCGAACAATACAAAATCTTGGCACCCAACGGTGAAACCATCGCCAACGACACTCAGGAAATTCCAGCCTCCAACCGCACTTGGTTGCGTTATGTTGGCAAAAAAAACAGCACAAATTCTCCTCTGACTCCCGGAGTGTGGCGGGCAGAATATCGGTTGACGCGGGGCGATAGGGTTGTGGAAGAAGTCAAGCGAGAAGTCGAATTGCGTTAGCGGCTAAATTATACAATAGACAAGATTACATAAATCTTTGATAGATTGAGCGACCGCAGATTTAAGACCCATTTACACAGATTAACGCAGATGCTTTTCAAGATAGGCGGGAAATTATTACGGCTTAGTAATCAAATCATGGAAGTCAATTTAAATGATTACTTCATTGATAATATTAGTCAAATTATTGGCCTCTTAAAATATTTGATAAACGCAGCTAACCTGTGAAACTCAAACTATATTGAAAGGTATCTGCGTTAATCTGCGTTAATCTGCGGTTTCCCGATCGCTCAAAAATTTATGCCATAAGTCTATAATTTTTACACGAGCGCAAATGCTACCGGACAATGTAGCTGTCATCAGCTTGTTGTTGCCGGCTCGATCGCACTTGCAGAATGTTTCAGATTGTGACAATTTAGGGCAAATTTTCCCAAGCTTGAGCCACAATCTCGCTCAGCCAGCGCCTTTGAGCCAAATCGAGCAGATTGTCGTCGGCGAGTACCTCAGCCTTTAACTCATCCAAAGACTGAGATCGCGATCGAGCTATTTGAATCACACCTGCGATCGCCGACGCCACCAATTCTTCATTCAGCGGCTGCTGTCGCAGAGCAATCATTTCTTGAGGATTCGTAGGAATGGGATAATTCATGAGATTGCATACCGAAGGGAGTAGATATTCAGCCACTGCGGGGCTTCCGGCGAATTAGCTAAAAATCTGAGAACACTGTAAACTTATTTAAAACTAAATAAGTATTCGGGAGTATAGCCTACTTTGCTCCCTTGTCAACTCCCCCATCTTTATGAATTTATTCAACATTGAGACCGTAAAATGCAAGAAATTCTTTATTTAGAAGTCCCGACACCGGATACAGCAGCCGTCTGCACTTGGTTACAACAGGAATTCGATCCCGGAATCGGAGAAAAAATTATTACTCCTGACGGTTTTCGCCTGATTTCCAACGTAACAGCAGCGGAGTTTGTCAAATCAGGAGTTCAAAATGCTAATCTAAAACCGAAATTCACTGATACCAATTCCGAAAATCATAATTCGCGATCGACTGAACTTTCCACTTTTGTCTGGTCAGTCCAGCGCACCACTTATTTAAAAGTCTTTCGTCTAGAAGACGCGCCCGCTGGAGAAAGGAAGTTCCTGGAAGCTCTGAATCTGGCTGTGAGAAACAAGTTTCCCGAAAACTACCCCGAACCCCCTGTCATAGACCTCTCCAAACAGTCAATTTTTGAAGCTCTTGCCCCCTATTACCCCCTCACCGTCAAATACTTCCAAAAAATGCCCAAAGGCGAATACGACCTCCAGCGCGTCTACTGGTGGGAGCAGCGCTGGCGTGAAGGCACTCGCAATCCTCAACAGCCAAAGCAAGTAGTGTTTTTGAAGGAAGAAGGAAGAAGGAAGAAGGAAGAAGGAAGAAGGAAGAGGGAAGAAGGCACTGTTTTGGTATCCGATTCTGGGAATACTTTTAAGGAAGAAGGAAGAGGGGAGAAGAAAGAAAGCACAGTTTCGGTGTCGGATGTTGGGGATACTGTTTACGACTTGATTTATATTGGCGGGGCTTTGGGGGTAATTCACGCCGCAGTCATGGCGAGATTGGGCTACCGAGTGCTGCTGCTGGAAAGAATGCCTTTCGGGCGGATGAATCGCGAGTGGAATATTTCGCGGGATGAAATTCAAAGCTTAGTTGATTTGGGTTTGTTTACGGCTGCGGAAATCGAAACTTTGATTGCGCGAGAATATAAAGATGGCTATAACAAGTTTTTTGATGCTAACAATCCAACCGTTGCTCAAGCCCCAATCCTGCACACGCCGAAGGTGCTGAATATAGCTTTAGATGGCGAGAAATTGCTGTATTTGGCGGGAGTTAAGCTAACAGAAGCTGGTGGGGAAATTTGGGACGAAACTGAGTTTGTTAGAGCCGATGTTGAAGCGAAAAAAGTAGTGGTTCAGGCCAGCCACTTGCCGACAAAAGCCGATCGCACAACCTCTGCTAGACTGCTCGTCGATGCCATGGGTTCAGCCTCTCCCATCGCTTGGCAATTGAACGGAGGGCGGGCGTTTGACAGCGTTTGCCCCACCGTCGGAGCTGTCATTGATGGAGGATTTGAGCCTGGAGTTTGGGATTCCGACTACGGGGATGTTCTTTACAGTCACGGCGACATTTCCCGGGGACGACAGCTCATTTGGGAGCTGTTTCCCGTTGCTGGGGAAGAACTGACAGTTTATCTATTTCACTACCACCAAGTCAATCCCGAGAATCCCGGTTCTTTGCTGGAACTGTACGAGGACTTTTTCACAATTTTGCCGGAGTACCGCCGCTGCGATCTCGATAAATTGGTGTGGAAAAAACCGACTTTTGGTTATATCCCCGGGCATTTTAGCAGCAACAGCAGCGATCGCGCGGTGGCGATCGATCGCCTAATTGCGATCGGCGACGCAGCATCTTTGCAATCTCCCTTAGTATTCACCGGTTTTGGCTCCCTCGTCCGCAATCTTTTCCGCCTAACAGACCTTTTGGATACAGCCCTAAAACACGATTTATTAAGTGCCAATCACTTAAACCAAATTCGCGCTTACCAGAGCAATGTGTCAGTAACTTGGCTATTTTCTAAAGGGATGATGGTGCCCACCGGACGCAGTTTGCCGCCCCAGAGAATTAATTCAATTCTCAATACCTTTTTCGGTATTTTGGCAGAACAAGAACTTACCGTAGCCGAAACTTTTATTAAAGATAGAGTCGATTGGCTAACTTTCAATCGCTTGGCTATTCAAGCAGCCGGAAAAAATCCTTCTCTCCTGCTGTGGATTTTAGATTTTGTCACCTTGGGGGATGTTTGGCGCTGGTTGGGGAGTTACTTAACTTTTACTCTCTTGGCTGTAGCAAGTTGGCTGTTCGGATGGCTGCCCAGTTTCGCCCGCAAGGTACAACCTTGGTTGGAACCCCGGTATCCGGGTATTTGGCTGTGGCTGTTGGCTACCAGCTATGCTCTCACCTACGGCATGGGAAAGGGGAGACAATAGTTTTGAGTTGATAGCTGAGTGCGAGCGTCTCGCTCGCGCGTTCAACGCGAGCGAGACACTCGCACTGCACTTGGAATAATATTTTTCCGGTCGAAAGGCAAACGATATAATCTGTCTTTTTGGTAATTGGTAAATCTGTGCAATTACCAATTACCAATTACCAATTACCAAATTGAATTCACTATCGAAAACTCGGCAATTCAATTTCAGCTAGCGATCGACGTTTTTTAGAAGACCGCAACGGACTAGCAATCAAGCCCAGCCAGTCGGGTTGTGCGGCTGCTGTAGATTGGGTTCCGCTCGATCGCGCTTCTTGAATGCCAAAGGTTTCAACAGAATTCAAAATTTGAACGGCCCTGGCCAATTCTTGGCTGCCTAATGTGGCAGCAGTTTCGGCAACTGACTGGGCCGCCGGCAGTTGAGATTCCGCCACCGCAAGGGCCGAGTCAGTTTCCGGCTCAAACGGCTGGTAGGTTTCGCTCGAATGCAATTGAATGCCTGATGCTGGAGCTAATTGGTTGAGTTCCAGATTGGCTATGGATTCAGGGTCGATCGCATATTCAGCAAGCGCTGCCTCTAGATGCTCGGGGGGTTCTGACCAAGCTTTGACAGGGGCAGCGTTGAAGGCTGGCGGCAGCGGGATCTGAGAGCTTTTGACCGCCGCGAGCAAGGATTCTAATTGCTTGTGGGCGCTATCCTCCGCATCGTCAGGTGGCTCGATAATTGGAGACTTCTGTGGCATCTCCAAACTTTTTTCCAAAGCAGCTTTGAATTGCAAAGTGTGGCGCTGCTGGCGGTGCAAGCGCGATCGCAATTCTCTGCAAACATTTTCTGTAGCTGCTAAGGAGTGAAACTGTTCGTTGTAGCGCTGCACAGTAGACGCACATTCTCGCTCCACAATCGCCAACCTGGTTTGACTGGTTGCCAACTTACTCCTTAAACTCTCCACTAAAATTTCTTGACTTTGGAGAGTTTGATGGGAAACTTCCACTTTGGCAAACAGCCTCGTCAATTGTTCTTGAGTATTTTCGAGTTCAGCAGTCCGCTGTTCTAGCAAAGTTTCGCGATCTTGCAAGGTTTTTTGGGATTCTTCGAGCGCTGTTTCTAGCTGGGCGATGCGCTGCAAAAGGTCGCGGTTGCATTCGTGCAGCGCTTGCATCAGGGTGACTGGGGTCGATCCTTTGCCCTTGGCCTGTTCGACATTGCCAAGCAGATTTTTGAGATTATCTGAAATCGCGGGCGAGTCCGCCTCTAGCTGCTGTGTCTGAGATTGAAAATTTTTCGCCGAGGGTGTTGTGGGAATTGCATCTACGCCGATCGCGTTGGGAAAATCTACTGTTTGCCAGTCTTCTTCTGGCTGTTGGAAAACCCTTGCGGGGGTGTCTGTCTGGTGGGGGGCGATCGGCTCAACACCCCCAGCAGCAGCAAAATTTGACTGCAATCGTTCGTTATCCGATTGAACAGCAGGGTGCGATTGATGCTGATTGGCTCGAAGATCAGCTTCTGACATGGCTTTTTATCCCAATAGTCACAGAGTCTCAGATACAGTCTATCCTGAGAGATTCTCTAAAAGGAAGCCCCTAGTTAGTAGTCAGTTGTCAGTTGTCAGTTGTCAGTTGTCAGTTGTCATCTTGTCCCCTCGCGTAGCCTTGAGTGCAGTCTTTCATGAACCTGAGTCATTGCTCGTGAGTCACAAGGAAAATTTTCCCACTGGGACACTCAGACATTCCGTGCGATCGGCTAAACTTTAACAACTGCAAAATGTTTGTCAACAATCGCGGGAATTTCAGCAGGTTTGATGCGACTGTAGCGAGTTTTGTCCGGCATCACCACTATATTTGGCCCTGCTTTGCACTGTTTGAGACATCCGGTTCCCTGAACAGTCACTTGCTCTTCTAAACCCCGCGCATTCAAAGCATTTTCTAAAGCTTTACAGACTGCTGCGCCGCCCCGCTTCTGGCAGTCGGATTTTTGACATACTAATATTTTGGTTTGAGTTTTTGCCGCAGCTTTGACAGTTTGAGCTGCTGTCGGAGAGCTGACTTCGGTTTTGCCGATCGCGCGATCCTCTTCGAGGGCTTCGCCAACGGACATCAATACCCCAGCAGGTACACTGGTAGAGTCGAGCTGTTCGGGCGATCGAGCCAGCGTGAGGCTGCGAGCTTTCAGTTTTATTTTACCGTTTTTCAAATTGAGTTCTTTCTCACCTGAAACTTGAACTCTCAAACCCGGCGTCAAAACAGGCGCTAAAAATGACCGCAATTCCTTGGAAAGTTTAACCAGATATTCTACTTTGCGATCGCTGCTAATCCGCAAATATTTAAGTTTGTAACCATCTTCAACAATCAGGCTGAGGATTTCTCCCTCTAAACTGAATTCAGAAACTTGCTTGTCAGACTTATACATTGTCATAACTCCGTTACATCCGTTACATCCGTTACATCCGTTACGAAATCCGTTGCCGAACTTCCTTCTTCCTTCGGGCTTTACCCGATGTGCCAGCAGCACTCCAGCAACTGCACCAGTTCGCGCCGAGGGGCACTAACTTGCCTCAACACGCTCATTAACTGAGCAGCTTGTCTGACAGTGTTGACTTTTGCCCGCAAAGGTTGGTTAACCCCGCACCAGCAGGGAATTTCGAGTTCTTGCAAGCGTTTGTAAACTTGCCACCTGTCCAGCCAACTAACTTGCACAATCTCACAAACTTCTAACTCTTGCTCTGCTGGATTCATCTTGTGACAACAATAATAATTTGCATTAATTTTTACCCGGACTGATAGCAGGCAGAAGTTAAAAGCCAGATTTCAGAAGAGAACCAAGGATTGTCAAAAGCCCTTCCCGAACAATTCTGCCTTTTGCCTGCTGCCTTCTGCCTTCGGAAGATTCGCCCCACTTTCAGGAAGCGTTCAGAACGAGCATCTTTTTCCAGCATAACCCAACTGCTAATAATTCTCAATAGGTTTACAAAAAATTTTTCCTACTCTATAAAATCTTCTACTATCGAGGCAGACCCTGCTTGACGGGCAAATCTGGGATGCTAAACTAACTCTATTGGCAACAAAACTGCCTATTGAGAGGAGAACACACATGGCTGAGACTCAGAGTGCATTGAGACCGTTTGGCCACATAGCTGAAAACCCTGTTCTACTGGAACATTCAGTCACAGCACCGATTTGTGAAGGGATGAACGCGCTGCTGGCTAGTTTTCAGGCTCTATACCTGCAATATCAAAAACATCATTTTGTGGTGGAAGGGGCAGAATTTTACTCCTTGCACAAATTCTTTGAAGAAAGCTACGGAGAAGCTCAAGATAGCGTCCACGAATTGGGCGAACGGTTGAACGGGTTGGGCGGTATACCCGCAGCTAGCTTTAGCAAGTTAGCCGAGATGTGCTGTTTCGCTCCCGAAGCCGACGGCGTATATTCCTGCCGCCAAATGCTGGAACACGATTTGACTGCGGAACAAGCTATTATAGGTTTGCTGCGCCGTCAAGCAGGACAAGCAGAAAGTTTGGGCGATCGAGCTACGCGCTACCTCTACGAAAAAATCCTGCTCAAAACAGAAGAGCGAGCTTATCACATTTCCCACTTCCTCGCCCCCGACACCTTAGTGCAGTTCAACTTGAACTAACTAAAGGTTCGATCGTTCGGACTTCAGTCCTTCTTAATCTTAATCAAGAAGGACTAAAGTCCTCACTACAAGCCAGGTTCGATCGTTCGGACTTCAGTCCTTCTTAATCTTAATCAAGAAGGACTAAAGTCCTCACTACAAACCAGATCGAAAAAGCGAGCAGTTTTTTGAACTGCCCGCTTTTTTATACAAAGTGCGATAAGCCGCCAGAAATTAAGGAGCTAAAGCACTGCCGCGCAACAAGCTACCAATGGTTTTCGCGGTAATCTTCATTTGAATCAACGGATTGGCCGGCACCACAGTCTTATACAAATAGCTATCGAATGTGAGTTTCTGCACGTCGCGATCGGCACACATTTCCACAAAAGCTTCGCGAGTAGCATCGGAACGGTAGAACACGCGCTGCAAAATGTCAAGCACCTTGTAGGTAATACCGTAGGCCTTATCCCACCGCTTCAGATACAGCTTAATTTCTTGTTCAGTCGGAATCCGCGCGCCCTTATTGGAAATTTCCACAATAGTTTCAGCGCACATCCGGCCAGACTTAGCCGCAAAATAGATACCTTCGCCCGAAGACTTGGTAACATAACCGGCGGCGTCGCCGACGAGAGCAACTCGGCCGACAACCCGGCGGGGACGCGGATGTTCTGGGATGGGGTGAGCTTCCACTCTGATGATCTCACCGCCCATGAGTTTTTTGGCAGCGCGGGCGCGGACTCCGGCTTGCAGCTTTTTGATATCGGCTTGATTGACTTTCATCGTGCCGGTACCGACGGCTACGTGGTCGTATTTGGGGAACACCCAAGCGTAGAAGTCGGTGGAAACGTCGTCGCCGACGTACATTTCGGCTAGACCTTCGTAGTAAGCCATTTTATCTTCTGGCAGGCGGATGCGTTCTTGGAAGGCGATCGCATAATTGTAGTCGCCAGCATCAATCGCCTTGGCTACGCGGGAGTTAGCACCATCAGCACCGATGACCAAATCCACTTTCAGAGTTTTCTGAGTTCCCACAGCGGTGCCGTTGGAGTGGTCGGCGTAGTGGAGAATGTAGGGGTCGGTGTTGTTGCCAGGAATTTCTAAGGTATGAACGGTACCGTTAATCAGTTTGGCACCTAAGGAAGCGGCCCGATCGCGCAAAAAGCCATCGAGCACTTCGCGGCGGCACATACCGATGTATTCGTGTTCGTTTTCGATATTGATGTCCACCTCTACATTGGAGGGGGAAATCATCTTCATTTTTCTGACTTGGCGATCGATAATACTTTGTGGCAAGTCAAATTCTTCAACCATGCACAGAGGAATTGCCCCACCGCAGGGTTTAGCGTTGTCTAATTTGCGCTCAAATAAATAAGTTTCGATGCCTGCTTTTACCAATGTTTCGGCGGCGCAAGAACCCGCCGGCCCCGATCCAACAACTGCAACCCGTAGTGTCAAAGCTTTTCTCCCAATTTTTTCTATAAGTCTTTACTCAGATGTGATGGTATCACGGAGTTTCTTGGCTGTGGGGTGAGAATGGGAGATTTAAATGAAATGAAACAGAGCTTAACAATTGGATACAAAAATCGGGTTTCAGGTGCTGATTTCTATCGAAAATCTTAAATCTTTAATGGTAGATGAATGCGGATTGACGCTGATGTGCGATCGAATGTTTAGCACCATTTTAAGAACAGGCAAGATGCCTATTCCACAACAAATCAATTAACTGGTTCCCAGGCTCCAGCCTGGGAACCGAGATCTAGAGGCTCTGCCTCGTCAGTGTATAAAATGGAGGCAGAGCCTCCGGATCTACGTTACCAGGCCAGAGCCTGGTAACGAGTAACTGAAGAAAACAACGTAATTTTCACCGTCGGTTCTTCAACCCGCGCACCATCCGGGTTTTGTTTGTGTAGACGCGGTTTCAACCGCCGTGTGTATTTGGCCGCCGTGTCCTGGCCCCGATATCTCGGTTGTAAACTATAGATGGGGGCGATCGAACTCCGTGCAATAAGTTACAGTTAAGTTAAGTAAAGTTCCTATATAAAATTTCAAATTGCTATGCTAGGTAATTTTCAACAAAGCCAACTGCGGATTGAGGTGGAAGCTTCGGAGACCGCGATTCGGGACAGTTTGGTGCGTCCCGTGCAGTTGGAGCAGTGGCTGTGGCCTCAGCAGTTTTCTAAGGGTTTGCCGGAAATGCTCGATCGAGAATTGACATTCACGAGTTGGATTGGCCCCGTAGCGGTGCAGCACTATGTGGAGATTGCCGAGTCAAATTGTCTGCGGCTGTTGTTGAGTCAGGGAATTGACGGGTTTCACGAGTGGTATTGGGGCGACGGTTGGGTGCAGTCCCGGTTGGAGGGAGTGTCGCTGCTACCGCTGAATTTGGGACAAACCGCTAGTTTGTTGCGTTTGCGGGAGTTTTTGGCGGGGAAGGGAAAGGGGAAGTAGGGCTAGGGAAATCGATCGCCCGATCGACTCTGCACAGATGGGATGAATCAAAGCAATTTCTTCGTAAAACTTATTATTGTTGCTATCCCGGTAGCCCAGTATTTTGTAATTACAGGATTCTAAATGTTGGGTTGCGAGGTGATTTATATGAATAGGTTCTAAGATTTTAGCAAGTTCATCCCAATTATTGGGTAGAGATTCCATTGGGTTGTGTGCGATCGGGATTCTTTGATTATACCAAATATCGCACTCCGATTTTCTCCTACTGATTATAGCTTGTCTTATGAATGGTTGTCAAAGCGGTAAAAATCTTCTATGGTGTTGGAGAAACAGAATTAGTGATAGTCAAAAAAAAGAGCGGCTGCCCCTCAATAATATAAGGGCGATCGCTCCTATTATATTACAAGCACTTTAGCCATCAGATGATGCACACATAAACACCATATCGCTACCGCCTCCCTTCTGTGCAGCCATACAACAAGCTAATGTTTGATTACCATCTTCAGGCTTGGTGGGAGGGGATATTTCTAGCTTGAACATATAATAGTTCGTTTCATTTGGCAATCCCAGTAGTTCTAGGGACTCTGCAAACTTAGTATTTTCAGCATAGTAAGCTAGTTGTTTTTTCTTACAGGTATTAACGTAAGTAATTCCCTCTACTTGTTTAGCTTTATTTATGAAATTCAACATTGCCCCCAGAGAGATAGTAGAAAGAATACCTATCATGACAATAACTACTAACAGTTCTACTAGGGTAAAGCCTGAGTTATTCTTGCGATCAAATGTATAAAAAAGCCTAAAAATATATTTCATTGATTTCCCTAATTAAATTCTTAAGCACTTTTCGTGTCTACTACAAGCCTATGTTCGTAGCAGACACGAAGAGTGCCTTATTGATATTGGTGTTTATCCCGATCGACTAACAACCATAAGAATGTGAACCGCGACAAGATGACGGTGAAATTACTGCCAAAACCATCGCCAGCGGTAACAATCTGTCTGAAAAACACCCGCGCCGAACCAACTAACACTCTTCCCCCATACATTGTCATTACCATACTTCCATTGACACAACTTATTCCGATCACTAGGAGGTGCAGCAACAGGCACTCTTCCCTGTGCTCGCCAATAATTAATAATGTCTCTATCTGAACTAATGCGGCCCAGATAATTGTCTTTTCTAAACCAGGCAGCATCCGCTGGCTGAGTGTGAGAAAAAAGAACTACACTACCAACTAAGGCAGCCGCCGCTATTTTACTAAACTGTGCTGGTTTTACCATCAATTATTGTCTCCTATTTAAACAACTAACTTTTGAACACCTTATATTAAGATTATTCAACTAAAATATGATAAATGCAAATTACAATGTGTCAGAATAAGTAACTAATTTAGTCAGGCAAAATGTCAGCCAATGTCATCTACTGTTGCTAATGTCATCAAATGTCAGATATTTGTGATAATATGATATAAATCATTGACAAATCAAAGCAATGGACGTAAAAGATATATTGCAGTTTACAGATAGTCTATTTTTTTCCGAGACTGGTAAACATATAGATCGTCTGCAAGAGACCATTGTGAAAGGAACCTGGGATGGTCAGAAATATAGCGACATTGCAGAAGAAGAACATTGTACCGAAGGTCATGTAAGAAATGTTGCCTCAGAATTATGGCAAATTCTTTCCAATGCTTTAGATCGAGAAGTTAATAAATCTAATTTTCGACGTACATTACAAAAATCTTATTTATCTATTAGTTCATCCAACTTTACAAAAGAATTTATAAATGTTAGTAATGTTAATTTTTGCAATAGTAATATACAAAACTCAGAAGTTATGAATAATCGATCGCCCTCCTCTCTCCAAAACCCCCAACAAACCCCCAAACAACCCCATATAGACTTAAGCGACGCACCCAAAATCTTCACCTTTTACGATCGCACATCCGAACTCACCACCCTCAAACAATGGATTCTCCAGGAAAACACCCGCCTACTCGCCATACTAGGCATAGTCGGCATTGGCAAAACAGCACTCGCCGCCGAACTTGTCGAACAAATCAAACATGAATTCGATTTCATCATCTGGGGAAGTCTCGCCACATCTCCACCCCTGTCAATACTTCAAACAAATATAATTCAATTCCTCCGTAGGGGCGATGCCCCCGTGTCCGCCCCAGAGGAAAAAGCAACCACAGGGGGATTGCCCCTACTGGACTACTTGCAAAAATACCGCTGTCTGCTGATACTCGATGACGTACAAATGGTGAATAGCAGCGGACAACTTGCTGGCAATTATCAACCTGGATATGAAGATTACGGCACACTATTCAGACAAGTAGGAGAATTATCTCACAATAGTTGTTTGCTCCTACTCAGTTGGGAAAAACCCAGAGAAATCGCCGCATTAGAAGGCAAAAATCAACCCATTCGCTCTTTACAACTCAATGGTTTAGGTGCGGGCGCGCGGGAAATCCTCAGAGAAAAAGGTTTAGCAGAAGATGAAAACTGGTCAGAATTAATTGAACAATACAGAGGCAATCCCTTGTGGTTAAAAATAGTGGCGACAATGATTCAAGATTTATTTAACGGCAACATCTCTGAACTTTTGTCGGACGATTCACTATTTTTAGGTGATTTAGAATCTTTACTGGATCAGCCATTTAATCGTTTATCCGAGCCAGAAAAACAGGTAATGTCATCGCTAGCAAGTGAAACCGCGCCAGTTTCCATCGCGAAACTGCGAGAAAATATGCAATTATCTCGATCGCAATTGTTGAAAATTATGCAATCCTTGGGACGGCGTTCACTAATTGAAAAAATCCAGGAGGGCGCTCTCATATTTTTCACTCTTGAACCCGTACTCAAAGAGTATGTGAAAACTCAATATTCCCGCCCCAATTGTGAGTAAGAAAAAAGGCGTTCCCCAACCTGCGTAGGCAGGTTTTGTTTGTGTAGCGGCGATTTCAATCGCTGTGGCTTCGATCGCACTTTGACTCAAGAAACCGGGTTTTTACCAAGTTAAACGCATTAACGCAGAAATTTGGGAAAAAACCCGGTTTCTGCCTCAGCGCCAGATCGCCATTTACGCACTTTGACTCAAGAAACCGGGTTTTTACCAAAGTTAAACGCATTAACGCAGAAATTTGGGAAAAAACCCGGTTTCTGCCTCAGCGCCAGATCGCCATTTACGCACTTCTACCAAAGTAGTACGGTGCGTCAGATCGCGTTATATTGTATGCGGATTCAATAACTCTTGGCTGACGCACCCTACAATTAATTCCCCTACCTACTTCGCCCGCACAACCAACACCGAACAAGAAGCCTCAGCCACAACCTCAGCGCTTACCGAACCCTCCAAAATCCGCTTCAAACCAGTCAAACCCCGACAGCCGATCGCAATTAAGTCTACTTTATAAATATTAGCCAAACGCAAAATCTCCTGCGCCGGTTCCCCCGCAACAATCTCCAACTCACTCTCGCAAGGCAAAGTTTCCTGATAAGATTGCAATAACTTCTCTACTTCTCGGTAAGCAATCTCATTTCCCTGAGCGTGAGGTCGATCGACCACCGCGTCAAAATCCAACGTACCAGAACTCACGACGTGAACTAAAATCACCTTCGCCGTCGGTTCTAGCTTAAACTGCGCCACAGCTTGCAAAACCTGTGCTGCAAACTCTGAATTGTCGATCGCCACCAAAACAGTATTCAAAATAATGCACCTTTAAATCTCAGATATTAGACTTTAAACTTCTCGTTGATACTCGCCTACTTCCCACCAACAATATCATTAACTATACAGAAACCCGGCTTCTTAACATAATTGCGTAATTTAAGCAAGATATGGGAAGAAACCGGGTTTCTTAAGCCCGAAGTGCCTAAATCTCGATCGCCAACCTCAAATCTACCATCTAAAACTTATCATCCCCCTCACGATCAGTCCGCAAGCGCACCGAATCAGCATGAGAAGGTAAACCCTCAGCTTCCGCCAAAACATTAATCGCCCTACTCACCTTCTTAAGTGCAGCCGGCGAATATTGAATCAAACTCGAATGCTTCATAAAAGTTTCCACCCCCAGCGGCGAAGCATAGCGGGGCGCGCCAGAAGTCGGCAAAGTATGATTCGGGCCAGCCAAATAATCGCCCACAGCTTCGGGCGTCGATAAGCCCAAGAAAATCGCCCCAGCGTGCCGAATTTGGTCTAGCAAAGCCCAGGGATCTGCCACTTGCAATTCCAAGTGTTCGGGAGCAAACTCGTTAGAGAGTTCCGCAGCCGCTTTCAGAGAATCCACCACTACTACTAAACCGTAATTGACGATCGCCTTTTCCGTCAAAGTCCGGCGCGGGTGATTTGTCAACTGTCTGTCAACCTCAGCCACCACCTTCCTCGCCAACACCGAATCCGCCGTCAGCAAAATCGCCGAAGCCATGGAATCGTGCTCGGCTTGCGCCAACATATCCGCAGCTACGTGTACGGGATTCGCCGTAGCATCAGCAATAATTAGCACCTCCGAGGGCCCCGCGAGAGAATCGATCCCTACAGTTCCGTAAACCAGTTTTTTCGCCAGCGTTACGTAAATATTCCCCGGCCCGGTAATTAAATCTACCTTGGGAATACTTTCGGTACCGTAGGCCAAAGCTGCGATCGCCTGCGCCCCGCCGACTCGATAAATCTCATCAACTCCCGCCTCCTGAGCCGCTACCAGCACCGCAGGATTCATTTTCTTTTCCTGTCCGGGGGGAGTACACATAACCAGTTTCGGAACCTTGGCGACCGAAGCCGGCACCGCATTCATGATTACCGAGCTGGGATAGGACGCTTGACCGCCGGGGATATAAATGCCCGCGCGATCGACTGGCGTGTAGCGCTTGCCCAAAACAATCTCGTCATCACCAAACTGCACCCAAGATTTGGGGACGCGCTGTCGGTGAAACGCTTCTACCTGTTTGCAAGCAAGCCGGATGGCATTTAATAATTCTTTCGATATTTGCTGATAAGCAGCATCCAATTCGGCGCCACTCACGCGCAAATCTGTCGCATTTAGGGTGATGCGGTCAAATTCAGCAGTATATTGCAGCACAGCCTGATCGCCTTTGCGTCTTACAGCTTGCAGCACCTCGCGCACGGTGGCTTCTTTGTGAATAACAAGTTCGTCGTGGGTGCGATCGCAGATTCGTCGCAGTTCAGCTTGTGCCTCAACCCACTGAGTAATAATTCGCAGCATGGAGATTAGGAATGCCGTCAATAATTCACGCTTGATTTGCTTACAAGAAGAAATTTTCTTGCTTTATTCTGGGGAAGTCGGCGACCACCAGTCCACCAGCTTCAACCGCGAGACTCGCGGGATTTTCAAAGGCATCAGTGCAGCGTTTACTCTGTCGAGGATTTTGCAACACTGAGGACAAGTCACAATTTTCCTTGAGGAATTGCCCCCCAGAGAATCCGGTGTGGACGCAGAGGGTGTCGA
This sequence comes from Microcoleus sp. Aus8_D2, assembly GCF_036702665.1. Taxonomy (NCBI): domain Bacteria; kingdom Bacillati; phylum Cyanobacteriota; class Cyanophyceae; order Oscillatoriales; family Microcoleaceae; genus Microcoleus; species Microcoleus sp. Aus8_D2. Next base: position 40,089 of record NZ_JAUBUN010000020.1, read on the forward strand.
GTGAGGGAGGGGAGAGTGTCTGAGGCCGAGAGTGTCCGAGGGGGAGAATTTTGATTCTGCCTTCAGCTCCGGCTGCCTTCTACCTTCTGCCTTCTACCTTCTGCCAGTGCTTCTTGCCGAAGCCCAAATAACCCGTACTCTTTGTTATAGCTTAACTTGGATTTTTCCGGGAATGGGATTTTGAGCAGAATAGATGCTATATTTGTTTTTCTAACACCCGATCATTTTTTTATAAAAAAACGCCAACTTATTGTATACTTGAAAATTGCGCGCAAGAAACCGTTACTTTAAGTCGTAATGGTCGAAACCCCGCAACGCCGACTCCGTAACACCCGTCTCATACCTTTGGGTATCGTCAGGGGTAGAAAATGGGCAGTTACATGGGTCAATTAAAAATTATTGCGCGATCGTCGCCAAAAGTAGCCGCCGACTCAGCTCAAATTGAGCTCTCTTCTAGTGGCTGTCTGACTCTGCCTTTAAAAATCAAGCTTTTTGTGGCTCGCTCCCGAAAAAGTTGTCCTGCAAAACCCCCTGTCTTTAGACTATCTTGAGGCTAGGGCGTATCAATCAATACCTACTTCCACAAACTGAACTATGGCAAATATTAAGTCCGCCGTCAAACGAGTCAAAATCGCAGAGCGCAACCGCTTGTACAACAAGTCTTACAAGTCAGCGGTAAAAACTTTGATGAAAAAGTATTTTGCAGCCGTTGACAAGTACGCCGCAGCTCCAACACCTGAATTAATGCAAGAAGTCCAGCAACGTATGTCTGAGGCGTACAGCAAAATTGACAAAGCTGTGAAAAAAGGTGTACTCCACCGTAACAACGGCGATCGCAAAAAGTCCCGCTTGGCAAGAACCCTCAAGCCACACGAAACACAAGTAGCATCCTAAGAGAGAAGGAAGTTCGGCAACGGATTTAACGGATTTAACGGATTTAACGGATGGATGTTGAGGGAAAAAGGAAAAGGCAAGTTCGGTGTACTCGCAGTGTAGGGGATTTGACCGATATAACCGATGGATGTTGAGGAAAAAAAGGAACAGGGAAGATTTTTTTGACTCCCCGCACTCCCCCACTCTCGCCCTCTCCCCCTTCTACCTCCCCCACTCTCCCACTCTCCCATTCGCCCATGCAGCTCATCGACACTCACGTTCATATCAACTTTGAGACTTTCAAGTCAGAGTTAGAAGCCATTCGAGAACGCTGGCGCGAAGCTGGTGTAGTTCGGCTGGTTCATTCTTGTGTAGAGCCTGAAGAGTTTGCCTCAATTCAAGCAATTGCTAATCAGTTTGCAGAAGTCTCCTTTGCGGTAGGGCTTCACCCCCTAGATGCCGACAAGTGGAAAGACGAGACTGCAAGCCTGATTAGGGAACTAGCGATTTCTGACTCTCGGGTAGTGGCGATCGGCGAAACCGGACTAGACTTTTTTAAAGCTGACGATCGCGAACACCAGTTTAAAGTGTTTGAGGCACAGCTTGCCATTGCCCAGGAACTTGACAAACCAGTGATTATTCACTGTCGCGACGCCGCCGCCCCAATGGCCCAAATGCTGCGGAACTTTTGGGAAACACGCGGCCCGGTGCGCGGCGTGATGCACTGCTGGGGAGGTACACCCGAAGAAACCCAGTGGTTTTTAGACCTGGGTTTCTACATCAGTTTTAGCGGCACAGTCACCTTTAAAAAAGCCTTGCAAATACAAGCATCAGCTTGTATGGTAAATAGCGATCGCATCCTAGTCGAGACAGATTGTCCTTTTCTCGCCCCCGTACCCCAGCGGGGAAAACGCAACGAACCAGCTTACGTCTATTACGTAGCCGAGCAAGTTGCTAAATTGAGAGGAGTTTCTCTCTTAACTTTGTCTCAGCAGACAACCGAAAATGCCTGTCAGCTATTCGGGTTGTCACTTTAGCTAGTAGCGTAGAGAAATGAGGAAAACAGTTTGAGTTCGGGGCAAAAGATCGGAAAAATCCCATCTATAATCCTGCCACAAAAACCGGATTCATCCTTAATCTCAGATTCTTTGGGAGTTGCCTGCGGCGATCGGATTTGCGTCCTATAATTAAAAGAACCGACCGATCGGGCGATCGCTTGCTATCAGAGCCATCGCAGTCGCCGAACAGCTAGCTTGGGCGATCGCGCGCTAACCTGACGGGCAGACAAAAACTTCAAGCAATACCTCAAACTTACACTCAATTTTACACATCGCAAGCAACTTGGAACCTCAACAATTTGGCAATAGCTGTCAAGTCAATTTTAGGAGTCAAATGTGTAAGGGATTTACCCGGGAGTACCAAGAGATCGGAGCTAAAAGCATATCGATCGCAGCCAGAATCCGCACAAAAATAATGCGAGCAACCAATAAAAATAACCGTTGCAGCAGTTGGTAGGCGATCGAAAACATCATATAAATTCTCTCACACAATCCATCAAAAAAACGCAAAAAGGTAAAAACGCCAAGCCTTGGCGCCATGTAAAAAGCTAGAGCCACTGCGGAAAAAGGACACCCATGACCACTAAAGATTACACAGAATTCGCCTTCACGCTGCCCGACCTGATCGAAATCCAGCGGGCAAGTTTTCGCTGGTTTCTAGAAGCCGGACTGATCGAAGAACTCGACAGCTTCTCCCCAATTACAGACTACACGGGGAAGCTGGAACTCCACTTCATGGGCAAAGACTTCAAACTCAAGCGCCCGAAATACGACGTAGACGAAGCCAAGCGCCGGGACAGCACCTACTCGGTGCAAATGTACGTCCCCACCCGCCTGATTAACAAAGAAACAGGCGAAATCAAAGAACAAGAAGTCTTCATCGGCGACTTGCCCTTGATGACCGAGCGCGGCACTTTCATCATCAACGGCGCCGAACGAGTAATCGTCAACCAAATCGTGCGATCGCCCGGCGTATACTACAAATCAGAAACCGACAAAAACGGCCGCCGTTCCTACAACGCCAGCCTCATCCCCAACCGCGGCGCGTGGCTCAAGTTTGAAACAGACAAAAACGATTTAGTCTGGGTGAGAATCGACAAAACCCGCAAACTCTCAGCCCAAGTGCTGCTCAAAGCCCTAGGCTTGACAGACGGCGAAATCTACGACAGTTTGCGCCACCCGGAATACTTCCAAAAAACGATCGAAAAAGAAGGACAGTTCGGCGAAGAAGAAGCCCTGATGGAGCTCTACCGCAAACTGCGTCCGGGCGAACCCCCCACCGTAGCCGGAGGCGAACAGCTCCTCAACTCGCGCTTTTTCGACCCCAAACGCTACGATTTGGGTCGGGTAGGCCGGTACAAACTCAACAAAAAACTGCGGCTGACAGTCCCCGATACCATGCGGGTGCTGACATCCCAAGATATCTTGACCGCGATCGACTACCTGATCAACCTCGAATTCGACATCGGCTCCACCGACGACATCGACCACTTAGGCAACCGTCGCGTCCGCAGTGTCGGAGAACTGCTGCAAAACCAAGTCCGCGTCGGACTCAACCGCTTAGAACGGATTATCCGCGAACGGATGACCGTTTCCGATGCCGACTCCCTCAGCCCCGCTTCCCTGGTCAACCCGAAACCGCTGGTAGCCGCAATCAAGGAATTCTTCGGTTCCTCCCAGTTGTCCCAGTTCATGGATCAAACCAATCCCCTAGCAGAACTGACCCACAAACGCCGGCTGTCCGCCCTCGGCCCCGGAGGCTTGACTCGCGAACGCGCCGGATTTGCGGTGCGGGACATTCACCCGTCCCACTACGGCCGGATTTGCCCGATCGAAACACCAGAAGGCCCCAACGCCGGACTGATCGGTTCCTTAGCAACCCACGCCCGCGTCAACCCCTACGGCTTCATCGAAACCCCATTCTACCCAGTAGAAAAAGGGCGGGTACTGCGCGACAAAGCCCCCGTATACATGACAGCCGATGAAGAAGACGACTTGCGCGTCGCCCCCGGAGACATCAGCCTCGACGAAAACAACAACCTCTTGGGCGAAACCGTAGCCGTCCGCTACCGCCAAGAATTCACCACCACCACCCCAATGCAGGTGGACTACATGGCGATTTCGCCAGTCCAAATCGTCTCAGTGGCGACATCGCTGATTCCGTTCTTGGAACACGACGACGCCAACCGAGCACTGATGGGCTCCAATATGCAGCGACAAGCCGTGCCGCTGCTCAAACCCGAACGCCCTCTCGTAGGTACGGGCTTAGAAGCTCAAGCCGCCCGAGATTCCGGGATGGTTGTGGTTTCCCGCATCAACGGCGAGGTGATTTACATAGATGCAACCCGGATTATTGTCAAGCCCCTGGCGGTAGATGCCGAGTCGAATTCCAGCGAAGAACATTTCATGATTCGGGAATACGACGACCTCAAAGCCAAGCAGCCCTCGGTTTGGAAGCAAAAATATGCCGGCTGCATCGAACACGAACTGCAAAAATATCAGCGTTCCAACCAAGATACCTGCTTGAACCAGCGCCCGCTGATCTATGAGGGCGATCGCGTCGTAGCCGGTCAAGTCCTCGCCGACGGTTCCTCCACCGAAGGCGCCGAACTCGCCCTCGGACACAACATCTTGGTAGCTTATATGCCCTGGGAGGGATACAACTACGAAGACGCCATGCTCATTAGCGAGCGTTTGGTGTACGAAGACGTATACACCTCGATTCACATCGAGAAATACGAAATCGAAGCCCGCCAAACCAAACTCGGCCCCGAAGAAATCACCCGGGAAATTCCCAACGTCGGGGAAGACGCACTGCGCCAGCTAGACGAACAGGGCATCATCCGCAAAGGTGCTTGGGTAGAAGCCAGCGACATTTTGGTAGGGAAGGTGACTCCCAAAGGCGAATCCGACCAACCCCCCGAAGAAAAACTGCTCAGAGCAATCTTCGGCGAAAAAGCCCGAGACGTGCGCGATAACTCCCTCCGCGTACCCAACGGCGAAAAAGGCCGCGTCGTGGACGTGCGCGTTTTTACCCGCGAACAGGGCGACGAACTGCCCCCAGGCGCCAACATGGTAGTCCGCGTCTACGTAGCCCAAAAGCGCAAGATTCAAGTCGGCGACAAAATGGCCGGCCGCCACGGTAACAAAGGTATCGTGTCCCGGATTCTGCCGATGGAAGATATGCCCTACCTGCCCGACGGCACCCCGGTTGACATCGTGCTCAACCCCTTGGGCGTACCGTCGCGGATGAACGTGGGTCAGATTTTCGAGTGCTTGCTGGGCTGGGCCGGCGAAAACCTGTCGATGCGGTTCAAGATGGTGCCGTTTGACGAAATGCACGGCGCTGAAAAGTCGCGGGAAACCGTTCACGGCAAGTTAGAGGAGGCACGGGAAAAAACTGGCAAACCGTGGGTATTTGACGAAAAACACCCAGGCAAGACTATAGTTTACGACGGCCGCACCGGCGAACCGTTCGATCGCCCTGTGACAGTCGGCATCGCCTATATGCTCAAACTCGTCCACTTGGTAGACGACAAAATCCACGCCCGCAGCACGGGCCCTTACTCGCTGGTAACGCAGCAGCCTTTGGGCGGCAAAGCGCAGCAGGGCGGACAACGGTTCGGGGAAATGGAAGTTTGGGCTCTCGAAGCGTTCGGCGCAGCTTATACTTTGCAAGAGTTGCTGACTGTCAAGTCGGACGATATGCAGGGTAGAAATGAGGCTTTGAATGCCATTGTGAAGGGCAAAGCTATCCCGCGCCCCGGTACGCCGGAATCCTTCAAAGTGCTGATGCGGGAGTTGCAATCTTTGTGCTTGGATATTGCCGTGCACAAGGTGAATACGAACGACGATGGCAGCGAACACGTAGAGGTCGATTTGATGGCTGATGCTGGCGGCAGGCGATCGCCCTCCAGGCCTACCTACGAATCGCTTTCTCGCGACGAAGACGAAGATTAGGGATTACAGATTTTAGATTTTTTGGTAACATTCAATCTAAAATCTTTAATCGATACTCTCAAATGAAAATGCCTCAACAGTGTTCGTACCACTGAGGAGGCGAATCAACGCTCTAAGAAGGAGAGACGCTGACATGATTATTTTAACAGTTATCCCCGGAATTGAAGGAGAATTCGATCGGGAGACAGGCTGTATTAACTGGCAAGGCAGTAAATTTGGTAACGGTTACGGGCTCAAGTGGATCGATGGCAAAACGGTATTAGTCCACCGATTAGTCCTAGAATCGAAAATAGCAGGATTCCTCGATTCTGGTTGTTTTGCTTGCCACACCTGTGACAATCGAAGCTGCATCAACCCAGCACATCTGGTAGCAGGGTCTGCTGCTGAGAATACGGGACAGATGATGGGGCGCGATCGCAAAACTCCCAGACGCAAAAGTATTCCGGGAATTGATAAATTGTCGATCGCACAACTGCGAGAAATTCAGACTAAATATTTATCTGGAGCAGTCAAGAACCACCTAGCAAGAGAGTATGGGGTACAACATGAAACTATTACTAAGATACTTCAGACAAATATTCCCGATAACTTCATCACAGTTTCCCCACGTTTTTTAGGAGAAATTCAAGACAATGGCTGCATAATTTTCCAAGGCGCAAAAGATGGCTCAGGCTATGGCAGGTACTGGAAAAATGGAAAACAGGCATCAGTTACTCGTGCTGTTTTAGCCGAGAAATTAGGATATGAACTTCCTACCTATATGGATGCTTGTCATACCTGTGATACGCCCAGTTGTATCAATCCAGAACATCTTTGGGCTGGTACTCGCACTCAGAATTTATTAGATGCTTCCAAAAAAGGACGCACCCAAGGAAAAAGTCATCCCCTTTCCAATGCCAAATTAGACTGGGAGAAGGTGCGAGAAATCCGGCAAAAACTAGCAGCAGGAGAGAGAATGAAGGATCTAGCTGAAGAATACAGCGTAAATCCCGCAACTATACACACTATTAAGTATCACCTGACTTGGAAGGAAGAAGGCGAAGAGGTTCCGATGCCTCGCATGGGCGGATATCTCGATCGCAAGCTGACATTTGCTCAAGCACAGGATGTGCGAGAACGAATTAAAGGTGGAGAATCCATTGCTAAAATTGCTGGGGAATTTGCAGTCTCAACAAGTGTCATTTATGACATTAAAAACAATGTCACATATAAAGGACTCTGAAATTGATTTAATTGCCAAACAATTAATCAATCGAAACAGATAAATTACAGCAAATTATTTCAAGTAAAATCATTAATTGGAGTCAAGAATGGCTAAGATAGAACAACGATTTGATTATGTAAAGATTGGGTTAGCTTCACCAGAAAGAATTCGACAATGGGGAGAAAGAACTTTACCCAATGGTCAGCTAACTGGCGAAATTGTAAAACCAGAAACTATTAATTACAGGACATTAAAGCCTGAAATGGACGGGTTGTTTTGTGAGCGAATTTTTGGGCCTGCAAAAGATTGGGAATGTCATTGTGGCAAGTACAAAAGAGTTCGTCATAGAGGCATTGTTTGCGAGAGATGCGGTGTTGAAGTTACTGAATCTCGCGTCCGCCGCCACCGGATGGGCTTTATCAAATTAGCGGCTCCAGTAGCTCATGTTTGGTATCTCAAAGGCATCCCCAGTTACATGGCAATTCTGTTAGATATGCCCCTGCGAGATGTCGAACAAATTGTTTATTTCAATGCCTATGTTGTGTTGAATGCTGGTAATGCTGAAAAGCTGCAATACAAGCAATTGCTTACAGAAGATGCTTGGCTGGAAATAGAAGATGAACTTTACAGCGAAGATTCCACCCTGACGGGAGTAGAAGTAGGCATCGGTGCTGAAGCTTTGCAAGTTTTGCTGCAAAATATTCCGCTCGAAAGTGAAGCGGAAAAGCTGCGGGAAGATATTGCTAATGCTAAAGGTCAAAAACGGGCGAAGTTGATTAAACGCTTGCGGGTAATTGACAACTTTATCGCTACGGGTTCTCATCCGGATTGGATGGTGCTCAATGTGATTCCGGTGATTCCGCCCGACTTACGGCCGATGGTACAGCTAGACGGCGGACGTTTTGCGACGAGCGACCTCAACGACCTTTATCGAAGAGTTATTAATCGCAATAACCGCTTGGCGAGACTGCAAGAAATTCTGGCGCCGGAAATTATCATTCGCAACGAAAAGCGGATGCTGCAAGAAGCTGTGGATGCGCTGATTGATAACGGCCGCCGGGGCCGGACTGTGGTGGGCGCAAACAACCGTCCGCTGAAGTCGCTGTCGGACATTATTGAAGGGAAACAAGGTCGTTTCCGGCAAAACTTGCTCGGGAAACGGGTTGACTATTCTGGACGTTCGGTAATTGTGGTGGGGCCGAAACTGAAGATTCATCAGTGCGGTTTACCGAGGGAAATGGCGATCGAGCTTTTCCAGCCCTTCGTTATCCACCGCCTGATCCGCCAAGGATTGGTCAACAACATCAAAGCAGCCAAAAAACTCATCCAGCGCAACGATCCCAGCGTTTGGGACGTACTGCAAGAGGTAATTGAAGGACACCCTGTCATGCTGAACCGGGCTCCTACGCTGCACCGTTTGGGGATTCAAGCCTTTGAGCCGATTTTGGTAGATGGAAGGGCGATTCAGCTTCACCCGCTAGTCTGTCCGGCTTTTAACGCTGACTTTGACGGCGACCAAATGGCTGTTCACGTACCTTTGTCTCTGGAATCTCAGGCGGAAGCGCGCTTGCTGATGCTGGCTTCTAATAACATTATGTCGCCAGCAACCGGAAGACCGATCGTCACTCCTTCTCAAGATATGGTGCTCGGTTGCTATTACTTGACAGCCGACAATCCTCACGGTCAAAAAGGAGCAGGTAATTATTTCTCCAACCTTACCGACGCGGTTGTAGCTTACGAACAAGGAGTCGTGGACTTGCACTCATACGTGTGGGTGAGGTTTCAAGGCGCCATAGAAAACACAGAACCCGAAGGTGAACCGCTGAAGGTGGAAACCTCCGCCGACGGTACTGTGACGAAAGAATACAAGTTCCGCCGGATTCGGGAAGACGCAGAGGGTAAGCCGATCAATCAGTTTATTCGCACTACTCCGGGCCGGATTATCTATCACCAAACGATCGAATCGGTAATTAACAATTAGGGAATGGGGCATGGGGCATGGGGCATGAGGGATGGGGCATGGGGAATCGGGCATGGGGCATGGGGCATGGGGCATGGGGAATCGGGCATGGGGCATGACCAATGACCAATGACCAATTCCCAATTCCCTATTACTAATTCCCTATTACTAATCCGTAATGACCTGTTTGGCCTGTTTGGCCTGTTTGGCCAATGACCTGTTTGGCCTGTTTGCCCAATGACCAATGACCTGTTTGGCCTGTTTGGCCAATGACCTGTTTGGCCAATGACCTGTTTGGCCAATGACCTGTTTGGCCTGTTTGGCCAATGACCTGTTTGGCCTGTTTGGCCAATGCTCAATGACCTGTTTGGCCAATGACCTGTTTGGCCAATGACCTGTTTGGCCAATGACCTGTTTGGCCAATGACCTGTTTGGCCTGTTTGGCCTGTTTGGCCTGTTTGGCCAATGACTAATGACTAATGACTAATGACTAATGACCAAATTACTAGCAGAAAAATGACAGAAAATAAGGAAAAAAAAGAAATTGTTTTTCGCAATCGAGTTGTAGACAAAGGTCAGCTCAAAAAATTAATCTCTTGGTCATTCATGAACTATGGAACAGCCCGCACGGCGCAAATGGCCGACAAACTCAAAGACTTGGGTTTTCGGTTTGCGACGAGAGCGGGAGTTTCAATTAGCGTAGACGACCTGCAAGTACCCCCCATCAAACGACAACTGCTCGATGCAGCCGAAGAAGAAATCCGGATTACGGAACAGAAATACACCAGAGGCGAAATCACCGAAGTCGAACGCTTCCAGAAAGTAATCGACACCTGGAACAGCACCTCAGAAGACCTCAAAGACGAAGTGGTCAAGAACTTCCGAGCTACAGACCCGCTGAACTCGGTGTACATGATGGCATTCTCCGGGGCGCGCGGAAACATCTCCCAAGTGCGGCAATTAGTCGGAATGCGGGGATTGATGGCAGACCCCCAAGGCGAAATCATCGACTTGCCGATCAAAACCAACTTCCGGGAAGGACTGACAGTCACCGAGTACATCATTTCCTCCTACGGAGCGCGCAAAGGCTTAGTAGATACCGCCCTCCGCACCGCCGACTCCGGCTACTTAACACGCCGACTGGTGGACGTAGCCCAAGACGTGATTGTGCGAGAAACAGACTGTGGCACCCAGCGTGGCATCCGCGTGCGGCCCATGACCGACGGAGCAACCGTGCTGATTCCCCTGAAAGATCGGCTGCTGGGGCGGGTGTTTGCCCGAGATGTGGTGCACCCCAAAACCGGAGAAATCGTGACTTTTGGGAACGAAAGAGCGGTCCGAAATCAGCCAATTACTGAGGAGCTGGCAGGGGAAGTTGGTAAGGCCGGGGTGGCGGAGGTTTATTTGCGATCGCCCCTGACTTGCGAAGCCACGCGCTCGGTATGTCAGTGCTGCTACGGTTGGAGTCTCGCCCACTTGAAAATGGTGGACATGGGAGAGGCGATCGGGATTATTGCCGCTCAGTCGATCGGCGAACCAGGAACCCAGCTCACCATGCGCACCTTCCACACAGGCGGCGTATTTACCGGAGAAGTCGCAAAACAAGAACGCGCGCCTTTCCCGGGCGTAGCAAAGTTCAAGAATTTGCGCACCCGCTCTTTCCGCACCAGACACGGCGAAGAAGCTCTGGTAGCTGAAAACAACGGCAAACTCGTATTTGAGGGCGACGGCTTTGAAGAAGGCAAATCGGGGACGAAGAATCAGAAGCTGAAGATTGAACTGGCGATCGTCCAAGGTTCGACCCTGATGGTCAAAGACGGACAGCGCGCCGTCCCCGGTCAAGTTTTGGCAGAAGTGCCGATCGTCGGACGCGCCGCCCGCAAAACTACGGAAAAAGTCACAACGGACGTAGCATCCGACTTGGCGGGTGAGGCTAAGTTTGCCGACTTGGTGCCCGAAGAAAAAACCGACCGTCAAGGTAACACCACCCGCACCGCCAGCAGGGGCGGACTGATTTGGATTCTTTCGGGAGAAGTCTACAACTTGCTCCCGGGTGCCGAACCGGCAGTCAAAAATGGCGATCGCATCGCAGCCAACAGCGTCATCGCCGAAACCAAACTCGTCTCCGAACACGGCGGCGTAGTCCGCATCGCCGACGAGCGAGAAATCGAAATCATCACAGCTCAAGTGCTGCTAGACCAAGCAATCGTCCGCGCCGAAAGCGCAGGCGGCCGCGACCACTACATCATCGAAACCGCTTCTAACCAACGGTTTTCCCTGAAAACAGCACCAGGGAGCAAAGTCATCAACGGCGAAGTCGTAGCCGAACTGCTCGACGACAGCTACCGCACCGCCACCGGAGGCATAGTCAAATACGCCGGAGTCGAAGTCCACAAGCGCGGCAAAGCCAAACTCGGCTACGAAGTAGTCAAAGGCGGCACCCTGCTGTGGATACCAGAAGAGTGCCACGAAGTCAACAAAGACATCTCCCTGCTGCTGGTAGAAGACGGCCAGTACGTCGAAGCCGGTACCGAAGTCGTCAAAGATATTTTCTGCCAAACCAGCGGCGCGGTAGAAGTAACTCAGAAAAACGACATCCTCCGGGAAATTGTGATCAAGCCCGGGACAATGCACGCAGTCGATCGCCCGCCGCTGACTTTGGGCGAGGGTCAAATAGTCAGCGCTGGTCAAGAAATCTTCCCGGGCTTGGTTGCCGAAGAACTCGGCTATGCCGAATACATCGAAACCCCCGAAGGCCCGGCCTTGCTGCTGCGGCCCGTCGTCGAGTTCCCAGTGCCCGACAAGCCGCCCGTGCCTTCCCAAACAGCGCTCAACGAGTCGATCGCCCTCAAAGCAGTCCAGCGGCTGCCCTACAAAGATGGAGAGCGCGTCAAATCCGTCGAAGGACTGGAACTGCTGCGGACTCAGCTTATTTTAGAAATCGGTTCCGGGGCGCCGCAATTGGCAGCCGATATCGAACTGCTCCCAGATGAGGATGACGCTTTAGCTTTTGGCGCCGACAATTCCGGCCCGGCTTGGGGCTTGTCTGATGCGATCGTGCAGTCGCAAGAACTGGCGCTGCAAGAAGGCGATGAGGTCTCAGTACCTTCTCGGATTTTCCGCTTGCAGTTGGTGATTTTGGAGTCGCTGGTGATTCGGCGGGACGTATCGGCAGATCCCACCCAGGGCAGCACCCACACGCGGCTGTTGGTGGAAGACGGACTGTCGATCGCCCCCGGCGCAGTGGTAGCCCGCACCGAGATTCTCTGCAAGGAAGCGGGGATTGTCCGGGGTATCCGCGAGGGACTCAACGAACCGGTGCGCCGGCTGTTGGTGATGCGGGATGCGGATTCTGTGTCAATCTCTGTGGCGGGTACGCCGGAGGTGAGTCCTGGTCAGTTGCTGGTGGCTGGTACAGAAGTAGCACCTGGAGTGATTCTGGAAGAATCCGGTCAGGTGGTGAAGGTTGTACCTGCGTCGGGATCGGAACAGGCAAAAATTGTGCTGCGGGTGGCTCGCCCTTACCGGGTTTCCGGGGGTGCTGTGCTGCACGTAGACGATGGGGATTTGGTGCAACGGGGCGACAACTTAGTCATCCTGGTGTTCGAGCGAGCCAAGACAGGAGACATCATTCAGGGTTTGCCCCGGATTGAGGAACTGCTTGAAGGGCGGAAGCCGAAGGAGGCTTGTATTTTAGCCAAGCGCCCGGGGACGGCTCAGGTAGTCACCGACGACGATATTGTGGAATTGGCGGTGGTTGAGGATGATGGCCGGATCGAGCAGTATCCTTTGTTACCGGGTCAAAACCCGATCGTCTCTGACGGCCAGCGCGTCGGCGTCGCCGAAGCCTTGACCGACGGGCCCGCCAACCCCCACGAAATTCTGGAAGTATTTTTCCAGGTACTCAAAGAGCGCCAGCCGACTTTTGAGGCGGCTTTGGAAAGTTTCCAGCAGGTGCAGACTTTCTTGGTCAACGAGGTGCAGTCTGTCTATCAGTCTCAAGGCGTAGATATTTCCGACAAGCACATCGAAGTGATTGTCCGCCAGATGACCAACAAAGTACGGATGGAAGACGGTGGCGATACTACCATGCTCCCGGGCGAGTTAGTCGAACTGCGGCAAGTCGAGCAGGTGAATGAGGCGATGTCGATTACTGGCGGGGCGCCGGCGGACTACACTCCGGTGTTGCTGGGGATTACTAAGGCTTCGCTCAATACCGACAGCTTTATTTCCGCAGCTTCCTTCCAAGAAACAACCAGGGTGCTGACAGAAGCTGCGATCGAGGGCAAATCCGACTGGCTGCGCGGCCTCAAGGAAAACGTGATCATCGGCCGCTTGATTCCAGCCGGGACTGGGTTCAATGCTTATGAGGATGCTAGCGTTCAGGATGCCGGTTTTGACGGTGCTGTGTTTGATGACGAGATCCAGGATTTGCAGGAGGATGTGGTTCTCGACGATCGCACGGCGCGTCGCAAGTACACGATCGAGAGCGGTTTTGATGTCGGCCGCGGTTCTGACGAGGCTGATGATGATTTTGAGGAAGTTGAGGTTGATGAGGACGATTTTGTCCCTGATACTGATGATGATTCCTTAGGGGCGATCGCCGATGAGGATGATGATATCGGTTACGACTTCGACGAGGACGAAGACTAATAGGGTGTGCGCGATCTTGCCGTGCAGCCTGTTCCAAGCGCTGCGCGGCAATTGCTTAATTCCTCGCAACGTACGCGCCGCTAGGCACTCGTCGAAAAAAATATTTTTTTTACTCACAGCGCGAGAACTCAAAACCGATCGCGTTGTGCGGGCACCAAAGTAGGTCGGAAGAAGGCCGAAGATATGCGTCAGAAGGGATAAATCCGAATTCAAGAAGGTTTGAAAATCAAGGGTTTTAATTGTTTGAACTTGGCCAAACAATTAAGACTCTTTCTTGTTTCTGCTTTTTCTCGCGACGATAACTCAAACGTTTTTCCTGACCTCCATTGCATCCCACGAGTGCGCATCTGTTGCGGAACTTGCGCCAGCACAGAAAAGTGTTCGCTCAGTCAGGGAGCAAAGCCTTGATTTGATCGACAAACTCTTGATGGTCTACTACTGGTTTGGAGATGTAACCATTGGCACCGCTTTGATTCAGAAAGGTTTCTTTATCACCGGCCATGGCGTGAGCAGTCACCAAAATAATCGGCAGCGAGGCTGTTTGTGGGTCTGCTTTGAGTAGTTGAGTAATCTTAATGCCGTCAACAGATTTTCCCTGGTACACGCTCCGCGAAAGAGACACGTCCATTAAAATCAAATCAGCTTCGCCTGCTGCCGCAATCTGCATCACCTCTTCAACATTTTCCGTGTGCTTGACAGCTAAGCCCCCCCGCTTAGTCAGTATTTTGGAAAAAACCCGAGCATTGACCAAATCGTCCTCTACAATCAGAACGGTTTTCATAAATAAATATGGGAAGTATGGAAACTTTGCGACTTGAGTCGAAAGAGGAACACGGGACGGGGATTACATTCCCCGTCAAAAATGCAGAGTTTTTAGCGCCATCAGCCGGGAACCCTGCAAAACCCTCATATATATCCTTGAGCCACTAACTGTGAGAGGGTGTACAGATACCCAGAAGCATCCATTACCATCATTTAGACTACTACATACAGACAGTTTAGTTGTTTTTTAGAACTAGACCTGACACTGACGATCGTCTTAAGATTCCCCGGTAGCAAGTTTCTAGTAACCTGTTGTGGATTTAAATTGTATATTTGAATTCCCTATTCCCCTTGATAGTCACATCCTCTCCTCCACGAGCGAGCATCTCCCTCTACCCCTCGAACATAACAGACAATCTCTCGCTTAGCTGCTGCTTATCCTCTCTTGCGGTCAAGCCTCCGACTTGTAGCATTTGAGATTTTCCATTTTTCGATTTGAGATTGGGGATGATTGATCGGATAGGGGTTTGGAGCAAGGGGCTACAGTTGCATTACTTTTTGTAACTGGTATGAGAGTCCCGGAGGTGTGACAATTATTTTCTTTCTGGCTCTTAGAGTCATATCGTGTCCGGTCGATCGACCGCGATCGGATTCGTTCGATCGTGCGGACTTGGGTCCGCTCTCTGGTCGCGGACTCAAGTCCAAACGATCGAACCTTTTCGTTCGATCGTGCGGACTTGGGTCCGCTCTCTGGTCGCGGACTCAAGTCCAAACGATCGAACCTTTTTTGTTATGGTAATCGACCGGACATGATATCAAGCCATGTTTATTCACATACTCGGGCCGAAGCATTAGGAGTAGCGAATATCGCGGGGATTGTTGGGGATTCCCAATTCTGTGTTTTGAGCGATCGAGACTGCTGAAAAGATCGACTCTTTGGTGTATCGAGCTGCTGTCAGACGCTTGAGAGCTCGCGAGGAGAGCTTTTGAGGGCGCTGAATTTTCAACGATCGGCATTTGTGAGCGATTATAAGTAAAAGCATGACTGTGAATCAACCTTCTCGCGGCGAGCGGTAAATAGACAGATCGGCGCTCCTGTCGGCAACATAGAGGTTAGTGTAAGAGTGGAGAGTAAGAGGCAAGTGTTGCCCGTCTTCGGCACTCTGATTCTGGTTTCACCTGTTAAATTTATTTTGCTCCTTCGGCTGGGCGGTTTTGTCGAACTTTCGATTCGCCGCCAAAGCAAACGCTTTTCATTCGAGACAGGCAACCTGAGCATTATTGACCCCGCCCAAAAACGGGTAGCGTACCACGTACCATCGTCGTGGAGATCCCAAAATTTTAGACTAAGAGTTCCTACTCCCTGATTCAAAGCTGCGAGTAAATCTCAAATCGAAAAATGGAAAATCTCAAATCGACTGACAGAGGCTGTCTTAACTCAGGAATTAACGGACACAAGGACTCATGGCTAAACAACTCAACCTACTTTCCGGGCAAGTAATTTCTACGCCTCTGCACGCCGAGATGCAGCAATCGTACCTCGAATATGCCATGAGTGTGATCGTCGGGCGAGCTTTGCCTGATGTCCGCGACGGTTTAAAACCCGTGCACCGTCGAATTTTGTACGCGATGCACGAACTCGGTTTGACGCCAGACCGACCTTACCGCAAGTGCGCCCGGGTAGTTGGAGATGTTTTGGGAAAATATCACCCCCACGGCGACCAATCGGTTTACGACGCTCTGGTGCGCATGGTTCAGGAGTTTTCGAGCCGCTATCCTTTGCTGGCGGGTCACGGCAATTTCGGTTCGGTGGACAATGACCCGGCTGCTGCGATGCGCTACACGGAAACTAGACTGGCATCGATCGCCCACGAAGCCATGCTAACCCAAGTCGGCGACGCAACTGTTGATTTTACTGGTAACTTTGACAGTTCGCAGCAGGAACCGACGGCGCTCCCTGCTCAGTTGCCGTTTCTGCTGCTCAACGGCTGTACCGGCATTGCTGTCGGGATGGCTACTAATATCCCGCCGCACAATTTGGGCGAGGTGGTAGATGGTTTAATTGCTTTGATTGAAAATCCGGAACTCTCGGACGAGAAGTTGATCGAACTAATTCCTGGCCCGGATTTCCCGACCGGAGGGGAAATCGTCTCTACAGAGGGCATTTTTGACGCCTACACTAAGGGTAGAGGTAGCATTGCGGTCAGGGGTGTGGCTGGGGTAGAAGAGGTGCCTGGTAATCGCAAGGTGCGCACTAAAACGGCGATCGTCGTGACGGAGTTTCCGTTTCAGGTAAATAAGGCGGCTTGGATTGAAAAGGTGGCGGAGTTGGTGAATGCCGGCCGCCTCGACGGTATTTCTGATTTGCGCGACGAGAGCGATCGCGATGGCATTCGTGTTGTAATTGAACTGAAGCGGGAATTTACCCCAGAAGCAGTTCTAGCTCGTCTTTACCAACAAACTGACCTGCAAACAAATTTTGGCGCGATTTTGTTGGCAATTGTCAACGGTCAACCCCGACAGTTGACGCTGAGACAATTGTTGCAGGAATTTCTGGATTTCCGAGAATTAACTCTTACCCGCCGCTACAATTACGAATTGCAGGCCGCAGAACGCCGCTGTCATATTGTTCAAGGCTTAATGTTGGCTTTGACAAATCTCGATACTGCGATCGACATTCTCAGAAATGCTCCTGACGGTACTACTGCTAAGCAAACTTTCCAAGTTCGCCTCAATTTGAGCGAAAGTCAAGCTGATGCAATTTTGGCGATGCCGATGCGCAGGCTGACTGGTTTGGAAAGGCAAAATTTGCAGTCAGAGTTGGATGAGTTGATGGCGAACATTCAAGAATTGCAGCGGTTGTTGAGCGACAGACGCGAATTTTTGAAGGCTTTGAAGAAGGAATTGCGATCGCTCAAACGCAAGTACGCTGACGAACGCCGCACTAAATTTGCCAATGGAACCGGACGCAAAGCCAACGCCGAGCCACAAGTTTCTAGTAAGAAAAATGCTGGTGTGAAGCCGTTGTTACCGGCAACGATTCAGCCTAACTTATTGCCCGTTCTAGAGGCAGAAGAAACTATTGTTGAATTTTCGCACAAGCAGTACGTGCGCCGCGTACCGGCTGGGGAACGTCCGCGATCGAAAACTCGCGAAAAATCGGTTTCAGCTTTAGAAAAAAATGAAGATTTTCTTGTGACGGCAAACCTGACAAAAACCGATCGCACTTTGGTCGTCCTAACTCCTAACGGCAAAGCTTACCCGCTGAAAGTCGCCGATATTCCTAGCAGCAGCCAAAAAGACCGGGGAACCCCGATTGTCAGCTTGTTGTCGCCGAGTGCTACTAAAGAAAGTGCCGGTCGCGCTTTTTCTGACATCACAGTCGCACACTTTATTTTGCCGGAAAATTCCGAAGTGGCGGATTTAGTAACTCTGACTCAACAAGGCAAAATTAAGCGCTTGCCGATGCAGGAATTTGCTGAGTTGACTAATCGCGGCGTGACTGTTGTTAAACTCAAGGAGGACGATCGACTGCGCAATGCTAGTCTCAGCAAAGTTGGCGACCAAGTGGTCGTCGCAACTTCGGGGGGCCGAGTCCTCCGGTTTGATGTTGATGACGAACAACTGCCGCCCATGGGCCGCACCGCCCAGGGTTCTCAAGTCACCAGGTTGCGGAAGCAGGAACAGTTGGTGGGTTGTATTACGATCGACCCGGAGGACAGTCTGGTGCTATTTTCGGAGTTGGGTTGGGCGAAACGAATGCCTGCGGGTTCTGTCAGGCTTACTAACCGCGGCGAAATCGGCACTCAAGCTTTTCGCTTTGCAGAGCCTAAAGATGCTTTGGTTGGATTGCTGCGGGCTGTTTCGGGTACGGATGTTAAACTTTTTACGACCGCTGGCCGCTTGCTGCGATCGACTACTGATGCTATAGCTTTTTGGGGGAAAGATGCTCCGGGCGATCGGGTTTTTGACCTCAATCCTGGTGAAAGAATTATCAAGGTTATCAGTAGTCAGTAGTCAGTTGTCATTGGTAATGGGCATGGGGCATGGGGCATGGGGCATGGGGCATGGGGCATGGGGAATTGGGAATTGGTAATCGGTAATCGGTAATCGATAATCGGTAATCGGTAATCGGTAATCGGTAATCGATAATCGGTAATCGGTAATCGGTAATCGGTAATCGGTAATCGGTAATCGGTAATCGGTAATCGATAATGAGTAATCGGTCATTTAACTCGTTACCAGTAATGGCTTGGTAAAGAATAACGACTCTAAAAGCGAGATTTTTTAATTCCCAATTCCCAATTCCCAATTACCAATTCCCAATTCCCAATTCCCATGCCCAATTCTCTATGTCCCATGCCCCATGACCTGTTTGGCCCATGCCCAATTCCCAATGCCCGATGCCCCATGAGCAATGCCCAATGCCCAATGCCCAATGACCTGTTTGGCCCATGCCCAATGCCCCATGCCCCATGCCCCATGCCCAATTCTAAAATCGTTTGATGGCGCAAGTTGTATTAGAAAATATCTACAAAAGTTTTCCCCTCCGCCAAGGAGAACAGGAAAAAATAGCAAACAACGTCGCAGAAAGTGTCTCAACAGAGACTCCTAGCTCTTCGTCTAACACTGTTTTGCGGCGGATTAACCTGACCGTCCTCGACGGGGAATTCATGGTGTTGGTGGGGCCTTCGGGCTGCGGAAAAAGCACTTTGCTGCGATCGATCGCCGGTTTGGAAGTTTTGACAGGCGGCAATATCTGGATTGGCGATCGGCTCGTTAACGATTTGCCTCCAAAAGACCGAGATATCGCTATGGTATTTCAAAATTATGCTCTCTATCCTCACTTAACTGTTTACGATAATCTCGCCTTTGGATTGCGCCGATCGCAGAAGGAAGAAGGCGGAGGGAAGAAGGCAGAAGGCAGAGGGAAGAGGGAAGAAGGCAGAAGGAAGAGGGAAGAAGGAAAAAGGAAGAGGGAAGCAGAGACAGTGACAGTGACAGAAAAAGGAAGAAGGGAGAAGGGAGAACTAATCAGGAATAAGATAGAAGAGGTTATTAATTATTTAGCTTATAATACTGTAAATAAAGAGCAAATATATACTTTAGGGGAGGACTTTTTAGTTGGAGCAACTCGCAAGCTTCCTCGGGGTTTGCGCTATTTGTCGGAACGGGAAAAGGCGGTAGGAGAACGAGTTATGAAGGTAGCTCAATTATTGCAGATAGAACCGCTTTTAAGTCGCTTGCCGAAACAACTTTCGGGAGGACAAAAGCAGCGGGTGGCTTTGGGTAGGGCGATGGCTCGAAATCCTGAAGTGTTTTTGATGGATGAACCTCTATCGAATCTTGATGCGAAATTGAGGGCCCAAACGAGATCGCAAATTGTGCAGTTACAGCGACAGTTGGGCACTACCACTATTTATGTGACTCACGACCAAACTGAGGCGATGACTATGGGCGATCGCATTGCGATTATGAATGCTGGCCAGCTTCAACAAGTCGCTAAGCCTCTGGAGCTTTACAACAAGCCGGCTAATCTGTTTGTGGCTGAGTTTATCGGTTCTCCGCCGATGAATTTTTTGCCGGTGCAGTTTACCGCCCCGCTGTTGATTTCTCACCCGCAGTTTCGCTTTACTTTACCCGATATTTGGGCGAAAAATCTACAAAAATACGACGGGCGAGACCTAATTTTGGGCATCCGCCCGGAACATCTCAGCATTAACCCTCCTGCTACTAAAAATCTGTCGGTACAAGTGGAAATTGTGGAGGCTTTGGGACACGAAACTTATTTGCGGGTGTGTTTGACTGGTGATCCGGCCGTGCGGATGCAGGTGCGGGTTCCTCCTGAGCGATCGATCCGTGTTGGCGAGGAGCTTTGGCTGGCGATCGCCCATGACAAAATTCACTTGTTCGATCCTGATACCGAATTGGCGATTTTTCCTCGGTAGGGAACGGGAGAAAGGTCTATCCTGGCGCTCCAATATCACAAATTTGCCATTTTGTCAAGTCACTGTTATATTAATTTATATAAGCCTGAGAAAAGTTAACGAAGGGAGATCATAACTATGCAAGAACCAAAACGCAACGCTTGGAAGTGGGGCTTCAGCGAAGGAGCTGAAAATTGGAACGGTCGTTTAGCAATGATTGGTGTCTCTGCGGCTGTCATGATTGAATTGGTTTCCGGTCAAGGCTTGCTTCACTTCTGGGGTCTGATGTAATAGCATTTGAGAATTTTCCATTTTTCGATTTGAGATTGGGAATGCTTTTGATCGGGGTTGAGAACTTAGGAATGAGAATTAAATAACTTACAATTTTTATGCTTCTTGTGGGATAGGCGTCCCGCCCGTCCAGAAAGGGCCCCAATACCTCTTTTATGCTTATTGTGGGATGGGCCAGAAGAGCCCGTCCAGAAAGGGCCCCAATACCTCTGAGTTAAGCACAAAATTGTAGGATTTAATCTCCTGAAATGCTTGTAAACTCGGAGCGCGATTGTTAAGCAAAGTTCCTTAACGGAGAGGTATTGGAAAGGGCCTGCGGGCGGGACGCCCCACAAACTTGTGTAAATTATTGAATTCGCGATCCTTACCTACAGTTGCATTCTTTTCTGGAAACCGATCTAATTTTCTAGTTAAAACTTTTCAGACACTGCAAAGCTTGGGAGTTCCTTTGGGGACTCCCTAAATTTTCCCATGCGCTTTAAGCAGCGCAATTTTTGCCGGGATTTACCGGCGCAGCAAATAGTTACTTGCTCGCCCTGAAGTTAGCAACAAAAAATGTAACAGCGATCGCTCTTTTGGGGTCGGGGGGGTTCCCCCCCAAAAGAGTGGAAATCACTCTTTTGGGTGATGCCAGACAAATACTCTAGCGGATATATTCTTTTAAGATGCTGTTGCGGTTGGGATGGCGCAACTTCCGCAGGGCTTTAGCTTCAATTTGGCGAATTCGCTCGCGAGTGACGTTAAAGATTTGACCAATTTCCTCCAAGGTCTTCATCCGTCCGTCGTCTAAGCCGTAACGCAACCTCAGTACATCCCGTTCTCGGGGGCTGAGAGTGTCCAAAACGCTTTCCAAATCTTCCCTTAACAAGTTCTTTGAGACTTGATCTTCTGGCGTTTCCCCGTCAGATTCAATAAAGTCTCCCAGACGCGAGTCTTCCTCTTTGCCGATCGGAGTTTCTAAAGAAATAGGCAACTGTGCGGATTTAGCAATGAACCGCAATTTCTCGATCGTCATCTCCATCTTAGTGGCGATTTCTTCTTCCGTAGGCTTGCGGCCCATTTCTTGAGAAAGCAGTTTGGTAGTTTTCTTGATCCGCGAGATGGTTTCGTAAAGGTGAACCGGGAGGCGGATAGTCCGGGATTGATCGGCGATTGCTCTGGTGATGGCTTGACGTATCCACCAAGTTGCGTAGGTGGAAAACTTGTAGCCTTTTTCGTGATCGAATTTTTCAGCGGCTCGGATCAGACCCAAAGAGCCTTCTTGAATCAAATCTTGGAAAGACAAACCGCGATTCATGTACTTTTTGGCGATCGACACCACCAAACGCAGGTTTGATTGCACCATCTTCTCCTTAGCGCGCCGGCCGACATGGAGTCGGTGACGGAATGCAGGTAGTGCCATCTCTACAGCAGTAGCCCATTCGTTGTCTTTGGGTTCGCGGTCTAACTCTTCCAGCAGTTGTTCTCGAACTCGCTCTAATTCCAGCAAATCTGCAATCTTGCGGGCGAGTTCAATCTCTTCGTCGGCTCGCAACAGTCGAATCCGACCGATTTCTTGCAGGTAGAGACGAATAGAGTCTTCTGTATAATGCTTTTTCTTTGCCTGAGCCCGACGGCGGGCTTTGGCGCCTTTGCCAGCTTTAGTGTCGTCCTCCTCCGATTGAGAGTCTAGAAAATCTTCTCGATCATCTTCTTCGTCGATAAAAAGTTCCAACTCGCTATCAGGTAGAACGCTTTCGGCGTTCCGAAGCAACTCGATTGTTTCCATTTTGGGTTTGATTTTGGTTTCGAGTACGGTGTTAGCCTGGATCATGCCGCCTTCCTCATGCTCCTGAATTAAAGAATAAATAACAGTGGAATAGTGTCTGTTTGTAGTTTAGACAACTTAGTCAGTATTGACATTCCCGCAGGAAGAAATAGTGGGATTTTCGGTCTGCTCAGTGAAGCAGTGACCGAACTGCACCAGTTTGATCGGTCCTAGTTCGAGTTCTGGGAAAGAAGTAGCCAGCGCATGCAATCGATCGCACACTTTAACGTCGCCACCTCGGATTGAGCGTGCGGCTTTTTCTTTCGCAGCTATTTATCGCTGCATCTGCGATACCTTGCCAGGAGAAGCAAACCCAGAGATGGGTTCGAGCGCACCTCAAAAAATACTGGCTTTTTTTTACTAGGTACTTCGATTTTTTACCCGTACAAGTTTGTCGCCCTCGAACCCTCTAACTTTTGTGTTCGAGGTGTCCAACTTTTGACTTGCTTGCTGCTTTCACGATGTTGTCAGACATCACCGTTCCACGGCAAATTTTCGCCACCGAGTATGCGGGTCTGCTGCCTAAAATGCAACAGCAGAGGGTCGAAGCACCAAACAGTGAGAATCGGATCTTACAAAGACCCTTCCGATTGTAGCCTTTCTCACAAAAAATGGAAGTTGTTTTCCATTTTTTGTCAAGAACTAGGAAAACTCTGTCAGCTTAGCTTGACAATACGGACTAATGCCTGACTCTGCTAAATCCTGAGAATGGGCCGCAAAAACTTGGGCACGATCGAACGGCGCTGTTTTCTGCGAAGATCTGGGTGAACGGCTGCGGCGTAGTCGGCCAGACAGTTAGCAGACAATTTTTGACTTGCCGTAATTGGAACCAATACAATCCGTATAGATGCACCCATCTTTACCCTGTTTCCCTGAATTGAATCATACGCAATCTGCGATTGAATAAAGCTTACGAGCTTTAGTTGTAAGCCGGCAACTCTGGATGAGAGACCGACGATCACCCCAAATGAAGCGTTGCGGGTTTAGTAGTGCAACAGGGGCTTTCATTGTTAAGTTAGCTCAAATCTCAGAAATTGGGTTTAATTTCGACGTTAAATCACATTAAGTTATTAACGTCACATTCTCATTTAAGCAGTTCTACACGAGTTTGTCTCGTCAGTGGCAAAAACCACCAGGATAAATTTTACTGAGAGTTAACCCGCCGCGCAACTCCCGGCTGCAAACTGCTCTAAAATTTGTGGGCTTTCGGCTCGCACTGGCGCGATCGCGCCTTCGGGGAAGCAACACAATTCGCTATCTTCCGGAAGCACAACTTCACGCTTCCTTTAAATATATCGTGACAGTGTGAAGATTGGATAAAGCGATTAAATCAATTTTAGGTAAAATTTCCTAATTGTCTGGATGATTTCAAGCAGACAGAACAAATACCCAGCAGAGGTTGCTGCAACGGAGGACTCAGGAACACTTCAAAAAAACAGGAAACTTACCAGTTAGCGATGTGCTTGCTGTTGTACGATCGGGCATAAGCTGCTCGATGGGCTTAAAAATGTGGAAATATGACGCTGGTGCGATCGCTCTAATTTCTCGACTGATTGATTGAGTCCAGAACCACTTAAATAATAGCTATAGCCTTTCTGAGATAGATGAGGTACAAGTTGAGATTTTAGATTCTTCGACTTCGCGAGCGAACAAGTTTGAGATTGAAGAATTTGAGATTGGGGGATTGGAGGATTGAAAGATTGGGGGATTGGGGGATTCGGAGATTCGGAGATTTTGTAATTGTTAATTAATTGGTGAATACCTCATCTTTTCGAGAACCGCTATATTTAACGAAACCGCGAAGACGCTTTCATGCGCGAAGGAAGAAAAGAGCAGAAGGAAAGACTAAATTCTTGATTGCGAGACATATTACTGCTGGTTGCGCAGCCGGGGATTGACAAATTCGTTTAATCCTTCTCCTACCAAAGACAGCCCAACTACCATTAAAGTCATTGCCAAACCGGGAAACAAGGCTGTCCACCAAATACCGGTAGGTAGCGCATCTAAAGCTAAACGCAAATCGTGTCCCCATTCCGGAGTTTCTTCGGGAAGTCCCAAACCGAGAAATCCTAAGCCTCCTAATGTTAGAATTGCGTCAGCGGCGTTGAGCGCGAACAGCACTGGTACGCTCTGAATGACGTTGAGAAACAAGTAGCGCGACAGCACTGTCCAAGTGTCAGCACCCATTGCTCGGGCGGCTTCGACAAATAGTTCGGTTTTGACGCTGGCGGTGTGATTCCTGACGACGCGGTAGTATTGAGGGATGTAGGAAATGCTCAGGGCGATCGCAGCATTGAGAACTCCTTTTCCCACGACAAATGCTAAAGTTAAGGACAGCAGCAACCCCGGCAACGTATAAATTGTATCCATTAAAAATAACAGCACGCGATCGAGCTTGCCACCCAAATAACCGCTAACCAAACCCAGCGGCACTCCGACAAACAAACTCAACGCTGTTGCTAAAATCACGACTTGCCAAGCCGCCCGCGAAGCAAACAGCGTCCGGGAAAAAACATCGTAGCCACTGCGGCTAGTCCCGAACCAATAATTCGCCGACGGCGGTTCGTGAATCGGGTTAATCAAAGCATCGGTAGGATTTTGCAGCCATCCCCAAGCTTGCATTGCGGGAGACAAGGTTGCTACTATGATAAATAAGGCAGTTATTGCCAAACCCGCCCACATCATCTTCATTGACAGGCTTGACGGTGAGGCAATGTTGAGAAATCGCGGTAACTGAACTTTGTTTAGTGTCATTTTTAGCCGTTTACTCTGTGAAGCTTTGTCGGATTTTTGCTAAATTTTCTTTGGCCGCTGTGCAATTTTCATCGAAAGTCAGCGCTAATTCAAATGCCGATACTGCATCCGGCCAGCGCTTCAGGTGAATATAAGCTAGACCCAAACAGCAAGCCGGGTCGGTGGTGGTGAAACTTGGCTCGAAAGGTTCTCCTTTATAGTAGCTGCCATCTTTACCCAGTTGCAGACAATTCTCAAAGTAAGCAACGGCACCTAACGGAAATCCTATATTAATTAATGTCATGCCAGCTATATAATTTAGAGGAGGATAGTTGGGACACCATTCCAGACCTCGCTGACAAAGTAACACGGTTGTTTCATAATCTCGATTTTGGAGCGATCGCCCTGCTAAAGTAAAAACTAAGGAGGGAATGAAACCAAATTCTTCTGGAGGGTTGCCGTCTATCAAATGCGGAAACAATCTTTCTAATACTTCCTCCCAGCAGTCTCGAGCTTTCTGTTCTTCCCCCGCTGAGCCGTACATCCCAGCTAGGGAGTACAATAACATGAGACTAAGCCCTTCTTCTTGTCGAGCCAGTTCTAAGATGGGAATATTGCGGTTGACAACTTTGGCGGCGAGTTGTTGGTGGCTGTTGGGGTGATGCAATACTCTGACACTATCTAAGTCCCAGACTTCACTGTCGCTAAAACTGCGGTTTTGATGCTGGATTTGCTCGTGAAAACGACCGAGATATCTAATTTCTGGGAGATTGCGAAACAAACGGGTCATGTGTAGCGGAGTCATTCCCGATTTATGCTTGGCTTCTGTTCTAACGATCGAATAAGCCAGGGCTTCAGGTTGGGATTTGAGCGTTTCTCTAAAATCAGCCGATCGCACAACTAACTCTTCATCTGCATCCAGCACTAAAATCCACTCACCCGTCACTAAAGATAAAGCATAATTCCGCGCCGCCGCAAAATCGTCGCACCACTCAAAATATCCGACTTTTGCTCCGTACTGACTGGCAATTTCCGGCGTACCGTCCTCAGAGCCGGTATCGACTACAATTATTTCATCAACGTATGGTTGAACGCTGGCCAAACAGCGCCCTAAATTCTCGCTTTCATTTTTAACGATCGCACAAAGAGATAAAAATGGTTGAGAGCTAAGTGCTGCATTAATACTCATTTTTGCTGCTATATCTGGGAATGTAACAAAAATCAGTCGTCGCTGGCAAGATAAAGTACGGCTAAAATACTTGGGAGAGCAACGAAATCTCGATCGCCAACACTGAACTCATCAATAAATGTTTCGCTAAAAACGTCGCCGTAAGGCAAAAGTAAATCTGTTAAGCTCTCTTGAGTGTACTTGCGAACGTGCTCTGGTTCTTCATCGGGGCCGAGGCAATTGTTGGGTACGGCAAAAAAAGCTCTGCCGGACGATCGCAACACCCTAACTACTTCTTTGACACAAGCTCGATCGTCGTCGAGATGCTCTAAAACTTCTGTGGCTACTACAACATCAAAACTGCGATCGGGAAAAGGAATGGACGGTAAAATAGAAACTACGCCCGGGATATGTTTGGGAAGTTGGGCGATCGCGCTTTCAGAAATATCCAAGCCAGTTACCGAATTGCCAAACTCTAACAACTGGCTGGCGAGGACACCAGTACCGCATCCGATTTCCAAGACTTCCAGTCCGTGTCCGACGCCCCAACAAATTCTGCCGAAACAGCCGGGATATCGACGCCAAGTTCCGGCGCCTTCTTGTTGCCAAATTTGATTCCAGTAGTCTGGCTGGAGATTCAAGTTAGTTTGTGTCATGCGATCGGCTTTCGTTCCCCAAGCTTACTTTTTTTGAGCGCTCCGAACCCAGTGCCATCAACCAGGTTTCTGTGGGACGAGGGTCAGTCTCATGTTATCAAACATTATCGCAGGCGATCGGTCAGGTTTGTAGTGAGGACTTCAGTCCGCGCCAAAGAAGGACTGAAGTCCTCACTACAAACCAATGTGGCGCAAGCCTACAAATTACTGGCAATTAACTCGCGGTACTGGCTTTTCGGCTTAACTCCCTTGAGTTCAGTCACCAAAGCTTTGTCTTTAAAATACTGAATCGTCGGCGTACCAATCACGCCAGCATTTTCAGCAATTTCGGGATCTTCTTCGATGTCGATTTCCACGTAGTGGATTTTGCCCTCGAACTCATCTACCACTTTGCTCAAAATCGGTTTGAGGCTGTGGCAAGGGCCGCAACTCGGAGCCGAGTATTTGACCACAATCAGTCGATCGCTATCGTGGAACAACTTCCGCAGAGCATAACCTCCTTCGTGGCGGGTGTCGTTGATATCAAAGTTCTCGCTGGTTTTGCGAACTTTGGGAGCCGACGGCTCAGCGGGTGACTGGGACTCTTCGGCTTGATGGAATTCTTGCATTAAACCGTTGGAAGACAGCCACCGCTCTGCGAGCATCGCCCCCATGCAGCCACTACCTGCTGCGGTGATAGCTT
The DNA here is from genome assembly GCF_036702665.1 of Microcoleus sp. Aus8_D2. Lineage (NCBI taxonomy): Bacteria > Bacillati > Cyanobacteriota > Cyanophyceae > Oscillatoriales > Microcoleaceae > Microcoleus > Microcoleus sp. Aus8_D2. Next base: position 67,823 of record NZ_JAUBUN010000020.1, read on the forward strand.
GGCGAAACTCGTGGTCTTGCACGTCGCCAACAGCATAAACTCCATCGACACTGGTTTCTACCGAACCGTGTTTGGTGGCGATATAGCTTAGTTCGTCGAGTTCTAGCTGACCTTGGAAAAGTTGGGTGTTGGGAGTGTGACCGATCGCGTAAAACAAACCCTTCACCAGCAAATCGCTCTCGGCGCCGGTCTCAATATTTCTCAGTCTCACCCCATCCATTTTGCCTCCTGGCTCTCCCAAAATATCCAGCGCTTCGGTGTTCCAGTGCACGGTAATTTTAGGATTGCTCAGCACTCGGTCTTGCATGGCTTTGCTAGCGCGCATCTGACCGCGCCGCACCAACATGTGGACGTGAGATCCGTATTTTGTCAGATAAATAGATTCTTCCGCTGCGGTGTCGCCCGCGCCGATGACAGCTAAATCTACTCCTTTAAAAATTGGGGTGGCGCCGTCGCAAATCGCACAGGCAGAAATGCCGTGACTCCAAAATATGTGTTCGCTAGGCAAACCCAATCTTTTGGCAGTCGCGCCTGTGGCAATTACTATGGTGTGGGTTTTGATTTCCCTGTCGTCCGATCGCACTGTAAACGGACGCTGGGTTAAATCAACGTAAGTTACATCTTCTGTATATAACTCCGCACCCCAGCGCACTGCTTGAGCTTTCATCCGATCCATCAGTTGCGGCCCGGTGATGCCTTCGGGAAAGCCGGGGAAGTTTTCGACTTCTGTGGTGGTCATCAGTTGACCGCCGGGAATGCCTCCGGTTTGGTAGCCTTCAAAGACTACTGGTTTCAGATTGGCTCTCCCGGCGTAGATGGCTGCGGTGTAGCCTGCTGGGCCTGAGCCGATAATTACTAGGTTTTCTACGGTTTCGTTGCTCATAGTTATTTAATTGAACTCATAACGACTTCGTTTTACTTCAATGATAGCAAATGCGGGACAAGTTGGATCGAGTATATCTACTATTTTTCCGGGAATCAGGGCGATCGGCACAACTAAAACTAATTAGATAAGTAAACAGGATGGAATAATTTATTTTATTTTAAATGTTCAATCAATCGCCGAAAAATCTGAAAATAGGCCCCCCTCACTATTGATTCTATTCTCATTTATTTGACGAATTTGCGCTGTTTCAGCTACAATAGGATTTTGATACTCAAGGGGTGCTATGACTATTTTTGGTTTTTTAGCCTGAAACCCTTTAAACTCGTCAAATAAACGAACTCAGCAAATTTAAAAAATCCAAATTTTTGTGCAAAATAGGCAGTTTATAGGTTAAGAATTGTAACGGAAATTTGGTCGATTTGACAAAATAGCCTATTTGTGGTATTAAAGGTGCGTCGGGAGCAATGGAATTGAGATTTTCAACCAAAGCACATGGGATTTAAGCCCCCACCTTGAGGTGGATTGTTTTTAGGCAGGGGCTTAAATCCCCTGCCTAAAAACTTCGCACTCAACTGTCAACCCCTCGACTTCGCTCGGGGCAAGCTGTCAACTGTCAACTGTTAACGCAGATGTACGCGGATTAACGCAGATAAAATGGATGGAACAAAGATATTGTTTGTGTGCAGTCAGAATAAGTGGCGCAGTTTAACGGCCGAGAAGATCTGCGAGAAAATTAGCGGGTACAGCGTGCGATCGGCTGGAACCGAAAAAGGTGCGAGAATTAGAGTAACTGAAGGTTTGCTCGGTTGGGCCGATACGATCTTTGTGATGGAAAAGAAGCATGGATCTCGACTTCGCAGCAAATTTCCCGAGAGTATTCAGGGCAAGCAAGTTATTTGCCTGCAAATTCCCGATAATTATAGATATATGGAACCGGAGCTAGTCGAGCTTTTGCAGGCGAAACTCGGCTTGTATATGGAAATGCCAGATAACGACATAAATTTTATGGAGCGAGTGTTGGAACCGGAGGTGATGGATTCTTGGGAAGAGGCGATCGAATACGATGCGATGGACTTTACTGAGGTTAATGCTGCGTTTGCCAAGAGTGCGGCTGCTTTGGGGCCGGTTTTTGGAAACGTTTTGGACGCGGGGACGGGTACGGCGCGAATTCCGATCGCCCTCATTCAACTGCGGCCGGAATGGAAATTGACCTGTATTGACTTGTCTGCAAATATGCTGAAAGTTGCAGCGCACAATGTCGAACAGGCCCGAGTGCGATCGCAGATTAATCTCGAATTAATTGATGCTAAAGCCATGCCCTATCCTGAGAATTGTTTTGACATGGTGATTTCCAACAGCATTATCCACCATTTGCCCGACCCTCTACCATTTTTGCAAGAAGTCAAGCGAGTCTTAAAACCGAACGGAGCAATATTTTTGCGGGATTTACTCCGGCCTCTGAATGAGATAACCAGGGATAATTTAGTTCAGATGTATGCGGGAGATTGCAACTCCCATCAGAAACAATTGTTCGGCGATTCCCTACAAGCGGCTTTTACCCTGGATGAGGTTGAGACCATGGTGGAAAGTGCGGGATTGGAGGGGTTGAGGATTTATGAATCTTCCGACAGGCACTGGACGGCGGAGCGAGCTTGGAGGTAAAGTGCGATCGGGCGATCGAACTAAATTTTTCCTGTTCTATCCTGAATTATCTCATATCCCCTCAAAGTTGTTCGATCGTTCGGAATGCAAGTCCTCGAATTTTGATGAGGACTTGCATTCCGAACGATCGAACCGATTTTTGTCGCTTATCTACTTAATCTAACTTTTGAAATTTTGATCGGGACTTGCATTCCGAACGATCGAACCGATTTTTGCCACTTATCTACTTAATCTAACTTTTGAAATTTTGATGAGGACTTGCATTCCTGACTGCGAACCGATTTTTGCCACTTATCTACTTAATCTAACTTTACAGTATCGAATATGACCCGATCGCGCCCTGCGTCTTTAGCTTGATACAGCCAACCGTCTGCTGCGTCAATCAAGCTTTCTTTTAGAATTTCCGGTCGAGGAACCGTACTCGCTACTCCCAAACTCAGTGTAACACAAGCAGACACTGGTGAGTTAATATTTTCAATTGCCAGTTTTTTCACACAGGCTCGAATGCGCTCTGCAATCGCAACAGCAATCTCGGGTGAAGTTCGAGGCCAAATTACCGCAAATTCATCACCTCCGTAACGAGCTAGCAGCGTCTCCCCTGAAACTTCGCCTGCTGAATATTTTACAGCCTCAACAATTGTTTTTGCTACCTGTTGCAAACAAGCATCTCCCGCATTATATCCGTAAGTATCGTTATATTTCTTAAACCTGTCAATATTGCATAAAATCAAAGATAGCTGTGCTGTTTCTTCTCCCAATTTCTGCCATGTTTTCTCTAAGTGTTTGTCAACAAGTAGGCGGTTAGCCACCTGAGTTAATTCATCTGATTTAGCAAAGCGAGACAATTTGGCATTAGCTGCTTCTAACTCAGCTTGTGTGACAGATAATTTGTCATAAAGTTCGCTCATATAACAAGTAGTTTATTGGTGGATTTGGGATCGAGCTACCAATACTTTATGCACGTCTAAGGGTGTCATTTTCTCTCCCTCATCTTTTATTGGGGTTTTGACTAGCTTTTTAATTTTAGTCATTTTTTCAGAAATTTGCCAAACAGAAATGCACTCGATCGCGCCCTGCGTCTTTAGCTTGATAAAGCGAACGGTCTGCTGCTGCAATCAAATCTTTTTTGGAAATTTCTAGTCCAGGAACCGTGCTTGCTACTCCCAAACTCAGTGTAACACAAGCAGACACTGCCGAGTTAATATTTTCAATTTCCAGTTTTTTCACCCAAACTCTAATTTGCTCTCCAATCGCAACAGCAATCTCGGGTGAAGTTCGAGGCAAAATTACCGCAAACTCCTCGCCTCCGTAACGAGCTACCAGCGCCTCTTCCGAAACTTCTCCTGCTGAGTTTTTGACAGCATCAACAATAGCTTGGGCTACTTGTTGCAAACAAGCATCTCCCGCCTGATGTCCGTAAGTATCGTTATATTTCTTGAAAAAGTCAATATCGCATAAAATCAAAGATATTTCTGCTGTTTGTTCTCCCAATTCCTGCCATGTTTTCTCTAAGTATTGGTTAAAACAGCGGCGGTTTGCTACCTGAGTTAAGCCATCGGAGTTAGCAAGGCGATACAATTCGGAATTAGCTGTTTTTAATTGAGAATTCGCTGCTTCTAGCTCAGATTGTGTCACCGATAAATTGTAGTAAAGTTCGCTAATATACCAAGTAGCTTGTTGGTGAATTTGGGATAAAGCTACCAATACTTGATGCACGTCTAACAGTCGGTAAACTTGAGGTGCTAACTGCACAACAATCGGCTCGTAAAGCTGTTCCGGCGGGCGCTGCACGGCTCGCTGAGCTGCCATGACAATTAAGGCTACTCCTGGTAAAATCAAAATATCGGTTTGAGCTATTTGATACAAAGCCATAATCGGTCTGCAAGCAAATATATCTACTCCGTAAGGGCGGCTCATCCTTTCCATAAATCGCCTGCGCGATATCATCCCTAAAAAATCGCCATTTACGGTCAAGATGACTCCCGGAAGCAGTGGGTGAGATTGAAACAACCGAGCTACGTCTTTGGCTAGAGATGAAGCTTCAATTTGAAAATTCAAGACAGCCATATCCTTAAGAGTAGACTCTAAAGTTAAATTTTCAGGTGGTTTTTCAGGCGAGTTAGATGGCGCGATAAATTCCACAGAAACAACCCTGATCCGAATGAACAATACAACAGTAACAAACCTAGTCTCAGCTCTTAACTTATATTAACATTTCTTGGTTGGCAGTGGCTGTACTCTTGACTACAGTGTTTGTTTGAGGAGCGGCTGATTCGTTAGCTTCGGCAGTGTGGATTGCATTGGTTCATCCTCAGTTAATAATAGACTTATAGTATTCTTGATTTTTTTACTGTTGGCTTGTTGTCGGGGAAAAAAACGGTTTCTGCGCCAGTCCTTAACTCATGTAGGGCGCAGACTAACTCAACAAAATCAGTTTTTAAGCCGAGCCGAGGTCGTAACTAAGTTGTGCGCAAAAAAACGCGGTTTCTTGGCCTGTCCTCAAATCAAAACCCAAAACCGCGAAGGGTGGCGAGAAACTAAGCAATTTCACAATTACCAGAAAGAATTAGTTGAAAGCCGGAACCCTTTGAGGGAGAAATTAAAATCAGACTATTAATTACTCCAATCCTCGGACTTAAGGGTAGAGGTCACTCTCAAACTGTCAAGCGGTCAACTGTCAAGCGGTCAACTGTTGAACTCACCAACCCCAAGTTCCGATTCCTCCCTTAAACGGGCCGACAATATCTTTGGTAATCCAACCTCCGTAAAAATCCCCTGGTTGAGATTCCACTAATTCCCCGTCCACATAACAAGCATCCATCTGGCTCGGATAAAAAGCCACATAATCTTTAATAGCTGCAAAAACCTGATTGGGATGGGGATAAAACCAAGCAGCATTTACAACTTCCTTCGACCCTACCGTCACAGTGTAATAACCGGCTTGTCCCTTCCATTCGCACCAAGATCCCCGTGAAGTTTTATGCAAATATTCCATTTGGATGTCCTCGGGAGAGATATAGTAGGCTGGAGGGTGACTTGTCTCCAATACCCGAAACGGGCGACGCGTGTCGGCGATCGCCATTCCGTTAAAAATAATCTGTACGTGTTTAGTCGATTCCTCAAGACGAGGGGGACGCGGGTAATCCCAAACCGACTCTTGACCGGGGCCTGGCTCTATGCGATCGAGGTTCACTGACACAATCTCCCTTACAAAAAACAATTAGCGACTTAGCATTACAATTTAATGTAGCCTTAATCTAGTCCCTGCTTCAGACAAAGCCAGCTTTTCTCAAATCTCCCTCCTATGAGCATTCGCGGTATAGATGTTTCCGACTACCAGCCCAATGTCAATTGGTCAGCAGTTGCCAAGGGAGGCATTCTCTTCGCATTTGTCAAATCGACCGAAGGTACAACATTGGTCTCCCAAACTTTCGCCGGCAATTGGGCCCGAATGAAAGCTGCGGGGATTCAACGCGGTGCTTACCACTTTTTTCGACCGGAAAGCAGCGTTCAAGGACAAATAGATTTGTTCCTCAAAACTGTCAAACTCGAAGCGGGGGATTTGCCGGCAGTCTTGGATTTGGAAACTACGGGTGGTTTGAGTGCGGACGAATTGTGCGATCGCGCGACAATTTGGCTCGAAGCAGTTGAAAAAGCCACCTTGATGCGACCAATTATCTACACTTTCCCCGGATTCTGGGACAACCTCGGGACACAGCGCTTGGCCGATTATCCGCTATGGATTGCTCACTATACCAGTGCTGAGGAACCTTGGGTGCCCGGCGGCTGGAAGACTTGGACTTTTTGGCAGTACAGCGACACCGACAGCGTGTCGGGCGTCTCGGGCAATGTAGACGGCAATATTTTTGAAAGCGTCCGAGAAGGCGCCGTCAATTATAAAGTTGCAGACATCCAGAAGCAATTAAGAATTAAAGGTTTCTATCAAGGCGCGATGGACGGCAAATTAGGAGCTACCACCACAGCCGCGCTCATCTCGTTTCAGAAATCTCAAGGTCTCAATGCAGACGGCCTCGCAGGCATCAAAACCTGGGCCGCTTTGATGAGAAAATCTCCCAAAGTAATTGTCCCCCCTCCAGCGCCGACACCAACTCCGAAACCAACTCCGAAACCCACTCCGACACCCACTCCAGTACCAGCCGCGCGGCTGACTGAGCTATTCTCATCTTATCAAGCTAGCGCTAGCCAAGATACTGCCTTAATTTGGCTGCAAAGTCAAGTTTCTACCTTTGTTTTAGGGGAATTTGCTCAAAAGTGGCGGACAACTGCTGTACCTGGCGACACTAATTTGCGATTAATAGATGTCGGCAAATTTTATCGCGGTTTGGCAGAACAAGACCAAGCTTTAGATTGGCTGCAAAAACAAATTTCTCCGGCTGTGATTGCCGAGTTTGCGCAAAAGTGGCGTTCTCAATCTAATGCTACAAATTCTCCGATTCGGCTGATAGATTCCTGCAAGTTTTATCGGGCTGCACCAAACCAAAACCAGGCTTTGGATTGGCTGGAAGGGAAAATTTCGCCGGCAATTCTCTCGGAGTTTTTTCGCAGGTGGCAGAATGCTGGCCGTGATGGCAAGTAATATTATTGGGGGGAAAATAACCCTGGTCGGTTCGATCGTTCGGACTTCAGTCCTCAAAGTTTTTAAGAGGACTGAAGTCCGAACGATCGAACCAATCTCATTTGTGTGAGGTACAGATTGGTAATTAGTAATAGTTAGCAATTATCAAAATATTTGCCCAAATATGACCAACTTCTAGTCATTGGGCCTAAAAGCGTTCAGCCTTCAGCCTTCTAGCGTGTACTTTCAGAAAGGGGCTACTCCATCTTTGACGCCAAGAGAATTATCTGATAAAGTTATAGCCAATATCAACGTTTTTTAATCTTATTCAGAAAAATCCAGGGCCCTGCCGAGTTTGTATCAGCGCCAAATATAGCGCCTGCACTCTAATCACCCGCGATCGCACTTGTAAAAGCCAGCGGGCAGCCTGTAACAATTGTATCTATGGAAATCCCCTTTAACATCACCCTGTTGATGGTCATGACCGTCACCTGTGGTATCAGCGCTCAAGTTCTGGCCGCTTATCTGAAAGTTCCGGCGATCGTATTTTTGCTGCTATTCGGTATTTTAGCAGGCCCCGATTGCTTGGGACTGTTGCACCCCAATCTGTTGGGCAGCGGCTTAGAAGTTATGGTATCCCTTTCAGTAGCCTTAATTTTGTTTGAAGGCGGCTTGAATTTGGAATTGCGAGATTTAGGCAAAGTTTCCGGTAGCATCCGCAATTTAGTTACTTTCGGCACTTTAATTACCCTCATTGGCGGCGGAATGGCCGCACACTGGTTGGGAGAATTTCCCTGGCCGATCGCATTTCTGTATGCTTCCCTAGTAGTCGTCACAGGCCCGACAGTAATCGGCCCCTTGCTCAAACAAGTATCCGTTGACAAACAAGTCGCCGCCTTGCTAGAAGCCGAAGGCGTTTTAATCGATCCCGTCGGGGCAATTCTGGCGGTATTGGTACTGAATATTATTTTAAACGGCAATGCTGATTTATTTGTCTTGTTCCGAGATTTAATCGTGCGGCTTTTAGTTGGCGCAGTCGTCGGAGTTGCGGGAGGTAGGCTGCTGGGATTCATTCTCAAGCGATCGCAATTTCTCTCAGAAGACTTGAAAAACTTAGTCGTTTTAGCAGGTTTGTGGGGATTGTTCGGCCTAGCAGAAGAACTCCGCAGCGAATCCGGGCTGATGGCAACTGTCCTCTCCGGCATCGTCCTCAGAGCGGCTGCTGTGCCGGAAGAAAGGCTGCTGCGGAGGTTTAAAGGTCAGCTTACAGTCCTGGCTATATCCGTGCTGTTCGTCCTGCTGGCGGCCGATTTATCCCTCGCCAGTGTAGTCGCCCTCGGTTGGGGAAGTTTGTTTACAGTTTTAGCGTTAATGTGGGTAGTCCGCCCGATCGACGTTTGGCTTTGCACTTGGAACAGCGGGCTGAATTGGCGGCAAAAATTATTTGTTTGTTGGGTAGCACCGAGGGGAATTGTCTCAGCGTCGATCGCATCTTTATTTGCAATTTTGCTCACCCAGCGGGGAATCAACGGCGGCGACTCAATTAAAGCCTTAGTTTTCCTGACAATTATCATGACAGTTTTCGTGCAAGGGCTGACGGCGGGATGGATAGCTCAACTGTTAGGAGTTACCTCAAAATCAGCAACCGGTGCAGCAATTGTCGGGTCAAATCCTTTAAGCAGATTAATTGCTCGCTTATTTCAAGAACGCGGAGAATCTGTGGCAATTATCGACACCAACCCGGAAGCTTGCGCCCAAGCTGAAAGAGAAGGTTTGCGAGTGTTTTTGAGCAGCGCTCTCGATCATAGCGTGTTAGAAGAAGCCGGACTCGATTCGATGGGAACATTTTTGGCAATGACCAACAACGGCGAGGTAAACTTAGTGTTAGCTCAACGAGCAGCGGAGGAGTTTGCACCGCCGAGAGTTTTGGCATTATTCCCCAAAGACCCGCAAGCCAATGCACCTGCAAATAACAGTAAAATCAATCAAGCCTTTGTCTCCGATTTGTCGCTCAAGGATTGGAACGAATATTTGAGCGACAACGAAGTTAAATTGGGCGAAACCGAGTTAAAAAGCGAGGGATTGCAGTTTCAAATTGCTCACTTGCAAGCTTTGGTGCAAGCTGGAGAGTTGGCGCCGCTGTTGCTGGAAAGACAGGGATATTTACAAGTAGTTTCGGCGACCGAAATTTGGCAAGCAGGCGATCGCATTATTTATTTACTGTACGATCCTACACCAAAATTGTTAAAAAGATTGTCGGGTTCGTCGCAGTCTCGCTTGACTTTGGAAAAGCATCAGGTAGTTGAAGAAGTGCCGATTCCTTCTCCGGTTTTAGAGCAGGTTTTGGAGGAAACGGAAATAGCAAAGGATGCTAAAGTTTTGCAGCCGCCAGTTTCGCGGTAGGAGCACTATCCCCGATCGTACTCTGTAACCTGCTTGTCGCGATCGTCCTTACTCTGCTTCCCCAATTAAAGTAAACGCCGCCCAATTTCGCGGCTGGGGATGAGTTTTCATCGTGGTTAACATTGCCTGCCGCAATGCCTGTGCTTTGTCGGGATTATTTTGCAAGTTTTGATAAAATGCTTTCATCAATTCGGATGTCGGCGCATCGGGAACCGCCCATAAAGAAACAATCACACTCGGTACTCCTGCCGAAATCAAAGCGCGCGACAAACCAATCACCCCATCCCCGGTAATTCTGCCGAATCCAGTGTTGCAAGCACTCAAAACGACTAAACTTGCTTGCAGTTTCATGTCGAAAATCTCTTCTGCGGTCAACAAGCCGTCATCGTTACCAGAAGGAGCCAGGGCGATCGCACTTCCCAATCCGCGCAGATCGTCGAGCAATCCGTGGGTTGCTAGGTGAATAATCGATGCTTGGGGCATTTTTTGGACGATCGCAGCTTTTGTACCTTGTGCGCCCGTGATGGCTTGGGTGTTGAGCAGAGGGGCGATCGCGATCACTTCGGCTTCGGCCCCTGGTAGAGGAGACAATTGCCGTTTGGGTTCTCCTGGAGAGGGAGACACACTAGGCATGGTGGGATTGCCCAATACTAGAGCATTACCGCTGTTGGATTGTCGGCTCGATAACTTCTGTCGTTGCTGTCGGGTTAAATCCAATACTTGAATCGAAGGGGCGGTAAGAATCGTGTGTTTTTGGATTAAGTAAGTGCCGCCAGAGTCTTGCAGGGCGGGAAAAGGCACTTGGAACAGGGAACCTTGGGGAATGAAAATGACGCGGGCATTTGGATCTTTGGGTAAGAGGCTGGCAATGGGATCGATCAGCAGTTGATGCAGTGTCGGTAAGTCGGGTTGGGGTTGGGTGGAGCCAAAACTGCTCCGACTGCGGACAGCCAGGAATTCTTGATTGCCAACGATCAAGTTGGCTAGAGAGGCGTTGTGCTTCTGCCAGAGGGGTTTGAGGTCAACTTGGCGAAACGCGATTTCGCCCGTGGGTTGAATCACCCAAATGTAGAGAGCGGATTCACGCCCTACTTGTTTGCCCTGAATCTGGAAGCTGTCATAGACGATCGAATACTGCACCAAAGTGGCGTTCTGTGCTTTGGCAATTTGGTGGATTTGCTCTCGATCGGGAGAAGTGTTAATAACCGGATTGGTAGAACCTGAAGATAACCGTTCACTCAGGAGATCGACAAAGGCGCGGGCACGTCCCCGTTCGGAAATTTCTAACGCTGCGATCGGGTTGTTCTGAGCCACCCGGACTTGTTGTAAAGTCCGATAGGTGTTGGCTTGTCCTTCAAAGATGGAGACTTTATTCGCGTCGTTGGAACCGAGCATTTGACGCATCGATTCCCAAACTTGAATCCCATCAATCAGCATTTTTTCAGATTCTATTGGGTTGCCAGCTTTCAAGAACGCCAATCCCAGGTTGTTGAGCGCCCCACCCTCCCCCTCGCGGTATTTAATGGAGCGGGCGATGGTTAAATGTTGCTGTGAATACTTAATGGCTTTGGTATAGTCGCCCAAATAGAGGTAAGCGACTCCCAAAGTGCCCAGTGCTGTACCTTCCTCCTGGCGGTTTTTAATGGAGCGGGCGATGGCTAAAGATTGCTGTGAATACTCAATGGCTTTGGTATAGTTGCCCAAATAGAGGTAAGCGACTCCTAAATTGCCCAGTGCTGTACCTTCCCCCTCGCGGTTTTTAATGGAGCGGGCAATGGCTAAAGATTGCTGTGAATACTCAATGGCTTTGGTATAGTCGCCTAGAGAGCGGTAAGCACCTCCCAAAGTGCCGAGTGCTGTACCTTCCCCAAGGCGGTTTTTGAGGGCGCGATAAATTTGGAGTGCCTGTTGCCAGGAATTCAGCGCTGCTTGGAATTGGCTAGCCCGATATTGTTGGTTGCCCTGCTGCATTAGCCGATCGCCCTCTGCTTGACGAGCATTCGTAGTTTGAGCGATCGCTGGGAAGAGAGAGTCAGGAGTAGTTAATAGCGGGATAGTAGCAAGCAGGAACAGGGAAATGGAAGCTAGGAAAACATTAGTGAGCCTAGAGTGGGTCGATTTGAGTCGCTTAAATGGGGAATACAGCATAGGATTCTAGAGTTGGAATTTAGAGAATTAGCCCGATCGCTCTTTCTGCCCTCGTCGTGCGATCGCCTCAATCTGCCACAGGCGATCGACCTTCATAGAACCTTACTCTGTCTCCCCGAGCTCGCGGCAGGGATGGGGACTCTAATCTGAATTAGACGACAATTTTAGCGATCGCCCGATCGGCTTGAATCAAACCAGATCCACTAGCATAGTCAAATCCAACATCAAAACCGGGCGTGTTTGGATCGTCCATCTCCAGAGCCGTCTGCTCTAGTGCTCGATTAATATCCGCAGGACTTAAGCGGGGATTTGCTTGCAGCATCAAAGCCGCAACTGCCGCTACATGAGGAGCCGCTGCCGATGTGCCCCTAAAGTTGGGGAAACCGTCAGCATCTTGAGGAATGTCTGTGCCAAAGAACGTCGTATTGGTGTTGTCAGGCCCGACAAACTTCGGCTGCGGGCGAAACTCAGGTTTGGGTAGACGATTACCCCTCTCGTCAAACAGAATCGGAGTGCCGCCAGCCGAAGAAAAGTCTTCTAATCTTGCAGGATTTACACCGTAAGCAGGGGTGAGAAAGTAAGGGGCGGCTCCGACTGCTGCAACTCCTCTGGCATTACCGTGTCCATATACAGTTGAACTATTGGTGTTGTAATTGTTGATTTTGAAGGTAGAGGAAGCGCTCGCCACGTACTTCATCAAACCGGGAGCAGAACCCGATCGCTTGCCAATCATGAGATTGAACTGATCCGAGCCAAACGAACCATTATTGCGGAATGTGAGATTCTCGATCGGATCTCCTCCCACATTTGACAGTTGGCTGCTAGCCAAGATTTTTTGTTTTGTATTGTCAACCAGGTAAATATCGAGGTCGTTGGTTGAACGATCGAGCGGCGAGTCCCATTGGAATGAGATCGCGAAAGAATCATTTTTCGCCAGTGTGATGCTTTGATAGAAATCGACCCCAGTTCCTGGATCGAAGTCGTGAAGTTCTCCATAATTCGCGAAGAACCCAGCCGACTTGAAATCACTTTGATAGCTATCGCGAGCCGAGTTACCCGCAGAAGTATAGTAGGGAATACCCTTTTTGACGACCTCCTCGATCGCTTGGGCAATGATGCCATCCTGAAACATCGGTTCAGATGGGAAGCCCAGGTCGTCTACAATGATTTGCGCTCCCTGGGCTGCCAATGCGCGAATGCCATCAGCCATAGCCCTTTCACTTGCTTTGTAGAATTCTAGCGGGCTGTTAAACTGACCGCTGGCATAGCCTGTATGAAACAACAAATCGGCTCCAGGAGCAACATCGTGAATAAGTTGCTGCATGGCTCTGCCTTCATCGGTCGGCGTAAAAAAGTTATTTCCCAAATTTTCTGCCAACACCTTGCCTTTTACGGGCAAGTCACCACTTGCAATGTCTTGGGCCACCCCACCCAGCCTGTTGAAACTATTAGATAAAACCCCGATTTTGATGCCCGTGCCGTCTACCCGAAAGCGATCGCGCGCGACATCCGATCGCATTGCGCGATCGCCCTGGCTGGTGATTAATCCTGGATTCCCCAAGGTGAGAAAGGCTGCATTGCCGATCGTGCTTGCATGGGTGTTGTTCAGAATTGCCAGTAGCTCACCGGTCTCGGTGCTGATTAATGTATCGTTGCGATTGTCCCCTGTGCCTTGAGAGATGGTCAACTCATCAAAAGTTAACCCTCCAGCTAAACCGATCCGATCGCGCTCGCTCAGGTTGAAGTCAACAATCGTATCAGTTCCTTCCTGTGGTTTCAGCGCAAAGATATCGCGATCGCTCCCACCGATTAAAACATCTCGCCCCGCACCGCCCCAGAGTGTATCGTTGTCAGCATTACCCCAAAGTGTATCGCTGTCACCGTTGCCCAAGAGTATATCGTTGCCAGCATTGCCCAAGAGTATATCCTTGCCAGCGTTGCCCCAGAGTGTATCGTTGCCAGTAGTGCCCCGCACGATGTCATCACAGCCCTGTCCAGCCATGCGATCGTCGCCGCCTTGTCCATCGATCGCATCGTTTAAGTGGTTGAATCCTTGAATCTGATTGTTCAGATTATTAGGAAATGCGATCGGGCTGGCGCTGTTGCTGTCGAGAAGAAGATTGTTTTGAGCAAGGGAAGTAGACAAGGTTGTATTTGCAAAATCATTGTTCATGGAAGATGCTCCAAATTACAAAATTTATTCATGTGAAACTAGACCAGTCTTGGACGCAAGTGTCACAATTCCTTTCATGAGTTCAAAAGATTGAGCTATCGACGCCTTCTTGGCTTGTCCTTCTGCCGGTGATATTCCCTCATCAGGTCATCTTCCCTCAGCGGATCAAATTCCCTCGGCCAGGCATTTTCCCTCGGCCAGGCATTTTCCCTCGGCCAGGTATCTTCCACCGGCGAGGCATTTTCTCTTTGACATTCCCGATCGCTTCCGCGAACAAAATTTTGAGTTTTGTGGTCAATTCTAACGTTGAAACTACCAGATTCAATGATGGTTTTACCGCTTTTTATCTCATAGTAAAAGTGGTTTTGTCCGGGTTGCACCGCTAAATATCTACCGCTATGAATTGTGCCAAGAGACACTTTAAATCCTTCCGAATTTGGAGCTTTGTCGTATTCACGATCGGTATAGGGAGAAGGGTTTTGGTCAATCCAAGGGGTGACATTTCGGATCGTAACGCGCAACCCTGGAGCAGGCGGCATCGTGCTAGAAATGAATACTGCTTGTCCACCGATTTCCTCTGTGGTAGAGTAGGACTGACAACCGCCGGACTCATTGTATTGAATGACAGATGTAGTGATTACACCCATATTAAATTCCTCATATTGTTGAAATATGAATCCGATTTGAGGGGCAGACGATCCGGCGGATTGTGCATGGGTAAGATTGGACATGAGTGGAATACTCAACAGTGAAAATCCAATGACTTGAGAAACCCATTTTGCTTTGGTTGGTAGGATTGATTTTTTTGTTTTCATTGGCTTTACCTTGCAAATATCTGCAATGAACAGCGACTTTGAACAAACAGATGATTGATTTGAGAAATTATTTTTTAATTCGAGTCGTTCTTTACTTAAATCTTAAGCAAGCCAGATGGAAATTTCACTCGTTCTACCCACAGACCTGATGAAGAGAGAGGTGCAATGTTGATTGCGGGAAAGTGCAACGTATGTGAATATGTAGAGTAGGTGGTTCACTTCCATCAGTTTTGAGATGGAGACGCGATCGCCAACCAAGATTCATTCCACAGTCCGCCAGGGAATTAATTCGCTTGCTCGTAAGTCCGCCAGGGAATTAATTCCCTGTCTCATAGCGCAAGTCCTCGCTCAAGAGGACTGAAGAGTTTGACCGAGATGGTTGTAGGGACACGGCAATGCCAAGGCGTGTCAACTTAATGTCAAACGCAGTCAGAGACTGTTGGCGAGAGCATGAGATCTAGATCCCCCCTAGCCCCCCTTAAGAAGGGGGGAACCGGAAATTGCTCTCAAAGTCAACCCCTACTCCCCTTCTTAAGGGGGATTTAGGAGGATCTAGACTCAAGTAAAAACGAGATTTAATAGCTTCAGTCTTAAGTTGACACTTATTGGCAATGCCGTGTCCTTGAGGGGATTGTTCGATCTTCGCTCGGTATAAAAATATCAATCCAATTCGCTATTCATCAAAACTTACTCGGCCTCCCCAATTAGAGTAAATGCCGCCCAATCTCGCGGATTAGAATGAGTTTTCATTGTGGTCAACATTGCCTGCCGCAAAGCCTGCGCCTTATTCGGGTTGTTCTCAAGGTTTTTATAAAACGACTGCATCAATTCTGCTGTCGGTGCATCGGGAACCCTCCACAGGGAGACGATCACACTGGGTACCCCTGCTGAAATGAGCGCTCGCGATAAGCCAATCACTCCATCCCCGGTAATTTTGCCTTCTCCAGTGTTGCAAGCACTCAAAACGACTAAGTTTGCTTGCAGTTTCATGTCAAAAATCTCTTCTGCGGTCAATAAACCGTCATCGCTACCAGAAGGAGCCAGGGCGATCGCACTTGCCAATCCGTTTACATTATCGAGCAATCCATGCGTTGCTAAGTGAATAATCGATGCTTGGGGCATTTGTTGGACGATCTGGGCTTTCGTACCTTGCGCGCCCGTGATGGCTTGGGTTTTGAGCAGAGGGGCGATCGCGATCGCTTCAGCTTCGGCCCCAGGTAGAGGAGACAATTGCTGTTTGGGTTCTCCCGGAGACAGAGACACGCGAGGCATCGTGGGATTGCCCAAGACTAGAGCCCTGCCGCGATCGTTGGCTGGCTTCTGTGGTAGCTTCTGTCGTTGTTGTCGAGTCAAATCCAACACTTGAATTGAGGGGGCGGTGAGAATCGTGTGTTTTTGGATTAAGTAAGTGCCGTTGGGATCTTGCAGGGCGGGGAAAGGCACTTGGAACAGGGAACCTTGGGGAATAAAAATGACATGGGCGTTGGGGTCTTTTGGCAGCAGGTTCGCGATCGGATCGATCAGCAGTTGATCCAGCCTCCGTAAGTTGTGGTTGGGTTCGGGTTTTGTGGAGCGATCGCTGCTGCGACTACGAACAGGAATGGATTCTTGATAGTTAATGATTAAGCTGACTAGAGAGGCGTTATCCTGCTGCCAGAGGGGTTTGAGGTCTACCTCGCGGAATGTGATTTCGCCTGTGGGTTGAATCACCCAGATGTAGAGCGCGGATTCACGCCCTTCTTGTTTGCCCTCAATCTGGAAGTAGTCGTAGATGATGGAATACTGCACCAAAGTGGCGTTCTGTGCTTTCGCGATTTGTCGAATCTCGTCTTGGTTGGGAGCAGAGGCGATAACCGGATTGGCATCACCAGTTGATAAGCGCTCACTCAGGAGATCGACAAAGGCACGAGCACGTCCCCGTTCGGCAATTTCTAAAGCGGCGATCGGGTTATTCTGAGCCACCCGGACTTGTTGTAAAGTCCGATAGGTTTTGGCTTGTCCTTCAAAGATGGAGACTTTGTTCGCATCGTTGGAGCCGAGCATTTGTCGCATCGATTCCCAAACTTGAATCCCATTCACGAGCATTTTTTCAGCTTCTGTTGGGTTGCCAGCTTTCAAGAACGCCCATCCGAGGTTGTTGAGTGCTGTACCTTCCCCAAGGCGGTTTTTAATGGAGCGGGCGATCGCTAAACTCTGCTGTGAATACTCAATGGCTTTGGTATAGTCGCCCAAATAGAGGTAAGCGACTCCCAAATTGCCCAGTGCTGCACCTTCCCCAAGGCGGTCTTTAATTTCGCTGGTGATCGCTAACTGTTGCTGTAAATACTCAATGGCTTTGGCCGAGTCGCCTAGATTTAGGTAAGCCGCTCCCAAATTGCCCAGTGCTGCACCTTCCCCAAGGCGGTTTTTAATTTTGTGGGCGATGGCTAAATATTGCTGTGAATACTCAATGGCTTTGGCCAAGTCGCCCAAATAGAGGTAAGCACCTCCCAAATTGCCCAGTGCTGTACCTTCCAATTGGCGGTCTTTAATTTCGCCTGCGATCGCTAAATATTGCTGTGAATACTCAATGGCTTTGGCCGAGTCGCCTAGATTTAGGTAAGCGACTCCCAAATTGCCCAGTGCTGTACCTTCCAATTGGCGGTCTTTAATTTCGCCTGCGATCGCTAAATATTGCTGTGAATACTCAATGGCTTTGGTATAGTCGCCTAGAGAGCGGTAAGCCGCTCCCAAATTGCCCAGTGCTGCACCTTCCAATTGGCGGTCTTTAATGGAGCGGGCGATGGCTAAACTCTGCTGTGAATACTCAATGGCTTTGGTATAGTCGCCTAGAAAGCGGTAAGCGACTCCCAAATTGTCCAGTGCCAAACCCTCCCCCTGGCGGTCTTTAATGGAGCGGGCGATGGCTAAACTCTGCTGTGAATACTCGATCGCTTTGGCCGAGTCGCCTAGAGAGCGGTAAGCCACTCCCAAATTGCCCAGTGCCAAACCCTCCCCCTGGCGGTCTTTAATGGAGCGGGCGATGGCTAAACTCTGCTGTGAATACTCGATCGCT
>NZ_JAUBUN010000020.1:85640-125361 GCF_036702665.1 Microcoleus sp. Aus8_D2
TTGGTATAGTCGCCCAAATAGAGGTAAGCGAGTCCCAAATTGCCCAGTGCCCTACCTTCCAATTGGCGGTCTTTAATGGAGCGGGCGATGGCTAACTGTTGCTGTGAATACTCGATCGCTTTGGCCGAGTCGCCTAGAGAGTTGTAAGCGACTCCCAAATTGCCCAGTGCCGTACCTTCCCCTTTGCGGTTTTTGAGGGCGCGATAAATTTGCAGTGCCTGTTGCCACGAATTCAGCGCTGCTGGAAATTGGCCAGTCTGATAATGTTGAATCCCCTGCTCCATCAGCCGATCGCCCTCTGCTTCACTAGCCTCTGTAGTTTGAGCGCTAACCGGAAGTGAGGAGTGCACCGGAATATAAAAAGCAAAAGATAAAAGGCACAAGGCGAGGGGAAAAAGGAAGCCCGATCGCACTTTACAATTACTGGATTTGAGCAGTTTTAGCGAGAAAGGCTGCATGGGATTTTAGGGTTTGGGTTGCGGGAGTTGGCGTTGTTGTTCGATCGCCCTTATTTGTCGCAATCGATCGCTCCAATCTTTCAAAGGTTCGGCTTCCGAATTAGCCAGAGCATCTAGCAATTCCAGCACGGGCGTTTGGTTTTGAGAAGTTTCAGAGGCTTTGCGCGCTTCGGCGATCGCGTCATACCACAGCCCAGCCTCGGCATACAAGTCGATCCGCTGTTGGGGAGTTGACGCGGCTGCAAGTTGAGTTTGCAACGATTCAGCAGGCTGCACCACTTGGATTTCTGCCGTCGCCACCACATTCCTCGAAGGAACATTCCGATCGCACACCAATACCACTTGCCACTGATAGGATTGCCCGATCGACAGTTGGGGCCCATTTGCAGGCAAAGCAACCGACATAATCCCCGGCTGACTCTGCATCTCGGTTCTGTAAAGCAGTTGTCCCGATCGAGTAAACAGCCGGAATTGCAGCGGACGAGAAGTGCGATCGGGTACAAACCAGGTAAAAGTCGGATGCCCGGAAATCGTCTCTCCTACGTGACTAAACGGCACCAAAGCCGTCAATACCGCCGGTGAATTGGCTTCGCAAGTGCCGCCGCGAGTGGTATTCGTCCCGGTGTCTTTCGGTTTAGAAGGGTTTTTAGGAGGAGTGTATCGAGTGGTATTCGTCCCCGTATGTTTCGGTTTAGAAGGGTTTTTAGGAGGAGTGTATTGTGCCACTGCTACAAGAGCGAGAGAGAGCGAAACACTCAGCATTAAACTCGCAATGCCGGCAGAGTAAATGGTTCGACGCTTCAACTCGTGAGTCATCATCGCAATTCCCTCTGTAACTATTTCTACAGTAATCAACAATACACAAACACAATAGAGGACTGCCCACAAGCTTCGTTTGCGGGAAAGCGCAAATTTAAACTGTTGACAGTTGGTAGGGGCGGTGCCCCCGTGTCCGCCCGATCGAGTTGATAGTTAAAGCCAGATCCCCCCTAGCCCCCCTTTAAGAAGGGGGGGACGGGAAGCAGCTTCTGTCTTAAGTCGATATCATGTCCGGTTAGATTTTAGATCTTGCACGCCTTTCAACAATTTTGTAGGGGCGGGTTCGCCAAAGCTCAAAAACGTAGCAAACAAGTTAAATAAACCCGCCCCCATCCCACGAATAACTCCAAATAACCCCCATATTGAGTTCTGTGCAAAATGTCAATCAGCTCGAACTTGCACCTTTACTCTCAACAAAATTCTCTTTTTAAAAGCGAGGGATTCAATATACAAGTTCAATGATAACAGGAATATTTAACCCAAATTTGGTATGATAAAACTATCACCAAAACCACCGCCGTTTCACCGACCAACTTAACTCGCATACCGTTCCCCTCGGTATATTTGGATAGCGCCGAAACGTTCCACCTAATTGTTTGGCTAAATTCTTTGCCAACTGCGTTCCTAATCCTGAAGCTTGAATGTTAGCGTTTAAATCTTGAATTGTCGGTTCCGTTTCACACAGTTGCCCCCTGCCATTATCCGCCACCCGAATCACCTGTCGATCGCCCTCTTGAGTGCAAATTACAGTCAAACGAGTAGCGTCTATCGCGTGTTTCCCCACATTACAAAGCGCTTCTTCCAGAAAGCGGCAGAGTCCTCGCTTGTGTTCCAACCGCAGGTGCGAAGTGTTCAAGGGATCGAACTGCACTACTTTGAATTTAATCGTTTTGAGGTAGGGCAATTCTTGTTCGAGCGTGTTGGAATAGACTTTGTAGAGCAATTCATGCAGTGGAGCTTGCAGGGCAAATTCGATCGCACTTCCCATTCGCAAATGCGGTTCATCGGCGATCGCATCTCGCTGCACCGATCCGTAAACTGCCCGTAATTCTTCATTCAATCGTTGCAAATCCGGTAAAAATGGCGGCGGCGGATCTTGCTCCCGAACAGTTCTCAAAATAGCTACCAATGTTTGTAAAGGCCCGCTATGAATCGCATTAAAAGTCTGTTCGATCGCAAATTGACGTTCTTCCAACCGCAGTCGGAGTTCCTGTTCGTGGCGGTAAAATAACGCTGCCATCAAGCCAGTCCCATTCAACACCAGCACCAATAACACAGGTACGATCGGCACCCACCACCCCAACAGAATTAATCCGTAACATATCGCGATCGGGCTAATACTGGCGATTAAGAGCCCCAACAAAATTTTCCACGGCGATCGCAAAAATCTTCCCAAACTCATCCCCAAGAGTCCCCAGACCCCAATCCAGAGCATTTCCCAGCCATCCGCCCAAACCCGAATCAACGATCGCCGATCGAGTACCGCGCTAATAATCTGGCTGGTAGCGTGGGCCTGCATTTCGACTCCGTAAATCCTTCCGGGATTGATACCCGCGATCGCACCTGAACTTGCCAAATCCTTCGCGCTAAAAGACATCACCCCAATCAGCACAATCCTGCCTCGAATCCAGTTCGGATCTACTTTTCCCTCCTTGATTTGTGCTAGAGAAATGACTCGAAAAGGTGCTGAACCGCTGCGAACATTCAGCAAAATCTGGTTGCCGCCTGCATCCGCCCCCACATATCCGCCAGAGTTTGGCTGCACTCTGGTCAATTCAATGCTGCCAAAGCGCTTCGCGTCTGAATCGCGAATTCCCTTTTCTAGCTCAATTCCCTTTGTCGCGAGATAGCTTTCTGTCAGCCGTAGGGGAAACGAAAAACGGTAATCCTGCGGGGACTTGTGAGCGCCCAATAAACTGCGACGCTGATAGCCATCGGCATCCAGAACCGTATCTGCAAAGCCAACCTGTTCGGGTGGTAGTGCGGGCGGAGGTTCCACGGTAAAGCCACTGCGATCGGGCAGAGCAATCTCGACTCCGATCGCATTTTTGCTGCTGCGAAACACCGATGTCAGTTCAGCATTACCCGGTTCAACCGGAATATCGCGGACAATATCCAGCCCGATCGCGATCGGTTGATAAGTCTGCAATCGTTTGAGTAAATCGGCAATGTCGCGATCGGGAATCGGATAAGTTTTGGCCCGTTGAATATCTTCCTCAGTAATGCCGACAATTACAATCCGTTCATCCATTGGCTCAGGAGGACGCAGCAGCAAAAATCGATCGAACGTCACCAACTCCCAAAACTGAAGCGCACCGCTCAATCTAGCCATCATCACAGCGACAATCACCATCAACCCTGGAAGCGCTCCTCGCCCCCAAGTCGTAACCTCTGTTTTCGCCGCTTGCCATCGATCGCGCTTCATCTCGTTTCCGGTTGAATAGCCATAATACTTTTGTCCGACTGTTTGTCCGACTGTTTGTCCGATGCCCGATGCCCTCTTTGGCCGATGCCCATACAGAATTTATAAGTAATTAGCCAGACTTGAGATCGCTAATCAATTAATCCTTCTTCCCTAGCCCGCACTTCCGTTTGAATCCGCAGATTTTTGTCATCTTCGGGATACACTTCTAGCACATCTCGAATCTTAGTCCAGTAGTATTGCACAGTACGTTCAGAAACATTCATTCGTTTGGCGATCGCAGTATCCTGCAAGCTCTCTTGAAAAGCCAATTGCAACACCTGCATCCAGGCGGGTTTGAGCTGCAAACCGTTGCGGATCTCTCTAGGTGTATAAATCCGCTCGTGCAGCGCCCAATCCACCATCGCCAGCAAGTCTTTCATCGGTTGGCTTTTATCAACAACCGTGAATCCGCCCATATGATTGTCGATCGACGGTTTCAGCCAAACTAAAGTCCGAACATGAGCACTTTGCACCACAATATTCAAACTCGGGTACTTTTCCATCAGCGTTTTCAGGAGTTGAAGCCCAGAATTTGCCTGGGCGGTTTCGCCGATCGCCTCTGGCATCACCAGATCCACAATTACTAGATTAGGGTGCATTTGCTCCATCTGTCGCAAAGCTTCCTGAGCCGTCGGAGCCGTCACAATATCTGCCTCTGGATACTCCTGCTTCAGAATGTTAAGCGTGCCGCCTAAAACCATCGCATGATCGTCCACGACTAAAAAGGTTTGTTTTTCCGGTTGAGGTAAAGTCTGGGGCATAGTTCATTCGTTGTCGCACAACATCGTCAGTTTGTTAATCCATCATCTTCTTATTACAATAAAGCCATTGCTTGGATTCCGTCCTGCATCTGTCCGCCAAATAGGTTTGTGGAGGTCAGCAACGAGAATTGCGCTAAAACGCAATTCTGTTCAATGTGTTGCCAAATCCCCACTTCATCATAATTATTCATCTCTTTCTTCTCTCCCTCTGCGTTCTCTGCGTCCTCTGTGGTTAAATCATTACAAGAATAAGGATAATTTTATGACAGCAGAAGGTTCATATAAAGCCAGCACGTACAATCTGGAACTTGAAGCCGAAATCCAGCGATTACAAGATCAAGTCCTCCTCAGTTGGCAAAAAGAAGCACCCACTTTAAAATGGTTCGGTTTGGCAGACAAGATGAATGTTTTGGAAGCGGGTAGCGGGCCGGGATTTTTTACCGAAAAACTGTTAGAATTGCTGCCAAATAGTTCGATAACAGCGGTAGAAATTGACCCGGTACTGCACGACAAAGCAGTAGAATATTTGCAGGACAAAGCGGGCGATCGAGTAAATTACGTGCAAGCGTCGGTGGTGGATACTGGCTTACCTGCTAACACTTTCGATTTTGCGATCGCCCGTTTGCTGTTCGTCCACCTCCCCGATCCCGTCGCAGCAGCTAGAGAAATATTCCGCATCTTGAAACCGGGTGGTAAACTGGTGATTGTCGATAGCGATGCGGATCTGTTTTGGTTGACAAGTCCACCCCTGTCAGTCGAGACTGTCAGGAAGAAATTCAAACAGGTGATGGCGTCGCGGGGCGGTAATTTGTCGATCGGGCGCAATCTGTGCCGCATTCTCAAAGAAGCTGGGTTTGTTAGCGTTGATTTAGAAGCGGTTGTCAGCCACAGCGATATCATCGGAATAGAAGCGTTTGAACCTTTGCTGGACTCCGGGCCCATTTTACAGTTGGTCAAACAAGGGTTAATTTCCGAGTCAGAAATAGCCAGCTATCTGGTTTCGCGGGATGAGTTTGTCGCTGCGGGCGATCGATCGATGATGAGTTTTTGGTTGATGGCTTGCGGGAAAAAAAATCAATAGAAATCTGGAATAACTCTCAAGCTTCCTCCCAGCAATGACTAATGACTCTTGGTTTGGTGCGTCGCTCATCGATTGTCGATTTTTTTAGGGATTTAAGAGTGGCGACGCACCCGAAGACTCATGACTCTAAAAAAACGAGGATTCAGTAACTTTCGGCGTGCAATCATAATAGTTGCAGTTGGCGATTAAAAAATTAAGCAAACATCGCATCGCAGTGGCTATTTTTTGAACACTAAACTCCCTTCAGAGCTAGATTTTAACAAAACCTAACCCTTGTATTTTCTTTTTCTTCTTCTTCTTCTTCTTCTTCTTCCTTCGCGTCCTTCGCATCTTCGCGGTTCGTTTTCAATCCAAATACCCAACCCAATTCGGCAAAACCTCAGGAGAACCATACCACTTCCCCGGAGAGCGAGGCGAATGCCAAACACCCTCCAACACCAAATTTTCGGCCCCGTCCAAATGAGCAGCTTCCACCGGCGTAATTCCATCGCCCCAAGTTTCGCCCTTCCCCACAGTCAACTCGTAACTTTTATAAGCCAGCCAAGTCCCAAAACTACGCTTGCCAAAAACAGCCTTCCCAGCAGCGCATACGTAGCGCACCTGTGGGTGAAAAGCCCCCGGATAGTGAATTTTGACAAAATCTAGGTTTTTGCGCGTCCAGCGCTCTTGAGAGACGTGCGGCGTGCCTAAACTGATTAAAGTGTTAACACAAGGGTGAGCTTCCCACAAACCTGCATCCTCAAGTACGTCCCCGTGAATCGTGTAAGGCTTTTCGCCCAAGTAAATCCGAGAAATCCAGCCGCCGGCGGAATGACCGATGAGATTGATCTGTTGGCAGCCGTATTGCTGTAACATCTGTTTGACTGTGCGATCGAGCTGCCGCAAAATTGGTACCATCGATCGCCCGCCGAAAGTCGGCAACCAATCTCCCTTGCCCAGTGGTACTGTTACAGTTGGGAAACCTCGATCGACCAAAGATTTTTCTAATTCCCGATAGTCTGAAGCAGCAGCAAAATATCCTGGCAAAATCACGGTTGGTAATGGCATTATCAATTTGAGATTTGAGATTTTTCGATTTTAGATTTTGCGACCGGGGTGCTACGATCTATTTTTCAAGTTCAAAGACGCTTGCCGAAGCATCCTTTGGATCGCTAACATCTCCCGCTGGTTAAACTTTTTGCTTGGGGAATATCTACTTCTATGGCTCGCGAGCCGATTCCAACATTGTATTTTACCCTAGTTGTCGTTCACTTAGAAGACCGTTTTCTATTGGTGCAAGAGCGCAAGTACGAGCAGCAGTGGTATCTCCCAGCAGGGCGAGTGGAAAAAGGCGAGACTTTGCTCGAAGCTGCTGTGCGCAATACCGTCCAGGAAGCGGGCATTTCTGTGATCGTGGAGGGAATTCTCAGGGTAGAGCATACGGTGATGCCTAGGGGCAATGTGCGCCTCAGGGTGATTTTTGTGGCTCGTCCTGAAGACAAGACGCCACCCAAGAGCAAGCCGGACGAGTATACTTTATGTGCTGGTTGGTATTCTCTCAAAGAGTTAGACCAGTTGTCGCTGCGGGGAGAGGAAGTTCGGGAAATGTTTCAATATATGGCAAGCGGCGCTCCAATTTATCCGATCGACTTGCTGAGCATCGAGGGAGCTCCTTTTAAAACATACCGCTATCGCTGGTGAATCCGTCGATCGATTTTCCATGTTTCGATTTTCCATGTTTCGATTTACTTGCAGCTCCGTGAATCACCCGAGCAGGAACAGTAGTCTAAAATTTTGAGAATCGACCAGCCCTGCTCGTGTAGGTGGCACGGTACTCATTTTTGGGCGGGCCCACCGGCCGCGGGCCGAGTTGGCAGCCAATAGATCAGTTTTTTGATGGTGTAACCGAATTGGAAACGCCGATCGATCGAACTTGTCGATCGTGTTTAATAAATTTGGTTCAGTTTTGGGCCCATGAATTGTCATCAAGGTCGATCGGGCAACTTCCAGGGCGATCGTGCTAAAATTATACCTTTGAATTGCCCAACAGCCACGTTTAAAATCACTCTAAATAAAAAAATATCAATTAATAACTATTAACTTCAAATTCCCAATTCCCCATTACCAATTCCCCATTACCAATTACCAATTCCCCAATTCCCCCTTCCCCATTCCCTATGGTCATGACTGACTCATCCTCCCTAGCCAACACCCTTTCCGAACCGCTGCGCCAGCCTTTTTGGTGGGCAGCCCTAGCTTCTGTCGGCATTCACGGAGCGCTCGGAGTCAGCGCCCCGACGCTCTCAAACCTAATCTATGGCGGAAATTCCTCAAAAAATATCCCCGGTTCCGTCGGCTTGGTAGAGCTAACTCCCGCAGAAGCCGGCCGCCTGCCACAAGCCATACCACCGCGACCATCCAATACGCCGTTTTCCCTCGTCGCACCAGTTCCCCTTCCCGCTTCGCCCAAGTTAGCCCCCCCTTTGCCCCCCGCACCTGAATCCATCAACTTGCCCGCCCTGCCGCCGGGAATGCCCCCTCCTGGATTTTTTTCCCCTCTCCCTCCTTCCCCTCTCCCCCCCTTCACAGCCCCAACAGCCCCGCCGCCGAGCAAAACTCCAGCTCCAACTCTTCAAGCCCCCTCCCTGTCAACACCAACTGTCATCCCGCAAGTGCCTCCCAGCGGCTTGATTTTCCCGCCATTACCCGGTAATTTCGATCGCAATATCTCACCGCCGCCACCAGGAGTGACAGGATTACCCCAACTTCCCGGCGGGCCACCGGAAGATGAAGCGGAGACACTCAAAAAGGTTATAGCCAGTAGAGGGGGACTCCCAATATTTCCAGACGGAGCTCCAGTATTTACCCCGGAATTCCCAATTGGCGGCAGGAATTCCGGCCCCGATGGATCTCCAAAATTGACTCAAAAAGATCCGAATAAACGGAATCTGATCTCGGAAACTCCCGAAGAAAGAATCAGGAGGGCACAATTTGACCAGGGACAGCAACAGCTAGAACAGCAGGGAGTTCCGGGTTCAAACTTACCTAACGACAGAGAGACGCAGCTTGCTGCTGCAAATACCTATGTAGCTTTATTTGAGAGATTCAAAAAGGCTTACCCCGACTTGGAAATGACGGCGCCGACTCCTGTGAATGTCGCTTATCCTCAAGAAGCTTGCTCGCAAAAACTCGAAGGAGTAGCAGTTTTCGGAGCAGTTGTCAACCCTCAAGGTTTGCTCAAGGCTGAACCTCAGGCGATCGTCCCCACAGGTTACGGTATTCTCGATAATGCGGCTAAAACAGCGATTATTAACCCTG
Organism: Microcoleus sp. Aus8_D2; assembly: GCF_036702665.1. Lineage (NCBI taxonomy): Bacteria > Bacillati > Cyanobacteriota > Cyanophyceae > Oscillatoriales > Microcoleaceae > Microcoleus > Microcoleus sp. Aus8_D2. The sequence goes on from NZ_JAUBUN010000020.1 coordinate 94,521, forward strand.
TTCTAACATTTCCAGCAGCCAGCACCCACAAGCTTTACCAGTTGGCTGTCGAGTTTAAATACGACGAAAAAGTTTGCAGGGGCATTCCTGTCACCCCATCCACCACCCCAACGAAACCCAAACCAACAGCCCCACAACCTCCCGCGCTAGCCCCGACAGAACCCAACCCGACAGGCGAGCCCTCCCCAGCCCCTGCTTCCGCGAAACCGCAGTTTGAGAAGCCGCCGGCCTCCTCAAACAAACCGAAACCAGGGGCCAAACCGTCGCCCTCACCTCAACCAAAGCCCGCCGCCAAACCGTCGCCCTCACCTCAACCGAAACCAGCAGCCGAACAGTCGCCTTCTCCTCAACCGCAGCCCGCCCCCGAAGAGTCCCCGCAGCCCGAACCTGCGCCAACGAACGCCGAAGAGTCCCCGCAGCCCGAACCTGCGCCAACGAACGCCACCGAAGTGTCGCCCTCACCTGAAGCTACGCCAACGAACGCCCCCGAAGTGTCCCCCTCGCCCTCATCTGCGCCAACGAACGCCCCCGAAGAGTCCCCCTCGCCCTCATCTGCGCCAACGAACGCCCCCGAAGTGTCGCCGTCTCCTGCGCCTTCTCCTGCTACCGATAATTAATTGTTCATGAGTTAGTAGGGTGCGTCAGCTTCGATATTTGTTGCTTCTCAAACTAATTTATACTTGCTGACGCACTCTACTTTCTTAACTGAGGTCGAAGGTAAAAGTATTTTTAGGGTGCGTCAGTTCTATATTTGCTGCTGAAACCAATTTTTAGTTGCTGATGCACCCTACTTTCTACTTTCTCGCTGTGGGTCGCAATTGCAGGCTTTTTTAAGTGCTATAAGTATCCACACTTCCGACAGTTTCATGTCTGACGCTCATGGGGGAGGAACCCGGTTTCTACGAGTTTTGCATTGAGTGACCAGAAATACACTCAGAAACCGGGTTTCTGAGGTCGAAGGTAAAAGTATTCGTAGGGTGCGTCATACCATTTGAGATTTGAGATTTTCCATTTTTCGATTTGAGATTGGGAATGACTGATTTCGTAATGGTTTGGAGATTACCTACAGTTGCATTCTTTTTTTAAACTGGTATTAGTTGCCATATTTCTTGCTTCTCCAACCAATTTCTAGTTGCTGACGCACCTACTTTAACGGGAGTTGATATCAAAAATTCCCCATTACCAATTCCCAATTCCCAATTCCCAATTCCCAATTCCCAATTCCCCATTACCAATTCCCAATTCCCAATTCCCAATTCCCAATTCCCAATTCCCAATTCCCAATTCCCTCTCAATTGTATTGAATTTTATACATTTGGAATAAGTCGCCGCTTTGCTTTTTTACTACTTTAGCGCCAGCCGCTTTAATTACTTTTTCCCAATCTTCTATTGTCTCTAAAAATACTTCCCCGGCTCGATAAGTTTCCAGAATTGCCCAATCTTCTGCTAGAGGTGCATTGGGGTTGAGGACATCAAACACAAAATGACCGCCCGGTTTTAGTACCCGCTTTACTTCTCCCATGACTGTACTCCAATACTCTATGGGATAGTAACAACTAAAGCCTGTAGCGAGGCATAAATCGAACTGATCCTCTTCGTAATTTAACTTGTGAGCGGGAGCCCATTCTACTCCTTTGAACAGCTTAGAATTGAGCTGAGGGCCGCGAGCATTTAATGCGTCTCTGGCTGCGCTGCTGATTTCTTGACCGTAAAAATATGCTTCCCATTCCCGCCAAGGGTAAATCAGAAAGCTGACTCCGCAGCCAATGTCTAAACAGCGCTGGTTTTTTTGGGGTTTGGCAAGTTTCCAGAAGGGAGATACTGTTTTTGCTTGGAGTGTTCCGGCGACTGATTCTAGGAAAATTGGCATTGATTCGACTTCTTCGGGTAAGGCGAATGCTTCTCCTCGGTATTCGCGATCGAACCGAGATGCCACCTGCGATAATAAAACTTGCCAGCTATCTGATTTTTCTTTGGCAAACCAAGTCTGCTCTTGATTTGCAACTGGACGATCGGACTTTTTAGACATTCTTTAATTACCTTCTAGAGCCTTTGAGTGCTTTTGTAAAGTTTTGGCGGTAAGGCTTATTAAAAATTAACGCGGGCCAGAGCAGCGACAGTTTCAGCCGATTTGCGAAACTTCTGTCGAAGTTAGTGCGATCGAAACCATTCCAAAATTTCCAGCTCCCCCCGCCGTAAGCGACTAGCAACACCAATCCAATTAACGGTTCCATCAAATAACCCCCTAAGCGACTGATTGGATTTTGAGTCAGCGAGCCTGCATCGCTACTCTTAATCTATCATTTTTCAGCCCCCCTGGCGCACCGATACCTGTAGCAATTCTACCTTCAGCTAGAGACTTCAAAATCCCCGCTGGTGGGAAACTTAAAAATATAGCAGAAGCAAGTTCGGTAAGGGATTATTTAACGGATGTCACGGATGACAGGAAGTTCTGCCAACGACCAATGTACGGGATGTAACCGATGTCACGGATGACAGGAAGTTCTGCCAAAGACCAATGTACGGGATGTAACGGATGAAAGGAAGTTCGGTAATTAAGAGCATCCTAGCTGTCGGGCACGGTTAAAAGTATCAGCCAGAACATAGCTTTCAGAGTGCAAGCAAGAAGCGACTTCTGCGAAAAGTCGATGTGGCAAATCCTAATTCGGTTGAAATCGGTTGCGGTTGAGGGACGACCTCGCTTTCGGGGATTTCAGAGACGCGCGATAACTCAAAGATAATTAACACTGATAGTTAGTGCCCCACAAGTTACAGCAGGCAAGCTTTTTCTAGCGGACAATAACGGTAGAGAGGTTTCTAAGCAAGGAGGATTTTATGCGTGCAGTGCTGATGGCTGGGGGGTCGGGAACGAGGCTCAGACCCCTGACGTGCGATTTACCTAAACCGATGGTGCCGATTCTGAATCGCCCGATCGCAGAACACATTATAAATTTGCTAAAAAGGCACAATATTACGGAAATTATTGCCACGCTGCACTACCTTCCCGATGTGATGCGGGAATATTTTACTGATGGGGCAGAGTTTGGCGTTCAAATGACCTACGCTGTGGAGGAAGACCAACCGCTGGGTACGGCCGGTTGTGTCAAAAATATTGCGGAATTGCTCGATCGAACTTTTATAGTCATCAGTGGCGACAGCATCACAGATTTAGACTTGACCGCAGCTATCAAATTTCACCGCAGCAAGCAATCCAAAGCCACGTTAATTTTAACTCGCGTTCCCAACCCGATGGAATTTGGGGTGGTGATTACCGACGATAATTACCGCATCAGCCGCTTTCTGGAAAAGCCTTCTAGCAGCGAAATTTTTTCCGATACCGTCAATACCGGCACTTATATTTTAGAACCGGAAGTATTGGACTACCTGCCGGCCAATCAGGAGTGTGACTTCTCGAAAGACTTGTTTCCGCTGCTGCTGGAAAAAAACGAGCCGATGTACGGTTACATCGCCGAGGGTTACTGGTGCGATGTCGGCCAGCTTGATGTTTACCGGGAAGCTCAGTACGACGCGCTGCGGGGAAAGGTACAACTGGATTTGACCTACTACGACGAAGTGCGATCGGGACTTTGGGTAGGTCAAAATACTTTTATTGACGATAGCGCGATCGTCGAAGTACCGGCGATGATCGGCAACAATTGCCGAATAGGAGCCCGAGTCAAAATTAACGCGGGTTCAGTAATCGGAGATAATGTGACAGTCGGGGCCGATGCTAACCTCAAACGTCCGATCGTCTGGAATGGAGCAATTATCGGCGAAGACGCTCACCTCAGAGCCTGCGTGATTTGCCGCAGTACCCGCGTAGACAGGCGCGCCCACGTCCTCGAAGGTGCTGTCGTCGGTTCAATGTCGATTGTGGGAGAAGAAGCGCAAATCGGCCCTAGCGTGCGCGTCTGGCCGAGCAAAAATATTGAATCCGGCGCTCTGTTAAATCAAAATTTAATTTGGGGAGAACAAGCGAAGCGGAATTTGTTCGGCCAGCGCGGCGTTCAAGGACTAGCAAATGTGGATATTACCCCGGAATTTGCGGTGAAATTGGGCGCGGCTTACGGCTCGACTTTGAAAACCGGGGCTTCGGTATCGGTTTCTCGCGATCAGCGCAGTATTTCGCGGATGGTTTCGAGGTCTTTGATTGCGGGTTTGATGTCGGTGGGAATTAATGTGGTCAATTTGGAATCGACGGCAATTCCGATCGCGCGCACGGTTTCGTCTACGATCTCAATTGCTGGCGGCATTCACGTTCGCATTTCGCCCGATCGCTCCGACCACATTTTAATTGAATTCTTCGATATCAAAGGCATCAATATTACTAAAGGAGCTGAGAAAAAAATCGAGGGCGCTTATTTTAAGGAAGATTTGCGCAGGGCTCTGATTCCGGAAATTGGAGAGATGTCGTACTTTAACCAAGCTCTCGACGTTTACAACCGGATGTTTGAGCGGCAGATGAATGTTGAGGCCATTCGTTACAGCAATTCTAAGGTGGTAATCGATTACGTTTACGCGGTTTCCGGAGCCATTCTGCCACAAATGCTCGCCAAATTCGGCTGCGATGCGGTGGTGCTCAATGCCAGTCTCAAACAGACTTCTCTGAGCAACGGGGAACGGGAATATTTGCTCGACCAACTCGGCCGGGTGGTGAAAGCGCTCAGCGCTAATTTTGGCGTGCAGGTATCGGCCAACGGGGAACAGCTCATTTTGGTAGACGAGTCGGGAATCGCGGTTCGCGGGGAAATGCTGACGGCGCTGATGGTAAATTTGATGCTGACTTCTCATCCCAGAGGTACAGTAGTAGTGCCGGTGAATGCGTCTTCTGCGGTGGAGGCGATCGCCCGCCGCTATCAAAGCAAGGTAATCCGCACTAAGGCAAACCCAACTGCATTGATGGAAGCCTCTAACAGGAACCCGAATGTGGTTTTGGGCGGTAGCGGTAATATGGGTTTTATTTTCCCGCAGTTGCATCCCGGCTTTGACGGAATGTTCTGCATTGCTAAAGTGATAGAAATGATGACGATTCAGGAGCGATCGCTCGGACAGATCAAAGCCGAACTTCCCCGCGTCACCCACCGCAGTTACAGCGTCCGCTGTCCTTGGACGGTCAAAGGTTCCCTAATGCGGCATTTGGTAGAAACTCATTCGCCAGATCGTTTAGAATTAATAGATGGAGTGAAGATTTTTAACTACAGCGACGACAATTGGCTATTAGTTTTGCCCGATGCTAGCGAACCCACCGTTCATATCTTCGCCAACAGCGAGGATCGAGATTGGGTCTCTGAAACTTTGAAGGAGTACCGCGCCCTCGTTCACGATTTTGTCACCCAAAGCGAGGCGGCGGTTCGACAAGATAAATTTGGTAACGGGTAATCGGTTATTTGTTAGTTGTTAGTTGTTATTAGTTATTAGTTATTAGTTATTCGTTAGTTGTTATTCGTTATTATTGAATTTTAACAACAACCAACAACCAACAATTAACAACCAACAACTAACTCATCCCCAAGGCCAAATGCCCAATTTTCCATGCCCAATTCCCAATTCCCAACTCCCATTTAAGTTATGAATAGCTGCATTTTAATGGCGGAAATAATTCAACAACCGCAACTCCGTTATACTTCGGAAAATCAAGTTCCAATCGCTGAGATGCTGGTGCAGTTTCCCGGCCCAAAACCTGAAGATCCGCCGGAACATTTAAAGGTGATAGGATGGGGCAATTTAGCTCAAGAAATTCACGACAAATATCACGAGGGCGATCGCGTGATTATTGAAGGGCGGCTGGGTATGAATACGATCGACAGAGATGGTATGAAAGAAAAGCGCGCTGAACTGACAGCTCAAAGAATTTACACTCTCGGCGCTGATGCGATGAGCGCTGCACCCGCAGCTAGAACCGCCCCCGAACCCGCTCAAATTCGCGATACCGCCCCGGCTAATGTGCCGAGCAATGTGGTTCCCATGAGTTCCCGAGGTCGCAGTTCTAACAGCGCTCCAGCCCCTGCTAACCGCCCGTCTAGTTCGGATTGGAACTCGCATCAGTCTTCTGAGTCCGATCGCAAGTCAGGTTCCTCTAACGAAGCTGACAATCCCGATTACGATCCGATTCCGTTTTAAGATAAGACGGCGAATAGAATTCGCGTCTACACAGGCAAAACCCGCCTCCGCGGGTTGAAAAACCAAAGGTTAAATTTACGTTCTTTTCTTCAGTCTGCGGAGGCAGACTTCGTTTTTGTAAACCTGGTTTCAACCGCCGTCTTCGTTTTTGTAAACCTGGTTTCAACCGCCGTCTTCGTTTTTGTAAACCTGGTTTCAACCGCCGTCTGCATCTACCGATCGCACTATTTCCACCCCAAAAACGCGAGCAAACTCAGCGACAACGATCGATCGCACTCGATCGACCTCAATTCCCGGTATAAATTGCTCTAAACTGCCAACGGGTCGATCGGGAATCCCGCAAGGTACAATTTGCCCAAAACCTGCCAGATCCGGGCAAACATTGAGAGCAAAACCGTGCATCGTAATCCAGCGACTGACTTTAATCCCGATCGCGCCTACCTTGCACCCATCCACCCACACCCCAGTCATTCCGGGCACCCGCGCACCCTCGAGCCCCAATACTTCCAGCACCCGCAACAGCACTTCCTCCAACTGCCGCAAATACCAGTGCAAATCCTGCTGGTGGCGGCGCAAATTTAAAATCGGATAGCCCACCAACTGGCCCGGACAATGGTAAGTCACCTCGCCGCCCCGCTCAACTCTGTGCAATTCCGCATGAGTTTGGCTCGGGTCAAACTTCAGAAATTCCAACTTCGATCCCAGCCCCAAAGTATAAACCGGCGGATGTTCCAGCAAAATCAGCACATCCGGCAAATCTGGATTGTCGCGACGCTCTTGGACGAGTTGTTGCTGGATTTCCCAAGCTTGGGAGTAGGGCACAAGTCCCCAATCGAGGAGCAAGCACGGTTCAGGGATCAGAGGTTTATGGCTGAGAGGGGAAAGCATGAAAAAAATCAAGAGTGTTTTTACGGAACATTGGCGCAGTTAAAATCAAGAATTGTCAACAGATAAAAAAAGATTTGTAAGATGAGTGTTTTCTAGAATACATGGTGCTATTGTATAAACTATACCCACGTTACAGAAGGGAGGGAGCTCTATGAAGCTTGTTATCCAGGGTAAAAATATAGAAATCACCGATGCGATTCGCGAGTACGTAAATCAAAAGGTGGAAAAGGCAGTCAGCCATTTTCAAACTTTGACTACGGAAGTGGACATTCATCTATCGGTGGCTCGTAACCCCAGGATCAATCCTAAGCAGACTGCTGAGGTGACTATCTATGCTAACGGCAGCGTGATTCGGGCTGAAGAAAGCACGGAAAGCCTTTATGCCAGCATCGATTTGGTCGCCGACAAGATAGCTCGTCAACTGCGGAAATTTAAGGAAAAACGCCACGACAATAAGACCCAGAGTAGTGTCAAAACGGTTACGGCAGTTGAAGAACATCCTGTAGTAGCAGATTTGATTGGCGATCGAACTCCCGAACTACCAGCCGAGGTAGTGCGAACTAAATATTTTGCCATGCCTCCAATGACTGTGCAAGAAGCTTTGGAACAATTGCAGGTTATCGATCACGATTTCTATATGTTCCGCAATGCGGAAACAGGCGAAATTAACGTGCTCTACGAACGCAAGACTCACGGCGGCTATGGAGTTATCCAACCACGCAACGGCAACGGTAACGGTAACGGGCATAGCAAAAATGGCAAAACTGCCGAAAGCGCTGCACCTGAAAAATCTAGTGTTGGAAAAATCTAGATAATTGTTAATTGTTAATGGCTGCAAGTCGTTAGCAAAAAAAAGGACTAAAGTCCTGACTACAAACGTATTGTTCGTAGTAAGGACTTTAGTCCTTTCTTGGTTTTTTATAGCAGCAATTCAGGACTGAAATCCTCACTACAAACAATAGGATGAACAATTATGCTATTGGAGTTAAGACAATTGAGCATTCAACCGGGTCAGCAATTACTGGTTGAGGATGTGAGTTGGCAACAATTTGAAAGTATTTTAGCGGAATTGGGAGAACGTCGTGCTTCCCGACTTTCCTATAGTAACAGACGGTTAGAAATTATGGTTCCTCTACCCGAACATGAAAAAGCCAAGGAAATTATTGGCGATATGGTAAAAATTTTGTTGGAAGCACGACAAATACCATTTGAGTCCTTGGGTTCGACAACTTTAAAAAACGAACGCATGAGTCAGGCTGTGGAACCGGATAACTGTTTTTACATTCAAAATCAAGCAGCGGTTATCGGTAAGAATCGCCTCGATATGAGTGTCGATCCGCCGCCAGACTTAGCTATAGAAATCGATCTCACCTCTCGCACGCAGTTGGATAATTATCAAATTCTCGGAGTACCTGAACTTTGGCGGTACGCGCGACGAGGGCTACAAATTAATGTCTTGGAAGCAGAACAATATATTGAGTCTGATGTGAGTCCTACTTTTCCCAATATCCCGATTGTTGAACTGGTGAATCAATACGCTCACCAGAGTCAAGTTGCTGGGAGAACCCAGGCTATTCAAGCTTTGAGAAATTGGGTTCGGGAAAATCTATAACTTGGAATCGTAGGGTGCGTCGCCATCGAAAACTCCCGAAAGCGCGATCGACTTTTCGAGCAGCGACGCACCGGATCAGCGATATCTCGCGGCTAAATCTCTGGCTGCTTGTCGGTGTTTTTCCACCAAACTCGGCGGCGAAAGCACTTGCGCGCTATCCATATGCTTGTTCACCCACAGGCTAAATTCGTTGAGCGAGCGATCGGGCAAATCGATCCAATAATCAACATACAGCAGGTTGCCAGAACTATCTCGCGGCCCTTCCTTAATCTTTTGTCGCGGATGTCGGCGATCGCCCTCAAGAATAAATCCTACTACTTTCTCAAAAAATCGCACCTTCACTTTTTGCAACTTCAGCGTACCCTCCAATTCAGCCTGCTGTTGCTCTGGTTTACCCAAGTACAGCCCCCAACCATTTTTTAACAACTTTTGAGCTATTTTCAAGTTTTGTTCCTGTGCGGCTAAACCGCGCCCTTCTCGATCGATAATTTCGCAGTGGTCACTAAAGCGGTTGACTCGTTCTACGGTCAAATGCCCGCTGTCGCAATCTTGGCAAATCAGGTACCAGGCGATGTCGTGATAAATCAGTTGCAGGGGCCAAATTCGCCGGAAGCCAGTATGGCTTTTGCCGTAATAGTTGCTTTGACGGTAAAGTTCGATCGCCTGTCCCCGCACGATTGCTGTTTCAACGAGTTCTAATTTGTGAAATAGCGTATGCTGATTGTTTTGGCGATCGATCATTTCGACAGGATCGGTGTAGATAATAGCACGATTCAGGTGTTGTCGAACCGGATAAAACAATTCGCCTTTGAGTTCGATATCCAATCCGCGCAACAGTTTTGTTAGTTTTTCGTAAATTCGGCGCACTTGGGCATTTCCCTGATGCTTTGCTTGGGATGCGAGTGCTTGAAATGCTACTTGCAATTCTTCGCGAGTCATTGCACCGGTGCCGAGATAGTAGCCGGATCGATACATTCTTTTATCCAGTATTCCGTAGTTACGCAAGGTTTCTAAGTCTTTGCGGATTGTGGGAGTTGCGGGATAGTTTTCGGGAAATTCGATGCCGGAGGCGGCAGCTATTTTCTGCAATTGCGATCGGACTTCTAGTAAAGCATCGCGATATTTGCCGTCCGATGTTTCGGTGTCGCTGTATCCGATGCCGGGATGGTTTACTAATGTGGCAATTAGCAGCATTATGCGATCGAACGTCAGTTTGTCGGCGTAGGGGTGAGGGGTTGGGTTTTTTGCCATGAGGTGGGCTGTGGGTAAGTTGCGGAAAAATCAAGTAAAAGACAATATTGACATAAGAATATAGAATTGCCTGAAAACTACTATTTACAAACCTTTAGACTTTGAAACAATTTTGATAAATATTGTGAAATTGTAGAAATGCAACCAGCTCTGCTGGTACAGTAAGTTCAGTCGGACTCAAGCAGTTGGCTACTCGGGACACAGCAGCACTTCGGTGGGTATGGCCCGCCTGACAAATTGAATCTATGTCTGAATACACTGCGATTAGTTTTGCCCCCGTGCAAGGCTTTATCGAGAAATCCCGCAAACTCCGAGATTTGTTTGGGGCTTCTCTGATTTTGTCTTATCTGAGTTCTAAACTTGTGGAAAAGGCAGAGTGCCTTGGCTTCGAGGTCATTTCTCCAGGACTTCCTAATGTTAAAGAAGGAATGCCAAACCGAATCCTAGTTAGAGGCGACAAGGTGTTCGATCGAGATACTGTACGGAAAACTCTCTTAGATGAGTGGCAAAAAGTGTTGGAGGTTTGCCGAACATGGGTAGAACAGAACGTACCGGCTGAAAAGTATCATTGGTCACAGACAGATGAGCAGAAAGGGCGACAAAAAGGCGAATGGGAACGCTGGGGCAGTTATACCTGGGAAGTATTTTGGGGGACTGGTAAAAAACCTGATGAAGCAATGCGGGATTTAGAACGCCGCAAGCTGAAGCGGGATTGGACAGCTATTAATTGGATTGGTGAGAGTTCAAGTTTGACTGGGACGGATGCGATCGCGTGGCATCAATTAGGTAAACCATTGAGCAAAGGAGATCAACCAGGGCGATCGCTCACTCCCAAAGAAACACAAGAACAGAAAGATTTTTATCAGCGGTTATCCCAAGCTTTAGAAACTTCTATTGATGGTCAATTTGAAGGTAAATTTCTCGACTCAAGTGAGAAGCTGAGTATTCCTGAGTTAGTAAAACGGTTAGTAACTCGCTATGACGATATTGGAGAACATTTAGCTAAGGAGTTTTACATTAAAAGTTTCTCGGAAATGGTTAGATTACCTCAACCAAATCAACCAGGGCATTGGACGGGTTGGTTTATGGGAGATGGCGATGAAGTTGGTAAGAAACTAAAAGAGCTTGTCAAAGATTCTAATGATACAAAACCGCTTAGAGACTTCAGTGACAAAATGCGGAAGTGGGGTATAGATTTCAAACATGATTTTCCCCGTGAATTAGGGCGAGTTGTTTATGCCGGCGGTGATGATTTTTTGGGAGTCATTTACAGCAAAAATCCAAAATCACCGATATCTACTTCAGTAGCACTCAAGTGGTTAATGGGATTGAACAAACAGTGGAATCAGCATGGACAAGATATTACGGTAAGCGTTGGTTTTGTTTGGGCTGGACACAGTGTACCGCAACGCGATATTTTGCAGCACTGTCGGGAAGCACAGAAACGGGCAAAAAGCTTGGGGCGAAAGAGAGTCACGATTCGGGTGGTGTTCAATAGCGGTCAGTCTGTGCAGTGGACTTGTCCTTGGGATTACTTGGATATTTTGACGAAATATCGCGATCGGGATGGTAAGACTTACCCTGAATGGGAATGTCGAGGTCAAGATTCAAAGTATTTACCAAATTGGACTCATATTTACAATGATTGGGCGGAACTGAAAGCGCGTCATGCTATTCATCTCGTTGAAACTGACAAGCTGAAAATTGATGATTACCTCGCCATTAATTTTCTAAACTACTACTTTGACAATGCCGCTGAAAACATTAGTAAAAATCCACCTCGTGAGCGTTGGAATTACATCGCAGGAGATAACAACCCTCTAACAGTAGTACAGTGGATTGATGATTTAATTCAAGTAGGATGGCAGCTATGTTCCAACACCTAATTACTGTTTCACCTTTGGGATTGATGTATGGCAGTGCCGGAGCATTTCTATCACCAGAGAACTTAGTAGGGCGAGCCGGTGCGAAATTCCCACCTGATGCTGCCACTCTATCAGGATTGTTTTTTAGCACAAATCATACAACACAACAAAGTATCGCCAAGCATGATGAATTAACTCAACATTTGTATGTCGCAGGACCATTCTGGGCAGAGCGGGATAAGCCTGAAACTTTTTACGTGCCTATGCCGAGACATCGAATCATTTCACTTGAGAAACAAGATGAAGATGAATGGTTTGTAGACGAAAAGCAGCACTGGCAACGTAATGCAGATCCAAAGAAGAAAGATATTGAACCAGACTGTTCTTGGATAAGTATTAATGCCTGGGAACGTTCAACTTCTGCGATACGCAAGAACAAAGAAGCCCGGAAAGTGCCTTGGGAATATGTTTCATTTCTCCATCCCAAAATGAAAGATGATGAGCGTCATGTAATGGATCAAGACGGATTGTTCCTAGAGAATGCTGTTCAAATGGACGAAGACTATTGTTTAGTCTACCTATCAACCTATGCACTACCAGACGGCTGGTATCGTTTTGGTGGAGAAGGACACATGGTCGAGATTGCTAATCATCCCCTGACACCAGATAGCACCATCAATCAGTTACTTCATCCAGATAATAAAATTAAACACGCTTGTGCGCTCATTACTCCAGGGCTTTGGGGTTCTAATAAATTGTCCTACCGCTATCCCAAACATGATGAGTTTCCTAGATGTGGACTGAAAATGCTGACGGATAAAGCCGTACCCTATCGCTATCGTATGGGAAACCAAAAAACTGAGCAGGGGCGGCGAGGGCAAGGAGGACAGTTAGGTAGAGGGCGATACGCAGTTCCAGTAGGTAGTGTGTATGTGTTTAAGAAAGCTTTGGATAAGACTTGGTGGGAGTTTCCAGGTGCTTGGTTTGAAGCAGGATTACTCAAAAAAGAAGACTCGCTACCACAAAAATCATTGTTAAAGAAAGTGGGTTGTGGGTTGTGTTTACCCGTGAAAATTCAAGGAGTGGCGTAATGTATCACAAGGGCTATGGCATTATTGAAACTTTGGCTCCATTGCACGTAGGTGCTACAGCCGGAGAGGAAAGCGGTAATTTGAATCTGATTTTCCGCGATCAGTTTACCAAGACAGGCATTATTCCTGGTAGTTCTCTGCGAGGTCGCTTTCGCTCAGAGATGCGTCCCAAACGTCAAATGTGGCTGGAGAAAACGCTAATGGCTCTGAAAATAAATATTCCAGAGCCATCGGAACGAGAAATAGTTGAGGTTCTAGATAATGGTCAGGAGAAGCGCTTATCTAGACTCAATTGGTTAGAGAAAAAAGCTAAAGAATTAAAGGTTGAACCTCCAAAAAAAATTGATGAAAACTTTTGGTATGGTACTTCAGCAGATTCGGAACTTTCAGATTCGACGACTGAAGCAATCATCAAGTTTGAATATGCTTCGTTGTTATGGATACCTGTTTTTTGTCCAGGACAACCGATTGTTTGGGTTAGCAGTCCTAAACTTCTGAAACGCTATCAACGCATTGCGGGGGAATTCGTGACTCTTAAGGATGGGACAAAGCTTAAAGACCTCAAGTCATCTTTTATTGACAATCTCAAATACACAGGTTCTGAAACTGTAAAACCTCTAAATATTGACACGAAAAAGAAGCTATTTTTCAATTTCGGCTTTTTGGAGTTAACAAAAGGGAAAACAGATTTGTCTGCGTGGTTTCCCCTTGGTGAAGAATTGCCGGCGGTTGTAGTTGCAGACGATGAAATTGGCATGATTCACGATATGGCACTTTATCGTCAGAGCCGAGTGCGGTTGAAAGATGATGAAAAGCGCGTTGATGGAGGTGGTTTATTCAATACCGAAGCTTTACCGGAAGGCACGATTATGGTGTTCCCTATTGCCATCCGCAATACTTCAATTAAACCCTGGCAACCATTCGATAAAGAGAGTGAAACTAATGAGCTATATCTGGGTGGTTTGGAGTCGATTGGGTTTGGCAATTGTGAAATCACATTGAAGAATATTGTACCCAATAAAACTGAACAATAGGAGGTAAAATCATGAGTTTAAAACCTTATATAATCGATCGGCTTGCCCACGATTTAGTGCTAAAGTTCCGTGATAAAAAGGATGTCTTAGGTGAAAGCCATAAAATGCGGATGGCGACTGCCTATGGGCTAGAAAGATTTTGGGGAGAACATTTGCGCCTGGAGCGAGAAAGCAAGGATAAGGATAAAGCTCTGTTCTGGAAAGAAACCTGGACAACCCTTTGCACAATCATGAAGGATGCAGGCATCACTATTCCTAACGATCTGGTTCAACCGAATGATACTGCTGCTATTAAAACAATGGCAAATAAACTTTGGGATTTTGACATTGAGCAACGCAAAATAGCACTATCAGTCCTTACAGAACTTTGCGACAGCATGGTTTGGTGGACACAGCGTTATAAGAAACCGAGAAATGGAGACAAGAAACCTAAAAACGGAGTAGGAGGTTTGACAGATGCCAGATAGTGATGATATTCCACTGATGTTTCAGGCTCAAGTAAGCGGGCGATCGCAAATTCAGAAAATAGAAGATTTGAGAAGAACGGGGCGATCGCAACAACAAGCCTATGACTGGGTAGATCAATGGCAGAAAGGTTGTGATGCCGGTGATGCACCGGTTTTTGACAAGTCCATCCAGACGAGAGAATACACTTTCACCTGGCGCATGGTGACGAATAGCGGACAGGATGGAGGAGTAATTCGTCCAGTTATTGGAGAAAGAGGATGGGCATATTTTCCAGGTTCCAGTATGAAAGGAGCTTTCCGCAGGGCTTGCACGTCTCAAGCAGAAAGGTTGAGGTACTGTGGCAGTCAACATAACGATGTTGAACTGCATCCTGGGATTCTCCGATTTCATGGTGGTTATCCTCAAAATGTTGAATGGTTAGATAGTTCCCTGGTAGATGTAGTTCATCCCCAAGAAGATTGGCAGGTTAAGGATGGATCGAGTCATAGCGCCTTAGTTCAAATTTCGCTTTATGAGCCAACATTAATTTTTGGCATCTCCTGTACAACAATTCCAGAAAACGATCCTGAATGGACTCGTATTTGGGAAATTTGGCAAATTGCATTAGAACGGGGAATTGGCTCTAGAGTTAGTGCTGGATACGGTCAAATCAAAACACACAAAAAGAACAGGCTTTTGACTATTGGCTTACAAGGACAGGGGTTAACCTCTAAACGAATTAATAATGTAGGAGAATTTCGTCCTAATATCTTTAAAGCTGCTTTACGCGGTCATACACGCCGATTGTTTAGTGGCATAACTGATGATGTAACAGCAGAACGCTTGACGAAACAATTTTGGGGTGGGTTTGAAGGTGAAAATTCAATTATTGGCTTGCTCGGTATAGCATTCACTGCGCCAGATTTATTTGAGGATATTTATAAATATCAGGGCAATAGGAATCAGATCGAAATGCCTGTTTATGACACAGGCAACTCTTCTCTTCATCTTTTAATGATGCAAAAAAAGATGTCAGAGGAGAATCGCAAGACTTTAGGTTTTTGGACAACACAACTTGTCAAGTTTGCGATGCTGTTGGGTGGGTTTGGTAAGTCTTGGCGGAGAGTCGATCACCGATTATTTTCTCATTCTACGGAATTTCCACGCTATTTAACCAATTCTCAGAGGCAAAACATTAACCCGATGATTGGCTGTCATTGGCAATTCGCCGAATCATCTATTTCGCGCTATATTCCTGTTCAAACACTAGAAGACATTACTAAATTTTTGGATGATTTATATCGAATCACAAAAACAATTGTAGTGAGGAAAGATTTAGACTTTTTGAAAAAAAGTAGGTATCCCATTAATCCACCTAGCGATAATATTCGGGAAGCATGGCGAAAAGGAAATGTAGAAGTTTGGGGACGGATTGCTAAAAATGCAGGTGATTGCCATGCGATCGCCTGGTTTCATCGAGCTTATCAAGGTGAAAATTCGATCAAAGCATCCGAACTCACAGGTTGGTCAAGCAATAATGATCGCGAACCTAAAACGCAAATCGGGCGGATTTGGCATCGTATGTATCCCCGTTATCGAAAAGAAGGCGAGGAACTTATTGATCGGGGAGAGTACGTTGAACTGCTGACTATTTTTCCTAATCGATCGGGCAAAGAAGAAGAAGTCGAAAAAACTGTAAACTTTCTCAAGTTTCTTAAAGATTCTAGCGATTTTATCCAACTTTGGTAAGAGAGGCAAACATGAATATTTGGATAGTTACAACAGGCAGTAGCGATGTACAGTTAAAAACTGATGAGTATTGGAGCGATTGGTATGAGCGATCGAGCGTGAAACAGAATTGTTACAGATTACCATTCAAGCCAATACAGATTATTGAAGATAGTGACGAACCTTATCGCGTTGGATCTAGAGTATTAGGCAGAGTTTATAAAGAACAACCAGAGGAAGTTTGGGAGTATTTGGAGTTTCCATTACTGCATCAGTTTACTACCCAATTACAAATTGATAAAATTGATAAAATTATTCTTCTAGTGACAGATCAAACAATTTTTTTTAATGAAGAAAGGAGAGAAGAACGCAGGTGTGCTTATTGGCAAGATACCTGTGAACTACAGCCGATTATTGAACGCTATTTTAAGGAACAGGAAGAGTTTCGTGATGTTGAACTGATTCCTATAGTTCTATCTCCTGGGGAAAATACACCAGGTTTAGATGACTGGAATCATGTGCTAAAAATTGTTCGTATTAAATTTAGTGAAATTCTAACTGAAGCTAAAGTAGTATATGTCAGCCATCAAGCAGGGACTCCGGCGATTTCTTCGGCAGTTCAATTTATGAGTCTAGCCAGATTTGGGGAAAGAGTTCAGTTTCTGGTTAGTAATGAGTACGAGAATAAGCCACTCGATCCGATAGACAGTTCTGAGTATCTCCGGGGAATCCAGGTGCAGCAGGCGAAGGGATTAATTAAATCTGGCACTCCCGGTGCAGCCTTGCAACTTTTGGAACTAGAGGGAATCAAGGCAGACATAGATAATAAGGCAATTGAAGACCTAGAAAAACTCGTCGATTTTTTCAATCTCAATCGTTCTCTAGCTGCTGGAGCGAGTGAATTTGATATTGAACCTGCGACTCAGCGGATTGTTGATGCGGTTACTCTTATTGAAAAGTTATTTGAGCAAGAGAATTATCTTCAAGGGATAGCGCTACTTGCTTCGGCTCAAGAGACTTTTCTCAAATGTGCTATCAAAAATGAGATTAAGGGTCGAAAAGTTTCCTTGTCTATTGATGGAACGAGTCAGGATTTCAAAGCCGATGATTTAATAAAATGGATGAGGGAAGGCTTGAAATTTATTACCAATAACGAATTGGAATCACGCTGGTCAGTATCTGGTTCTACCAAAAAAGAAATAAGTCGAGCAATCAATAATCTCAAACGAGAGACTTTAAATGAATTGCAATTCCCTGTAGACGATGAAAGATTCATAGGAAAATATAGCGGAGATCCGAACACAATAGAAAAAAATGAATTTTTGCTTAAATGGCTGTGCAAACTCAGGATAGATTTTAATCCTTGGCAATTATTGCAAGGGTCATGTATTGACAAAAATGAAGATGGAAAATACGAAGATGATATCCGAAATAAACTGATGCACAACTTGCAAGGAGTCAAAAAAGAGGAAGTGGTTAAGTATTTATTAGGAAATCGAGACAGCCCCAATACTGAGGTTATAGACGCTTATAACACTCACGTAAAACCTCAATTTCTTGAAGCTATTCATCTTTGTGGTCTTCCGTTTACTGAACAGAAATTAGCTGAGAGATTGCAAGATGTTGCTGATGCTATTAGCGTTAAATCCTCCTAGCTTATGAATCACTGGGCTTCAAGTGATGGTGAAAGTACATAAGAAATTGAAAAAAGCGATCGCCCAATCCGAACACACCCCCTAACCCCAATCTGGCAAAACAGGAAGGGCGATCGCCCGCTACGAACTCCAAACCTAAACCAAAGCCCCCAATCCCCCCCAAAAACAGCCAAGAAACCGGGTTTTTCACCCAATCTACGCCTTGTAATCCAGCATTCTCGCAAAAAACCCGGTTTCTGACCGCCCGTGCGTCCAGGGCGCACCAAGCATTTTCCCACACAAAACGTAAAAACATATGTACACTACCTCCCGCGCCGCCAACCTCCGCAACCTGTCCATCGCCCTTGTCAACGGCACCATCACCCTGATCGTCCTCCTCATCGCACCCCTCGGATTGGCTGCGGTGATTGCTAACACGTTCCTCGTGACAGCAGCTACTTTTTTGACTGCGACTACGGCAGACCAAATCACTCGCTACCTGCAACCTTCGCGCACTCAAGCGATCGCAAATCCCTTAGATTCTGGCGCGCGATCGTCCCAGATTGTTGAGGGCGATTCCCAAAATTTACAACAAAAATAATGTGGTTTCTCTTGACCCAAATTCCGTAGGGGCGGGTTCACCAACAACCTTTGATACTAACAAATAATCTCAATAAACCCGCCCCCACACAACAGATAACCTGCATCAACCTTACCGTTGATTAGCTGCGAAAAATATAGGTGGGGATTGTTTGTTGGGTGGGGGCGGGTTTACAAATTCTTTCTCTGCGACAGAGATGGTTGGTGAACCCGCCCCTACGATAATTCTGGCAATAGTTTATTGGGTGGGGGCGGGTTTACTAACCAAAGAAACCGGGTTTTTCACGATTTTTTCGTGCTGTGACGAGCATTTTCGCAAAAACCCGGTTTCTGGCTACCCAAAGATTGGCTTATGCGTACTGTATATGTTTCGCAACCGGGCTGTTATGTTTCCTTGCACCGAGAAATGCTGGTAATCAAAAAAGGGGAGGTTATTCTCGGTGAAGTTCAGCTTCCTTTGCTCGAACAAGTTCTGATTTTTGGTCAATCTCAAGTCACAACTCAAGCTATTAGAACTTGTCTGTGGCGGAATATTCCGATCGCCTATCTTTCGCGGATGGGTTACTGTTACGGCCGGATTCTTCCCATCGAGCGCGGCTACCGGCAACTCTCTCGCTACCAGCAACAGCTTGGTTTTGTGGAGCGCTTGCAAGTGGCACAGCGCATCGTGCAAGCTAAGCTGAAAAATAGCCGGGTTATCCTGCAACGACAGCAGCGCCGACAAGCTTCTGAGGTGATTGCTTTTGCGATTCAGTGTTTGGAACATTTAATCAAAAAAGCGGGGGAAGCTGAAACTATTGAGCGGTTGATGGGGTTGGAAGGTGCTGGTGCTGCTCAGTATTTCTCGGCTTTTGAAGAGTGTTTGAACCATCCTGATTTTGTGTTTGTAAGTAGATCGCGCCGCCCTCCGGGAAATCCGGTGAATGCTATGCTGAGTTTTGGGTATCAGGTTTTGTGGAATCATTTGTTGAGTTTGATCGAACTCCAAGGTTTAGATCCTTATTCGGCTTGTTTGCATCAGGGGACGGATCGCCATGCGGCTTTGGCGTCGGATTTGATTGAGGAGTTTCGCGCGCCAATTATTGATAGTTTGGTTCTTTATCTTGTGAATAACGGCATGATGAAAGCTGACGAAGATTTTGTTTACTGCAATAGTGGCTGTTTTCTCAATAATTGCGGGCGGCACAAATTTTTGACTGCTTTTGTGCGGCGGATGGAAGAGAATTTTACTAATAATTCTGGCGACAGTCAACCTAAATGGGATTTGCTAAATCAACAGGTGAAAGAATTTAAGCACTTTGCGTACAATCCCATTCAGCTTTATCAACCTTATCAAATTCGTTAGATCGTGCTGTTTTATATCGTGGTCTATGATATTCCTGTTGACAAGCGGCGGCAAAAAGTGCATGACTTGCTGAAAGGTTACGGCAAGTGGGTTCAATATTCTACCTTTGAATGCGTGTTGCCAACTGCCAAGTTTCAAGAATTGCAGCAGCGACTGGGCAAGTTGGTGAAGCTGGATGAGGACAGCATTAGGTTTTATCCTCTGTCGGGGCATACTTTGGGTAATGTTGAGACTTGGGGGGTGGGCCCGGCTGTAACGGAGTTGCCGGGGTCGGTCATTTTCTAATATTACTCGCGAGGGATGGAGCAAATGGCTGTGATGACGTTCGTTCGTCGGAGCCTTCGATGTCTTGCCCTGTAAAGGTTTCAGTGTTTTTCCAGGTGGGTTTGGATTGGGTTTGTGCAGACTTGTTTGGGAGTCCTCGCAAAGGGCCTCTAGACGGCTTGCACTGTATGGGGTGTATAATGGAGGTCTCCCCACTCGCTGGGGAAACTAATTGAATGGAAAGCGGATGTTCATAATCAATTTCACGAATTATTTTTTCTCCCCACTCGCTGGGGAAACTAATTGAATGGAAACATTTTGTGCAGCAACTTTACCTGGAGCAAAAACTGGATCAAACTCCCCACTCGCTGGGGAAACTAATTGAATGGAAACAAAAGAACTGGTATTTTCTCCTTTACTGATTTTTCTCCCCACTCGCTGGGGAAACTAATTGAATGGAAACCTAACATTGTATTTTCTGAGATATATTCCTCAATCAACTCCCCACTCGCTGGGGAAACTAATTGAATGGAAACTTTTCATAATCTCCAGTGTGGATTAAAATGTCACATGAACTCCCCACTCGCTGGGGAAACTAATTGAATGGAAACATGGTGAAAGCTGACAGTTGCTTTTTGCCCACTCTTCAACTCCCCACTCGCTGGGGAAACTAATTGAATGGAAACGTTAATAGAACTTGTGTCAATCAACAACCTGTATTTTTCTCCCCACTCGCTGGGGAAACTAATTGAATGGAAACCTCATTTCCTCTAAGGTCATGAACATATCAGGGCTTATCTCCCCACTCGCTGGGGAAACTAATTGAATGGAAACATCTTTCCGATTTTGACTTTCGAGGATATTTTCAACAGCAGTCTCCCCACTCGCTGGGGAAACTAATTGAATGGAAACTCCTTCTGAGTTACGTAACTCTACTTTTAACTTCTCAGATAACTCCCCACTCGCTGGGGAAACTAATTGAATGGAAACCAATTTCTCTTTCATACTGTTCGATATTTTCAACCTTACTCCCCACTCGCTGGGGAAACTAATTGAATGGAAACTAATTTTTCTGGTTCTTGGTGCAATTTGTTCTAGCTGATTCTCCCCACTCGCTGGGGAAACTAATTGAATGGAAACGTTGTAAATTTGAGACAGTGCGAATGGAAAATTAACTCCCCACTCGCTGGGGAAACTAATTGAATGGAAACTTGGAAGAGATTTATACCTTTTAAGTATTCACCTCCCCACTCGCTGGGGAAACTAATTGAATGGAAACGGCATTACTTATAATATTTCTCTAAGACTTTATTGATTTTTTCTCCCCACTCGCTGGGGAAACTAATTGAATGGAAACGCATTAGAAGACTAAACATGTTGAAGAAGTAGTGACTAAAGCCTCCCCACTCGCTGGGGAAACTAATTGAATGGAAACATAAAATTTTCGTCGAGAACTGTCTGGCTTAATTCAGCTCCCCACTCGCTGGGGAAACTAATTGAATGGAAACTATCTAGATTGATATTCAGGGATACCTTGATACCGTAAGCTCTCCCCACTCGCTGGGGAAACTAATTGAATGGAAACTTTTCCTTAATATCCTTCATTTCTCTAAAGACCCACTCCTCTCCCCACTCGCTGGGGAAACTAATTGAATGGAAACGCTTGTATATTGATTTTGATGAACATGCTCTTATTACCTCCCCACTCGCTGGGGAAACTAATTGAATGGAAACATCAGTAAGGGTTGCTGGCAATGGATTTGAATGCTCTCCCCACTCGCTGGGGAAACTAATTGAATGGAAACCTGGAATGAAGAACTAGACAGCAATACAAAACAAATTAACTCCCCACTCGCTGGGGAAACTAATTGAATGGAAACTTGACGATGACGCAGTTGTCGATCAGCGCTTTGAACTTCTCCCCACTCGCGGGGGAAACTAATTGAATGGAAACTTGTAACTTGTTTCTTGCGCCTCCAGCAACGAGATAGGAATTCTCCCCACTCGCTGGGGAAACTAATTGAATGGAAACTTGTAAAGGGGCGGTTGCAACAAAAAAAAGGAGCTCCCCACTCGCTGGGGAAACTAATTGAATGGAAACGTTGTTGTATTTTGCTATAAATTTAGCAATTTCTATGGCCTCCCCACTCGCTGGGGAAACTAATTGAATGGAAACTTGATGTCAGGAATATAACTTCTACCATTAGGAGCGTTTACAAGTCCCCACTCGCTGGGGAAACTAATTGAATGGAAACTTGAATTTCCCGGCTGCCTGATTTGCCCAAAGTCTATTTACTCCCCACTCGCTGGGGAAACTAATTGAATGGAAACTTTCTTCTCCAACTAATTTTTTCAACTTTTCAACTAACCCTCTCCCCACTCGCTGGGGAAACTAATTGAATGGAAATCCTTTCTGATAGGTTGATTTGTAGCTGATAAGATTTTCTGGCACTCCCCACTCGCTGGGGAAACTAATTGAATGGAAACTGTGGAACGGGCATCTTGCCCGTTCCTAACTCTTACAGAAAAACTCCCCACTCGCTGGGGAAACTAATTGAATGGAAACGCGCTCACAAAACCCATGTTTACGTGGTCGGAAAGTTGGCTCCCCACTCGCTGGGGAAACTAATTGAATGGAAACGCTTCTATGTTCCCGGCTTTTGATTCGAGCAAGATATTCTCCCCACTCGCTGGGAAACTAATTGAATGGAAACACTCATTCCATATAAATTATCTATCATTGGCACAACTCCCGGCCGGACACGGCAGTGCCGTTTCCCTACAGATGAGACGCTCTAATTTCGGTAGTAGCAATATTTTTGATAATTGGTATAACGCTCTGGCGACTTACGCATTCCTGTCAAAGAAACCGGGTTTTTTAGCTTATCTGCGGGTTCCAGCGAAGAATTTTCGTAAAAAACCCGGTTTCTGGCCACCATCTGCAATCTAACTTTTGATAGCTTCCAAAGTCTTCAGCGCTTCCGCAACGTGAGCCTTAAAATCCAACATCGAGTCAAAAATATGCTTGACAACACCTTGTTTGTCAATGACATAAGTTACTCTACCCGGCATAATCCACAGCGTAGCCGGCACGCCGTACAACTGCCGAACTTTATTGCCCGTATCGCTCAACAAAGTAAAAGGTAACTGATATTTCGAGGCAAATTTGTCGTGAGACTGCTGCGAATCATCGCTAATCCCAATTACTTCTGCACCCGCGTCTTTGAAAACTTCATAACTATCTCGAAAAGCGCAAGCTTGGGTGGTGCATCCCGGTGTATCGTCTTTCGGGTAAAAATAGACAATGACATTTTTTTGACCTCGAAAGTCCTTGAGGCTGACTGACGCGCCAGTTTGCGACGTTAAGGTAAAATCCGGTGCGGTATCTCCTACTTTGACTGCCATATTTGTTTAACCCTGTTTGCTGGACATTTTCATTTTTGTTATTGTACAATTTTTTATGGAAAACCGGGCGATTTAAACCCCGTTTATACAAGCAAAACCCGATAAGGCCGGGCGGTTGAAACCGCGTCTATACAAGCAAAACCCGCATTGCCAAGGGTTGAAGAGTGGGCGGTGAAAATCATGTTATTTTATTCCGTCGGCGTCCGGCGGACATCGTTTGTGTAGACGCGGTTTCAACCGCCGTCTTCTTCTCTGACATCGTTTGTATAAACCTGGTTTCAACCGCCGTCTTGCTTCGACAAAATCAAATTGAGCACGTTCAACTCATTAGAACTCAAAAGGTACTTATCTGTAAACATCTTTTCCCGACTTTGCTCTAAACTGTAGCTTCTAAACACGATAAACGGGAATTCGCGATACTTGTGCCCGATCGGCATTACACTGTCTATCGGATACATTTCTCGCACGCAAGCCGACAGAATATCCCGAAACCGCCTGTCTTCCGGTTCCTCCAGCCTGCTGTCAGCAAAATACTCCTGCATCTCGTCGCCGCTGACAAAAGCAAACAGCGGTATGGCATAATAGCGATCGAACTGCTGGCTCTGCTGCTCGAAATACTGAGTTTTCTCCACATCGGCGTTGAGAAACTGCAAAAGCTCGATCGCACCGCCCCTAATCGCCGATTTTACATTATCAGGAGAAGATTTACTATGGGCGATCGCCTGCATTTTTTCCAGCAACTGATTGTCTACACATTTCCTAATTTCTCGATGCAGTCCCATCTGGTATGTTTCCAGCAAACTTTGAGCCGCCACAGGAACTATCAACAAACCGCCACAAACATGACCAATCTCTAGATTACCATAACCCAGCAAACCATCAAGAGGATTGCACATCTGTAAAAACTTGCGATTAAAATCCTCCCGCATTTCCAGATAAGAATTGCCCTTTTCGCTAGACTCATCAGAATTTGTCAAAACAAACTCCCCACAGCTCAAAAGCTGCTCCAATCCCTCATAAACCTCCTTTAGCGACATATTTCCTCGGTGGCGGCGGTGTTCGCTTTTCAATATTTTAATCAAATCCGCTATCTTGCTGCTAAAAGTATCGCCCACAGCCGAAACCGACTTACCACCAATCGGAATCATCAAAAACTTTTCCCTACCCAAATATCCATATCCCACAATCCGCGTCATCACCGCAGTCTTCAGAATAAGCAGCAAATTCAACAAACTCAACTTGCTTTCCTGTAGCGAAAGTTCCGCATCGTCAGCATAGTAAACCGCCGTATCCGACAAGTAAAAAACCAACTCCTTAGCTTCACCATCCAGCGTATTACCATCATCATCTTCCCCGCGCCCCCGATAAATAACTTGTATCACTTCCATCAGATTTTTCTCAATCTGAAAGCGGGGAATATCCACTAAAATATGCTTCGTTTTCGGGAATGACAAGCCGCGACTTCCCGATGCAGTCATGAAAACTACCTTAACCTGATTTTTGCACTTGTGTATTTGCTCCTTTTCCTCTTCCGAGATATTCGCGTGGACTTCCAGATAATCGGTATAGCGCTTAAATTCTCGTTGCTTTTGAATTTTCTCAATCAATTCACCCAATCTTTGTTTGTCCTGAATGTAGACTATAATTTGTGCGACGCCCGGTACAGTCAACCGCTGATTGATATCTGCAATTATTTGAGATTGTACTGAATTCACTAAATCATTCTGCGGCTTCAAACAATTATCTTCTTGATACTTGACTGCTTCTATAAAAACTTTATAAGTTATCTCTAAACTGCTAGCAGGATAAGAATTTGTATTGATCGCTTTAGCAGCTAACCGTTTAAATTCAAAAGGAATAACTTGTAAAGGCGGGATTTCCTCGTTTTTTTTGGGCAGCTTTTTGAAATAAATCTTATCCGGTTCCGGCGAGGTATCGTTGAGGTGTTGTTTGATTACATCCGGGTCAACAATCGAAGCATCCGCTACAATAATTTTAGTATTAAAACCGTGTTTTGGGTCGTGCAACTCATATTTATTAAGCAGCCTACCAATTCCATGCAAAAACTCAACACCCCCGTCGTCTCCCGTTATTTCATCAATCATAATGAAAATGTGTTCGATGCGGCTGGATATTTCTTGCATTTTAGAGTCAATGACTCTTTTGTCCCGCTTATTGTAAGCATCTTGAAATATTTTTTCTAAATGTTGGAGCGTATTTTTTCCAGTTTCCTTCACCTTCAAAGACTGAATAGAAACGGTAGCCACGATATTGTTTGATTCTTGGGAGTTGATGCGGGCATATATTGCTTCGCAGACGCTACTTAGCACTCCGTTCTTTTTGCCAACTTTAGGCTTAATTACGGTTTCTCCTTTCCTTTCAAGTTGCGGCTTGTGAGATTTGTTTCGCTGTGTTTCCTCGCCGGCGTTGATAAAGTGGACATTTTTTTGTGTAAAATTTGTGGGATAATTATTGGCGACATAATTCACCGTACAGTTTCCAGAATTGCCGTCGATAATATCGGAACTTGAATTAATGCAGAATAAGCGATTGTTGCACAACAAACCAGTGTTTTTCTCTCGGAATTTCTCGATGATATCTAAGTTGACTTGCTTGCGGGGACTGACGTAAAGGAAGAGAAAGCCGTCGTTGATATGGTTTTTGAGGAAATTTGCGATCGCAGTAGTTTTCCCAATTCCCGGATTTCCAGTCAAAAACACGTAAGTTTCCTCAGATTCCAGTGCTTTCACAATCAATTGGGCGTGAGCGTCTCTCAGGTGCAGTCCGCGAGAAATTTGCAAATCATCTGCCAGCCGATCTGATATAATATCAATGGAATTGACAAAGTTATCGATCCGCTCTGTATGACACACAGGTGTAGATTTTTTGCCAATCCCCAACAAATCGCTGACAAACTTTTGGCCGTTTTGAAAACTGCGAGCTGCGTTGAGTTGGATCGCATCTAAAACTTCGCCCCGAGCAGCGTTAATCTCTTTACCTTTCGATTCCTGCTGGTAAATTTTGGCACAAGTCGCCAGGATATCCATTTGATCGCGGCGGAGGGAAATTGCGTTGATTGTGCGATCGCTATAACCGACAACATTCAACAACACCTCAGCATCAGCAGGAATCATCTTAGTTGTTTGCAAAAAACCGTAGAAGCTGTGAGCGTAGCTACCAGCCTGAATCAACTTAGCGCTTTCCTTATCCTTATACTTAAAAGCCGTAAAATAGCGTTTCAAATCCTCCGAAAAATCCACACCTAACGTGCTAGTATCAATTCGCAAATTAGAAAAAACACTTTTCGATCGCAAATAGCTAATTTCTCTGAGCAAAGACTTCCGCATCACCTCTATTTCGTTGAGATTCTCGACTTTTCCCGCAGCCAACGGGGGAGCAAACACCGACAAATCAACGCACAGAATCCTAAAATCTCTACCATTCTGTAGCAAAATCAGCGTATCAGCCTGCAAAAACTCGCCTTTTTCCTTGTAGCGGCGGATGTACGAGTTAATCTCATCATCTGATAAACTAGGTTTTACCGTTTTAAACTGAGATAATACCTCTTTAAACCCTGCTTTTTCATCCTTATTATAGGTTCTAATACTGTTAGCATCGCTAAAACTGCACTGACAGTACAAAATTTTCACTAAATTTAAAGTCCACCCCGTAGATTTGATGTACTCCCGCAAAAAATTCAACCCACCCAAAAAGCCTTTTTGAACAAAAAACAAGCTCCATTTTTCCACAATTTTAGCATCCAAACTACCCAGCAAATTAGCTTCTCTGGTAATTTCTGCCATCATCTTGGGTAATTGGAGTTTCTGCAAATCTAGACGGTAGGAATCACCGAAATTGTGAGCTAGATTTTCTCGCTGAATATATGCCAAAATCCCAATATTAAAGCCAACCTCAAACAGCCGTCCAAAATCTTCACCAATCATAAATTGTACCTCCCTCATCCACATTCAAGACTTCTCTTACCTTGTTCAAAAAAGCCAGGGAATTAAAATCGGCGCTACCGCCACAATGACTGAATACAGACAAAGCGCCAACTGATTCATCGCCAATAATCCGCTCGTAGGGGTCTAGCTTAAAACTAATATTTTTATTCCGAGCTTCATACCGATAAAAATGAAATATTGTTAGATAATGCAGCAAAGTGTTTTTGATTTCACCATCATAAATCAAACCTTCACGAATATCTCTATCGTCCAGAATACCTTGATAGATATTCAACAGCGTCGAGTAAGAAATCACGCCGTTATAAAAATTCTTTTCCTCCTTTACTTTAATTCCGTTAAACAAGTTAAAAAACATCACAGCTTGCTGGCTGGTATCTGCAAACAAGTTTTCAAGTTCCATTGCATCCTGAATGTAAAAAGATTTTCCCTTATCGCCTAGGAAACTGCGGACATAGTATTTGTCAAAAAATATCGGATAAATTTTGATATCCCGCCGCTCTCCTTTCAAAGTTCGCAGCAGTTTTTTTGACATGAAAGACAACTCCTCATCTTCCTCTGTCTTAGTAATGTGCAGCCTGCTCATGTAAGGTGCTTGGGAGATATACGCAAAATTCCGATATCCTTGCTGGTAAAGCTGGCTCATTGCATCTTCAAGGATTAACGGCTCCGAATAAAGACGGCTGACATTGTAATTTTCCGAAAAAGTTTTCAGCATTTCGACTTGAATTGTGCAGTCGTCTAGGCGATTGATTCCCACAACTTCTCCGATCAAGCTGGCTTGTCTTTGGAAGCGGTTTTGATTGCTTCGTTTCGCATCACTATCTCGACTGGAAACGACAATAATTGCTAACTTGTCTAACTCGGGAGCCAGCCGCACATTTTCGAAGCGAAATTTTTTAGGAAGGATCGAATACAGGGAACTCAAGCCGTTACGAATAGTGTAACCATTGGGAGTTTTTCTAATCCGAAATCCTTGAGAATTTGAGCGTTGTTTTTCACTCAAAATATGAGACAATGTTTTGGAAAGGTTGGCCATAAACTTTTCTGAGGGCGAAGGGTGATTGTGGTCGCCTTCGTGAAGTCTCACCATCGGAATAAACAAGTTATCCGCAGTATTTTCCAGCAATATCCTCAGGCAGATATAAGACAACAGCACCATGGTAAACTTATAGATAAAAGTTGCCGCAAGTTGCAAACCTTTATCACCGCTGTCAAGTCGTCTGTCGTCGTAGGGAAACACAACTAATTTGGTCTGAAAATGCTGGTCGTAGATGTCTCTAGAGCGAGGGGCTTTAGGTGCAGAAAGTACAGGCAAAATATCAACATCTTTGATATTGTATTCCATGCTGAAATTTTGGCGTTCATCAGTCGGGAAATACCGGACATCCTCAATGCTGATATTCACTGGTAGCTGACAAATAGATTTTTCATCGACACTAGGTTCTTTGACGGTAATATAGTGGAGCGTTTGCTTGTAATTTCGCTCCATAATCTCATTGAAAAATTTACCCGTATTCAAAATATTGTCAATATCTTCTACCAAACCTAGTTGGAGGTTAACGTGTCGCGTTTCTGTGCGGTTTGGCAAAATAGTCTGCCTGTCCAGAAAGGCTCTCATCATTCTTCTCAGATGCGTAATTTTGTGTTTTATATTAAACTGATTAAACCCTTTAATGAAATTGCGAAAAAGCTCTTTTTTGGCTTCATCGCTAGAACTTTGCAAAATTGGTAATACTCTTTGCTCAAATATCGCTCTAGGCTGATGAGTTAGTTCTGATTCCGGGTCGTAATTTGGTGCTAGTGGATTGCTGCGGGAAGCAAACACAAAATAGTAAAGTAATGCTAATTTTAACAGTTTGCGGACGAAAGTTTCCGGATTAGACTCCTCATCAAATTCTGCCTGATGTTCTTCACTATCGGGATTTAGCAGATTTAAATGATATTCAAATACGTCCTTTCCGCCGCGCGCTTGAACTGAGTTATCAAATTTGATTTTGAGGCCAAAGATAAACTTGCGCTCGTTATGAGAATTATCTGTACTTTCTCCCAAGTAACCTGATACAATGGGAATAATTGGCAGTGCATCTAAAACTTCGGCTCTGGCAAAGAGTTCTCTGTAATTAACTCGAATCCCAGCATAATTAACCTCGTAATCGCCGTCGGATTTATTGGGATCGTTGATGTAATCTTCTATTAATCTGA
This sequence comes from Microcoleus sp. Aus8_D2, assembly GCF_036702665.1. Taxonomy (NCBI): domain Bacteria; kingdom Bacillati; phylum Cyanobacteriota; class Cyanophyceae; order Oscillatoriales; family Microcoleaceae; genus Microcoleus; species Microcoleus sp. Aus8_D2. The sequence goes on from NZ_JAUBUN010000020.1 coordinate 123,972, forward strand.
GGCGGCGAATCAAGTCTTCTAAATAGATGATGCCAACAGTATCTGTGCAGCTAGCGCGGATGTGTTCTAGCAGATACTCTAAATAAGTAATTTTAGCTTCTTTGTTGATTTTCCCAAGAGTTTCTTTGTCTACCAGCCGAATCAATTTGTGAAAATCTGAGTCGGGATTGTTAACCATCTCATCAAGACGATGGTTGAGAACTTGTTTGTCTTCGCTAGTCTCGGCATTTTCATTGATGTAGTTTTCTAAGCCTTGCTTCAGCTCTTGTTCAAAAATATTAGTATTTCGGACGGTGACGGTCAATTTATGCAGTTTTAAAGCTGCACTGCTACCAGAACCCAGGCTTTGCAAAGTTAGCTTTTCTTTTTCTAAAGAAGGGTGGCGAGTGCTAAAATCGTATTTGAAGCCTAACTGTTGCCCGTTGCCCCGAAAAGAGGGTGAATCTAAGGGACTAATCAAACTAGCGACAAACCCTTCAATAGAAGTATTTGGGGGCAATTTAGATTCTATTTGCTGGCGCAAATACTGTTTTATTTGCCTGACTTGAGTGCCAAAATGCTGTTCAACTTCCGCTGGAAAATTAACACTAGCAGAATCTGCTTGACGTTCCAAAGATCCCAAGGGTGTACGCACTTGCTTTTTGGCAACATCCGCAGCGATATCATCTATGTCGATGAGCATACGGCTGTTGTCTTCGGATATTTTAAAGGGGTTTTTCGCCTGCAAAGTTGCTAAAATCTTGTCCAGCAAATCACCACAGTCTACTGGAACTAAATCGCTGTCGTCCAATCTTAAGATGTTCACCCTGTTAACTCCTTTAAAAAGCTTGAATCCACTCTTTAATGTCGTATTCTGTCCAAACTTGATTTACCCAATAAGGATCGGTTTCAACTAATTCTCGCACTTGGGTTTCGTCTGCGGCTTCGTAAATTGCGAAAACTTTGGTTAAGTCTTTGGTGGGGCCGATGGTAATTAATACTCCGGATTCTTTTTGTTTGGCTAGTCCGGCTAGGTGCGCGTCTCGAAAGGGTGCGCGTTTTTCGAGAACGTCTTGGCAGTAGCTTCCCCACATTACATATTTGGTCACGGTTTTGAGCCTTGGATTAATTTGTTTGAGGTTTATTGTACAATAATATTAGCAGGATTTGATGATTTTTTTTTGATAAGATTGGTGAACCGCCGAAGGCGCAGAGAGTGCGGAGGGAGAGAAACTCTTTGTCGCCAATTTAGGACTCGTTTGGCGGCAGAAACCGGGTTTCTCTGAATATCTTGGTTGGTGGCGGTAATTGTTGGTAGAAACCCGGTTTCTTAGTCTTTGTCGCCAATTTAGGACTCGTTTGGCGGCAGAAACCGGGTTTCTCTGAATATCTTGGTTGGTGGCGGTAATTG
>NZ_JAUBUN010000020.1:125461-136649 GCF_036702665.1 Microcoleus sp. Aus8_D2
TTGGTAGAAACCCGGTTTCTCAGTCTTTTTGCGCCCCTACAATTAGCTTCTGAGGCTGACTCCGAATTTTTCGACAAGGATAGAGCGGACTTTTTGTTGGGCTGGTTCGACATCGGTTTCGCTGAGTGTTCGATCGCCCGATCGATAAATCAACCGAAATGCTAAACTACGTTGGCCCGCCGGTACGTTTTCCCCGCGATACTCGTCGAAGAGTTCCACCGAATTCAGCAAGCTACCAGCCGCCCGCTTCATCGCACTCTGCATCTCCACCACCGGAACTTCTACGGGTGCGAAAAATGCGATGTCTCTGTCGGAAGCCGGGAAACTCGAATAACTCGCGAATTTGCGAGTCGCATTGCTCGATCGCCCTAATTCATCCAACAACACGGCTAAATCTAATTGAAACACATAAACCTGTTCCGGCAAACCCTTTTCCTGCTGCAATTGCGGGTGTAATTGTCCGAAGATTCCCAAGCGCTTCCCGTTTAATGATAGCGCGGCTGTGCGGCCCGGATGCAAGCGCTCGTTAGAGGAATCGCTTGCATATTCCACCGCCAAACCCAACTGCTGAAACACGCTTTCTAGGACACCTTTTGCTTCAAACCAAGTCAAAGCTCGATCGCGCCCACCTTGCTGCCATTTCCACATGGTCGGGTCGCCGCCAATAATCCCCGCTACGGCGTCTGCTTCTTTCTTTAAGTCTCCTTCTTTCCAAAAAATGCGTCCGACCTCAAAACCGTTGAGCGCGCCGCTTCCCTGCTCCAAATTGTACTGGAAAGCATCAATCAAGCCTGACAGCATTTCAGTCCGCAAAGCCGAATACTCGACAAACAACGGATTCGCCAGCACAACTTGATTTTCTCCCTCGGTTTTTACTAAGGAATAGTGCATCAACTCTGTCAAGCCGGCCGCCCGAAAAGCCGATCGCACATTCCGTAATTGCGCGTATTCTGGAGATAGATAACCGGGTTCTGTTTCGCTGGGTAAAGTATCGCAGAAGTTGTCGTAGCCGTGGAGTCTGGCGACTTCTTCGATTAAGTCGATTTCTCTTTCTAAATCCCGGTAGCGGTAAGCAGGAATAGTTATCGCCAAAACTCGTTCTTTTTCCGTCGCAGTCACTTCGCAGCCCAAAGCCGTGAGGATATTTTTTACTTCCTCCGGTTCCAGATATGCAGAACCGCCGGTCGCTCCTCTTTTCAACTGTCCTAAGACTGAGTTTACGCGATCGAGACGCAATTCGAGCGATCGCGACCAACTCAAATTTTCCCCCGAACTCGCCGTTTTCTGTACCGTCGCAGTACCGCCAGCCAACTGCAAAATTAGGCTAATAGCGCGATCGCACGCCGTCGTCAAGGCAGCTTGATTCACCCCCCGTTCGTAGCGGATCGATGCCTCGCTCCGCAGCCCTTGAGCGCGCGCCGAACGGCGAATCGTGGCTTGGTCGAAAATCGCAGCTTCCAAGACTAAATTTTGGGTTGCTTCGTGCACTTCCGTATCTTCGCCGCCCATGACTCCAGCTAAGGCTACAGGTTTGTCGCTAGCAGTAATTAACAAGTTTTGAGGTTGCAAATTGCGGTTTTGTCCGTCCAAGGTTTTGAAGGATTCCCCTGTTTTAGCAAAGCGCACGCCGATGTTGATGTCCGAAGTGCCGGTGAATGATTGCAGGCGATCGCGATCGAAAGCGTGCAGCGGTTGTCCCCATTCCAGTAAAATGTAATTAGTGACATCAACCACATTGCTAATCGGCCGCACTCCCGCCGCTTGCAATCGCTGCTGCAACCAAGCTGGAGACGGTGCAATTTTTACTCCTGAAATTTCCGTACCGATGTAAATCGGGCATCCTTGCGGTTCCGATATTTCTACTGCTAAATTAACACTTGCTTCCCCTGCGATCGCCACATTATTAGCTTCAGGAATTCTCAAACTAGCGCCAGTTAGCGCCGCCACTTCCCGCGCTACCCCCACCATGCTCAAAGCATCTGCACGGTTGGCAGTTGCTGTCAAGTCTAAAATCACATCGTCTAAACTCAAAAGCGGGCGAATATCGCTGCCCAATTCGGGATTTTCTAACTCGAAGATATGAATTCCTGCTGATTCTTTAGACAAGCCCAATTCGGCGAGAGAGCAAATCATGCCTTCCGAAGGAACTCCGCGCAATTTAGCTGGTTTAATCTTTAGATCGATTGTCGATAAAAAAGTGCCAACAACGGCGACTGGCACGTAAATATCTGCCCTCGCGTTGGGGGCGCCGCAAACAATATTTAAGGCTTCTGGTTTGCCGACATCGACTTGACAAACTCTCAATTTGTCGGCATTGGGATGTTGTTCTATCGCAACTATTTTGCCCAATACTACGCCGTCGGCCCACGGGCGGCGGTCTTCGATTTCTTCGACTTCAAATCCGGCCATTGTCAGAGTTTCGGCTAATTCTTCTGGGGATATTGTCACATCCACCAATTCCCGCAACCAGTTTAGAGAAATACGCATAATTTTGTCAGTAGATTAGTTGTCGTGTTCGGTAGTTATTCGGTCAGCAGTCTGCGCCGGCCGGCTTCGACTGTGCAGCCCCAGAATTTATTCTGGAATGCTTTTAATACCACATGAGTTAAAATTTGTCAAGGCTATCGTGATATACACCAGCAAAAATGAGCGATCGCCTCAAAGGTGGATGGCTGCTGTGAGATGAGTAACATTCTCATTCAGAACATGAGGTATGCTAGAGATATCTAACAGCGCAAAAAGCACCTAAGTTTAGAAAGACTTTACACAAAAAAGGGCAACTTTAGCAAGTCTTTAAACTATCTTCAAGGATAATCTACCGAAAAAACTCACAGCAGCGAGATAATTTAAATAGGGAAAAGATATCGGCCTAAAAGACTTAGGTGCAATTCCAATTCGCAACCGGATGCACGACCCGCCGGCAACTGATAGAGCAGTATTTCTAGCAGATGCGGTTTAAGGGAATTTGTGCAGTCGAGCGATCGCTGACAAAATCAGAAAAATATAGGCAAACTCAATCAACATGAGCTACTGCGTAAATCCGGGCTGTCCACATCCTCAAAACCCTCCTGACTCTATTCTCCAGTGTCAGACCTGTGGTGCGCGGTTATTGCTGCGCGCTCGCTACCAAGTCATTGAACCTTTAGGACAAGGAGGTTTTGGAGCTACATTTCTGGCAAAAGACATCTCTTTGCCCGGTCAACCGAGTTGCGTGGTCAAGCAACTGCGACCGAGTAGTTCGTCGCCGCGAGTTTTAGAAATGGCGCGGGAATTATTCAAGCGAGAGGCGAAAACCCTCGGCCAACTCGGCGACCACCCGCAAGTACCGAGGCTGCTGGACTATTTTGAAACCGAACAGCAATTTTACTTGGTTCAAGAGTATGTGAAAGGCTCGACTTTGAAACAAGAAGTCAAACACTCAGGGCGTTTCAACGAATCAGATGTTAAAAATTTTCTATTAGAAATTCTGTCAGTAGTGCAATACGTCCACAGCCAAGGAGTAATTCACAGAGATATTAAACCCGCAAATATTATTCGCCGCGCTCAAGACCATCACTTAGTTCTGATTGACTTCGGAGCGGTAAAAGACCAAGTTAGCCAAACAATATTATTAGACCCCGCTGACCAAAGCGCCAACACGAAATTTTCAGTCGGCACGTTTAGTTTTGCTCCCCCGGAACAAATGGCGCTGCGACCGATATTTGCTAGCGATATCTACGCCTTGGGCATGACTTGCTTGTACCTGCTGACAGCAAAGTCGCCCAAGGATTTAGATTTTGATGCTGTTACCGGGGAAATTGTTTGGCAGCCCCACGTTCAGGTCAGCCCAAATTTTGCGCGGATTCTTGAGAAAATGCTCAAGCCGATCGTTAGCCACCGCTTTCAATCCGCAGCAGATGTCGTCAAAGCTCTGAATGGCGAATTTGAAGACGCAGACCTTTGCGACGGCTTGGCAACTCAATTCAACGGCTCTAGCCACACAGTTGAAGAACCGACGATATTTAACGGTGAGGCTACTTCGTGGCCCTCGCCCCAGGCGAAAGCCGGTCAAGATTTGCGATCGACAAAGCAAAGCATCCGCAGTAGAACTTCCTTCGGCCAATCGGGAAACACGGGGATGCAGCCCAGAGTTTCTCGGACTCTGGCTGAGTCTGGCAGAACCTTCGGGACTGCCGCATTTTCCAACGGCAATTTAGCAGCGCCAAAGGTCACGAAAGCTGTTGTGAAGTGGGACAGCAGCAGCTTGCGAGCGGCATATTTTAAAGGTAAACGCGATTTTGCTGACTGCGAACTGTCGGGTTTGCAACTGCCAAAAGCGCAGTTGGCGGGGGGGAATTTTTATCAGGCTAGGTTGGTGAAGGCAAATTTGCAAGCAGCGGATTTGTCGGGGGCGAATTTGGGCCACGCGAGGTTAATTAAGGCGAATTTGCGAGGAGCAAATTTGACTGAAGCTTATTGCAGCACTGCCAATTTTGAAGGCGCGGATTTCCGAGGTGCTGACTTGACGGGCGCTTATTTGAGCAAGGCGAATTTGCGGGGTGCTAATTTGTGCGGCGCGAATCTGACTGACGCTACAGTTAGTGAGGAACAACTCGCAAGTGCAAAGACAAATTGGCTGACTACTAAGCCGGATGGTAAGCGGGGTTTTGGGTTTTAAGAAGTCATTGGGGATGGGGCATGGGGCATCGGGCAAACAGGGCATCGGCCAAACAGGGCATCGGCCAAACAGGGCATCGGGCATCGGCCAAACAGGGCATCGGCCAAACAGGGCATCGGGCATCGGCCAAACAGGTCATTATTCATTAGTCAGTAGAGAGATTAGTCAGTAGTCATTGGGCAATTCTCCCCCTCTCTCCCTCTCTCCCTCTCTCCCAATCTCCCTCTCTCCCCTTCTCCCCCTCTCCCATTCTCCCCTCCCCCAATCTCCCCCTCTCCCCTTCGCCCAGTCAGGTGATTCCTCTGGAGGAAGCTCGATCGCCCAAAGCCGCCTAAATTAAAAAGTAGCAATGGAGGATTCGATCGCACCAAAAATGAAACTGCTCAACCGTCGCACTCGACCCCTTCTGCACGCCGGCATCCTGGGCCTGGCCTACTTTGTCACCGGAAAATTCGCAGCCTCCATACTGGGACTGGTGAAAGCCGAAGCCTCCCCCGTGTGGCCGCCCGCCGGCATTGCTCTGGCGGCATTGCTGCTTTCAGGGCGGCGGATGTGGCCGGGAATTACTCTCGGTTCCGTGCTGTTAAACTCTACCGCCGGTATACCGTCGGCTGTCATTGTCACATCGGCTTTTACCGTTACCCTGCAAGCGCTGGCTGGGGAAGCCCTGCTCAGCCGCAGCGGATTTTGTACTAAGCTCGATCGACTGCGAGATGTTCTGAGTTTGGTGGCTGGCGCTGTCATCGGATCTACTTTCCTCGGTTCTACCCTCGGGAACTTGGGCACCTGCATTTTTGGTTGGGCTCAGTGGAGCAATTTCTCTCGCAACTGGTGGACTACGTGGCTCGGAGACGGGATGGGAATTTTAATTGTCACGCCAGTGTTGCTGACTTTACACCACGCTATTAAAAGTTTTAAATCTCCCATAAATCCTCCCATTATCACTGATTTTTTGTCATTTTTTAACTGGCTCAAGTGCCAATTGTCAGTTGCTAATTATGAATCATCAATTGCAAATTATCAATCGTTAACTGCTCATTATTTAACTATATCAAATCCAGCCAAAAATCGCTATAATATTATATTTTTAATTTCTGATTATTTAGAAGCACTCATTTTATTTATTCTGCTGTTGAGCGTGAGCTGGCTAGTTTTTTGCTCGAAAACACAGGCGCCGATCGCTCTGTATCCGCTGGAATATCTGCCTTTTCCTCTGATAGTTTGGGCAGCCCTGCGGTTTCAACCGCCGGGAGCAATTTTTGCTTATTCGATCGTGTCTTGCATCGCGATTTTGGGAGCGGTGCAGGGAGGCGGCCCGTTTCTGGTCAAAAGCGAAAATCTGCAACAGGCGGTTGTATTTTTACAAGCTTTTACTGGTACGATCGCCATTGTCGCTCTGATGTTGGCTGCTGCTGTGGCTGAACGCGAGCAAGCGCTCGTGGAATTGCACCGCACGGCGGCTCTGTTGCGCGACGCTCACGCTAGTTTAGCCAACGCTCAGCGCATCGCTCAGTTAGGGAATTGGGATTTAAATTGCGCCGCCGTCGAGCCAACTGAAAGCTGCCCAGCATCCGCAGAACATCATATATCCAATATCGAATTGCGGTGGTCGGATCAGCTTTACCGACTCTTGGGTTTTGTTCCAGGAACTGTCAAACCAACACCATCCGTTTTTTTGCAGGCGGTACATCCAGAAGACCGAGAATTGGTGGCGCGATCGCAGTGTCAAGCGATGTTCGATCGCCAACCCTATTGCATTAACTACCGAATTGTGCTTGCCGACGGCTCCGAACGCACTGTCTGCGAACAGTCGGCGATTAATTCAAACGTCATCGCCGCTACAGTCCAGGATGTTACCGAACGCCACCGCGCGGAAGCGGCTTTGCGGGCCTCCTCCGAGCGCGATCGCCTGCTCTCAGAAATGGCCCTGCGCATTCGCCACTCCCTCGACCTCGAAGCAATTCTCAACACTACTGTTGCTGAAGTGCGGGAATTTTTCAAGGCAGACCGCGCTTTCATCGGTATTGTGAACGCGGGCGGGGCAAATCTTGCTAACCCGGTGTACGGTAAGGTTGTGGCTGAGTCGGTGGCTGTTGAATGCCGTTCTGTTATAGGGTGGGTGCTCGCTGACGAGAATCACCTGGAACAGCAGAAAATTTTTTATGCTCACAACCGCGTCCGAGCTGTCTCCGATACTGCTACCGCCCAACTCAACGATAGAATTGCCCAATTATACAGCGACTATCAAATTCGGGCGACGTTAAATGTGCCGATCGTCCTCGGGGATGAATTGTTCGGAATCTTGGCCGTCAACCAGTGTTCAGGGCCCCGCCAGTGGCAGGAATTTGAAATTGATTTATTAGAAAAACTCGCTACCCAAGTCGCGATCGCCCTCTCTTCAGCCCAACTTTTGCAGCAGGTAAAAGATCTCAATGCTAACTTAGAATCTCAAGTGGAGGAACGCACCCGCCAACTGCAACAAAAAATGCACGAACTGCAAGAAAGCAACCGCCTCAAAGATTTATTTTTGCACGCAGTTTCTCACAATCTCCGCACCCCAGTGATGGGAATGTTAATACTGCTGAAAAATTTGCTCAACAAATCGGCCTGTGAGTCTATACAGGATGTTCCGGTTTCGCGATCGATTTTGCAGCGCATCGTTCAAGCCAGCGAACACCAGTTGACGATGGTTAATTCCCTGCTCGACGCTCACGCTAGCGAGGTGAAAGGGATTGTTCTCAAGACAGAACCGCTGCACTTGCAGTCTTTGACTTCAGCAATTGTTGCCGATTTAGAACCGATGCTGCTCAAAAATCAAGCAATTTTGATTCAGGAAATCCCGGCGAATTTGCCGCCAGTCAATGCCGACAGCAAACACTTGCAGCGGGTGCTGGAAAATCTGCTGACTAATGCAATCAAACACAATCCTCCGGGAGTCAAGATCACTTTTAAAGCCGAGGTAATTGAAGTAGAAAAAGCCCTAATTTTTGAAGGGAATTCACAGGTTTTTGCTTCCCCAAATACTCCCGTAGCCCGCTGTATCCCTAATTTCCCTTCTGCTGCGGACGATCGCACGGGGATGTTCGACACCCCAAAAAATCAAGAAACCCGGGCCAAATTTCACCTCGATGGCAGTTACCAACTGCCCCGCTATCAGGGTCAAATTGGCAATAACAGCAGCAAATTGCCCGAAGTTACCGTAAAAATGGTTCGCTGCACTGTAACAGACAATGGAGTGGGAATCAGCGCCAAACAGCGGGAATCTCTGTTTGAACTTTACGTTCAAGACCCCAATAGCCGACAATTAACAGGGCTGGGTTTGGGGCTTTACCTCTCCAAGCAAATTATCAAAGCTCACGGCGGCTTCATCGGCGTCGAAAGCACTCCCGGAGGTGGCTCGACTTTCTGGTTTTCGTTACCGACTGTCAGTCGATTTGAGATTTTCCATTTTTCGATTTGAGATTTACTTTACAGATGAATGTGGGAGGTTTAACTAGGCTCTAAAATTTTGATCTATCCACGACAACAGTCTGGCGCTTGTATCCGTTTGAGGGCGGATTCAACTCAGACAATCGCTATCAACCCAATTCTTCAATTCTTCAATTCATCAATTGTTCAATCTTCTATTCTTCAAGCCTAAATCCCAAATCTAAAATCTAAAATAGTATGAGCTATTTGGGCAACAAAAAATCTGTTGAGGCGCTAACGGTTTATGAGGTGTGGCGCGATCGCTTCCTACGAGATCGGCTGCGCCCTGCGGTGCGAATTGCCATCTTTTTTGCCTTCACAATAATTGTCTATCTTCTGGGCGAAGCAATCTTCGCTCCCCGGGAGTTTAAAATTGTTTATTTGTACACTAGCGCTGCTGTAGAATTGGGTTTGCTGACCTGTTTGGTGTTGCAAAAAACATCGATCGGCAAGCGCTATCCCGGTTTACTATTTTTAGGTTTTTCGTGGTCGCTGACTGTCGTTGTGCAGATTGGGTTAGCCGCAGCAAAAGTCGGGGAATTACCAATTTTAACTTGGAGTTTAGCGTTGCTCACTCAAGCTACGCTGATGCCCGTTCGCTGGCGCCTTCACCTAATTTCTCAACTCGGTGTTTTGTTCTGCCACGTCGGCATAAATTTGATTTTCAATCTAAATTTTGCTAAGTATACTGCGTTTAGGCTGAGCGGGTTTTATTTATATTTATTTTGGTTTTGTTTGATTTGCGATTTGTCAGTTTACTGGTACGAATGTCTGCAACGAGCCGAGTTTAGTACCAAGCGCGAGTTGGAATCTGCTTATCAAAAATTGGAGGTGGCGGAGGCGAAGTACCGCAGCATTTTTGAGAATGCCGGCGAGGGAATTTTTCAAAGCACTCCCGACGGCCGCTATATTACTGCAAATCCAGCTTTGGCGCGGATTTACGGCTACGATTCCCCGGAAGCAGTGACGGCAAAGTTTACTGATATTGAGCGACAGTTGTACGTCGATCCGACACGCAGAAATCAGTTTTTGCGATCGATCGCGGAAAGCAACACAGTCTCGGATTTTGAGTCGCAAATTTACCGCCGTGACGGCAGTATTGTCTGGATTTCCGAGAAAGCGCGGGCGGTACGGGATAGCAGCGGCTCCGTGCTTTATTATGAGGGTTTAATTGAGGATATCACGCAGCGGAAACAGGCACAAGAATCGCAGCGGCTGTTTATTCACGCTCTTTCTCACGACTTGCGCAACCCGGTGGCGGGAATGTTAATGGTGCTGAAAAATTGGCAGACGAAAACAGGGGATTCGATCGCAATTCCCCGTTCTATTTTGGAGCGGATGATTCAAGGTAGCGAGCAGCAATTGCGATTGATAAATTCGCTGTTGGAAGTTCACGCCGGGGAATTGCGCGGTTTGGTTCTGCACTGCGATCGGGTGAATTTGAGGGCAGTAGTTGAAGCGGCGGCGGCAGATTTGGAACCTTTAATGAATGAGGCGCAAGCTACTTTTACAAATTTGGTTCCAGATGAGTTGCCCGCTGTGAATGCTGACAATACTCAGTTGTGGCGCGTGTTTTCTAATTTAATTGCTAATGCTTTGAAACACAATCTGCCGGGACTAAATTTAACGGTTTCGGCTCAATTAATCAAGGCGAAACAAATTACGATAAATCCAAGTGAAGCAAAACAAAATATCGAAAAATTCCCAATTCCCAATTCCCAATTCCCAATTCCCAATTCCCAATTCCCAATTCCCAATTCCCAATTCCCAATTCCCAATTACCAATTCCCAATTACCAATTCATCAAGTAGCATGATTTGCTGTACAGTTGAAGATGACGGAGCGGGAATATTGCCGGAACAGTGCGAACATCTGTTTGACCTTTACGTTAGGGGCGATCGAGCCAGACACTCAGTCGGTTTGGGCTTGGGTCTATACCTTTGTAGGCAAATTATTGGCGCTCACGGCGGGGAAATTGGGGTAATTAGCAGTCCCGGTGCTGGAGCCATTTTTTGGTTTACTTTGCCCCTAGCTGAAAATTATCTGTAATTTTTTGTATGTTTAACTACATTAGATAATGGGGTTTTACTGTTGCAGGTGCGTTGCGTGCGGGTCAAGCAAAATTAATCGATCGCACTATTGATATTCATTTACAGCAGTGCTATAATCACGCGATTGTTAGACTAAACTTTTTGTTCGACCTTCCGATTTTCTTTAGAAATAACATTTAATCTAGAAAAAATCTAAAATTAGATCGCAGACCTGCAATTTATGTTTGTCGAGAACAGCTCAGAAAATACAGATAAAGACGATGCAGCTCAGTACGACTCAGCCAAATATAACGAGCGGTCGTTCTCAACTTTAATTCGGGCGCTCCGTCTTTCCCAAGGTTACTTTTCTTTCGTTTTAGTCCACTGCAACTCCCTGGCTTTGCGGCAGCAAATAGTCGATCGCCTGCAAGTAACTTGTGCCCAGAAACCGCGCCAACTGTTTTTGTCAAAATCGGCGACATCTCTCTACACCACAATCACAGCAGAAGTAGACGGCGAAACGCCTCCAGCTTTAATGATCCTCGGTTTGGAGTCAGTAGAGTCGATCGATCGATTGCTGACTTCTACCAACCTAGTATGCAGCGAATTCAGCAAAAAATTTGCCTTCCCCGTCGTCTTTTGGGTAACAGATGAACTTCTGAGAAAAATCATTCGCACCGCCCCAGACTTATACAATCGGATGACAACAATTAGATTCATCAGTCATGGGTAATGGGGAATTGGGAATGGGGAATTGGGCATGGGGCATGGGGCATGGGGAATTGGGAATTGGGCATGGGGCATGGGGCATGGGGAATCGGGCAAACAGGGAATTGGGAATTGGGAATTGGTAATTGGGAATTGGGAATTGGGAATTGGGAATTGGGAATTGGGAATTGGTAATTGGTAATTGGGAATTGGTAATTGGGAATTGGTGATTTTCTACCTAACTAATGCCCCATCCCCATGCCCCATGCCCCATGCCCACCCGTAGACTTCGCGCGCGGGCAAGATGCCCCAAGCCCCATGCCCC
>NZ_JAUBUN010000021.1:0-41234 GCF_036702665.1 Microcoleus sp. Aus8_D2
TAGGGCATAGGGCATAGGGCATAGGGCATAGGGCATAGGGCATAGGGCTATCCTCACCACGCTTGAGAACCGCTATAGCGCTTCGAACTCCCATATGAGGTATGCCAAATTCTCCTGCAAGTACCAGGGAGAACACACACACAGGGAGAGCATTTTTACTCCCAGAAACCTCAGAAAGCTTAGATAAACTATCGATTACCTTTTGGCCAATTACCTTTTTTCCAATTACCAGACATACCTCATATGGGAGATCGAAAGGCTATATAGCGGTTCTCAAGCGTGGTGAGGTATGCGCGGTTTGGCCGGTTTGGCCTATGCGCGGTTTGCCCATAGCCCTATGCCCTATGCCCTATGCCCGGTTTGGCCGTCAAGTACCTCATCTTTCTGAGAAAGGCTATATATTTAACAAATAACATGGCTCGCCTAAAATAATTAGAATGCCCGGAAAAATATCTCAAATATGCGATGGCCCCAAAGGCTGTATAAAATCGAATTTAGGACTAATAAATGGAGAATTAGCGAAAACTAGAGAAAAGCCGATCGCCTAAATTAAAACAAATCTTAATAGAGGTGCTTCCAACAGGATATTCGATCGCAAAGCCAGAGAAACCATCGAGCGAGTTTGCGATCGTCATCAAAAGGTGAGAATTGCAACCGCAGGCATCGAGAAAAAATGTCAAAATTAGTCAGGACTCGGAACCCGCTCCCACAAAGAAACCGGGTTTCTCGTTTCCACTGTCGGAGCTTCCCTGACTTAATCACGTTAAGCAATCGATTTTATACGTAAGTTTTGTTACGATAATTCTCAATCATTGACAATTTATGCAGTATCAAATCACCGATCGCCCGTTCGATCGGTAAATATACCGAGTTAAGATGCTGGTTCGACCTCCCAATCTAGAAAAAATACGGAAATGTAGCAGGACTAGCTGCTAAGTGCTAGGAGAAGGAGGAGAATTTGTCCTTTGCCTTTTGAATTTACCAGGCTCAACTTGCAGAGCGCTATTGGGATGCTATGTACCTCGATACCAAACCGCAAAATAAGTAAACAAATAACAATATGTTTCATGAATATTTGTATCAAGAAGTAACCGACTTGCGCCAAAAGCTAGCTCACCTAGAAAGAGAAATGCAGTCTCAAACCTGGTTCAAAAAGCTGCAAGCGCTGATGGGAGTGATTGGCAAAATTCGCCAATCCCTAGACTTAGAAACAATATTCAAAATCACAGCCACCGAAGTCCGGCAACTCCTAAATGCCGATCGAGTCGCCGTCTACCGCTTCCTCCCCGAATCCGAGTGGAACGAGGGCGAAGTAGTATCAGAAGACGTACTGCCCCAATTCAGCCCATCCCTGGGCGCAAAAGTTCACGATCGCTGCTTCGGCGAACAATTTGCAGCCAACTACGCCAAAGGTTACGTTCAAGCAGTCAGCGACATCTACAAAGCGCGGTTGAGCCCCTGTCACCTCCGAATCCTCAAGCGATTTCAAATCCGAGCTAACTTAGTCGTACCCCTGTTACAAGGGCAACATTTGTGGGGATTGCTGTGCATTCACTCGTGCGGCCAACCCCGCGATTGGCAGCAAGATGAAATCGAGTTTGCCAAACAAGTAGGCGACCATTTAGCAGTCGCAATTTCTCAGGCCGAATTGCACTTGCAAACCCAAAGGCAATTAGCAGAAATTGAATCCGCACAGCAGAAACTCCGCGATAGCGAGCAAAAATATCACCAAATTCTTGACTCGATCGCCGATATGGTATTAGTCAAAGGCCCCCAATCGAAAATCGTCTGGGCAAATCAAGCATTCCGCGACTATTACGGCATGACTCAAGAGGAACTGCAAGGCATCGTAGACGCACCTTTCGCCGAGCCCGACAACACTCTCCAGTACATCAAAGATGACACCTTAGTATTTGAAACCGGACAGACTCTGCAAATTACCGAAGAACCTGCGACGTGTTACGACGGACAAGTACGACTGTTCAGCACAGTCAAAACACCGATCCGCAATCAAAACGGCGAAATCACGATGACTGTCGGCGTCTCGCGGGACATGACGGAACGCAAAGCAGCAGAAGAAGCCGTCAAAGCCAGCGAAGCCAAATATCGCCGTCTGGTAGAAACATCCCAAGATATGATTTGGTCTGTCGATGCAACGGGACGCTACACCTTCGTCAACCCAGCAGTTAAGTACATCTACGGTTACGAACCTGCTGAAATGCTCGGTAGACCCTTCTCTGACTTTGTGACACCAGAACAAAGCCAGAAAGATTTAGCAGTTTTCGCCCGCCTCCTGGAGGGAGAATCAGTTTTTCAGCACGAAAGCACCCAATTCGCCAAAGACGGTAGCATCAAACATTTGATGTTCAACGCGATCGCCCTGTACGATGAAACCGGAAACGCGATCGGTACCACCGGTACAGCCACCGACATTACTGCTCGTAAGCGCGCAGAAGCAGCCTTACAACAGGCAAACGCCGAACTAGAAACCAGAGTAGAAGAACGCACCGCCGAACTGCGCCAGACTTTTGCCGCCCTCACCGCTAGCGAAGCCAAGTTCCGGACGATCGCGGCCACCATCCCCGGAGCTCTGTTTCAATTTTGCAGCCGCGAGAAAGTGTGGAGTGTTGACTACATGAGCGATCGCATTGAAGATATCAGCGGCCTGACAGCAACAGAAATGATGCAAGACATCAACTGCTTCTTTTCCCGCGTCCACCCCGAAGACTTGGAAAGCTACATCGCTTCTGTCAACCAAGCCGTCGAAAATATCTGCCTGTGGCACTACGAAGGGCGGTTAATCAAGCCCGACGGCTCCATTCGCTGGTGGCAGGGCGACTCCATGCCCACCCGCAGCGAAACCGGCGAAATCGTATTTTCCGGTGTATTGCTCGACATCACCGATCGCAAAGTTGCCGAAACCGCCATCCGCGACAGCCAGCGGCAGCTCAAAGAAGCCCAGAGACTTGCCCACGTCGGCAATTGGGAACTCGACGCAGCCACCGAAATCGTTACTTGGTCGGAAGAACTCTTCCGCATCTTCGGGATCGAACCGGACTCGATCGCGCCCACCGTTGCCGAACAAGTCGCTCTGATCCATCCTGAAGATTTGGAATTGTGGGGAACCCTAGTACAGCGCGGACTCGAAACAGGTACTCCCTTTGATTTTGACTTCCGCATTTGCCGTCCCGACGGCACGCTGCGGCACCTCAACGCCTTGGGCCGCGCCGAAACCGATGCCAGGGGCAAGGTGGTAAAATTGTTCGGCACGGCGATGGATATTACCGATCGCCAAGCCGCCGAAGCAGCCCTGAGACAAGCAGCAGCCGAGTTAGAAGACAGAGTGAGCGAGCGCACGGCCGAACTTTCCCAAGCCGTCACCCAGTTAGAACAAGAAATCGGCGATCGCTTCCTGGCAGAAGCAGCGCTGCAAGGAAGCGAGCAAAACCTGCGAACCATCTTTAACAATGTCTACGACGCTATCTTCATTCAAGACTTAGAAGGCAACATTCTCGATGTCAACAATCGAGTCTTAGAAATGTACGGAGTTAGTCGCGAACAAGCAATCAAATTATCAATTACCAATGACTATTCAAGCAACGAAAATTCTCTGCAACTAATGACAGAACTTTGGGAAAAAGTTTTGTCAGGCGAAAGCACCCGTATCGAATGGAAGTCTAGGCGTCCCAAGGACGGTTCAACTTTTGATGCAGAAATTGCCCTCTCCAAAATCAATCTTAACGGCAATCTCAGCATCATTGCCAACGTGCGAGATATTAGCGATCGCAAACAGGCAGAAGCAGAACTGCAACACGCTCAAAAGTTTATGGAATCAGTGCTCAAAACCATACCCGTAGCAGTAGTTGCCAAGGAAGCCCAAGAACTGCGGTTTGTACTGTGGAACCCAGTAGCCGAAGAGTTGCTCGGTTTCAGTGCAGCAGAAGTTATGGGCAAAAATGATTACGACTTGTTCCCCACAGAACAAGCTGATGGTTTCACCGCCAAAGATCGGCAAGTTCTCAACAGCGGGCAAATTGTAGAAATCGCCGAAGAAGAGGTTCAAACAAGCCAAGGAGAATCGCGGATATTTCACACCAAGAAAACATCGATACTCCGTGCTGATGGCACACCGCAATATCTATTAGCTGTCACCGAAGATGTTACCGATCGCAAATTAGCAGAAATTGCCTTGAGACAATCGTCAGCCCAACTCAAGCAGCAAGCCGATCGAGAAAAATTGCTCAACAGTCTCACCGCTCAAATCCGCAATTCCCTCGACTTCGACAGCATTGTTACAGTCGCAGTTAAGGAAATTCGCGCTTTCCTGAAGATCGATCGCTGCAACTTTGCGTGGTATCGCGAAGACGGGGAGGAGCCTTTCTGGGAAATTATTAAAGAATCTCGCCGTAGCCAACTTCCCGATTTAAGAGGTCGCTATCTGGCTTGCGACTTAGGCCCTGTGGCCGAACAACTCTTGCATATGGAAATGGTGCGGGTGGATGATGTCGAAACAGTCGCAGATCCTGCTTGGAAACAAACCATTCGAGGGATGGGCTACCAATCTGTATTAGCCATCCCCATGCAGGCACTTTCCGGGGTAATGAGCGCAATTACCTGCTGCAACAGCAATTCTGTGCGGCCCTGGAGCGATAGCGAGGTCGAATTGTTGCAAGCGATTACAGTTCAATTGGCGATCGCCCTCAACCAAGCCGATCTTTACGCCCAAACTCGCAATAAAGCTCGCGAATTAGAGCAAACCCTGGAGCAGTTAACCAGCGCTCAATCGCAGTTAATTCAAAGCGAAAAAATGTCATCTCTCGGTCAACTCGTCGCAGGAGTTGCCCACGAAATTAACAACCCAGTTAACTTTATTTACGGCAATCTCAGCCACGCTAATGAATATACTCAAGACTTGCTGCACCTGATCGAACTTTACCAAAACCACTATCCAGATCCAGTGCCGGAAATTCAAGAGGAAGTAGAAGCGATTGAACTCGATTTTCTAATGGATGACTTACCGAAACTGCTTTCCTCAATGAAGGTGGGTGCAGACAGAATTCAGATCATCGTGGCATCTCTGCGCACTTTCTCGCGCATGGACGAAGCAGAAATGAAAGCAGTCAACATTCACGAAGGCATAGATAGCACTCTGATGATTTTGCAGCACAGGCTAAAAGCAAAACACAATAGCCCAGAAATTGAGGTGATTAAAGAATACGGTGAATTGCCGTTAATAGAATGTTATGCCGGACAGCTAAATCAAGTATTTATGAATATCTTGAGCAATGCTTTAGATGCTTTGGAAGAAAGAGACTCGCGGCTTTCTGTCGAGCAAATGCGGGAAAATCCCAGCTCGATCCGCATTTCCACTGAAATGCCAAAACCCGATCGAGTATTAATTAGGATTGCTGACAACGGCCCGGGCATGACAGAGACTGTCCGCAATCAACTTTTTAACCCATTTTTTACCACTAAACCTGTGGGGAAAGGCACTGGGATGGGCTTATCTATTAGCTATCAAATTGTTACAGACAGACACAGCGGCTCGCTGAAATGCACTTCTTCGCCGGGAAATGGTGCAGAATTTGCGATCGAGATTCCGCTCAAAGCTAATTGCTAATCTGAATGTCCGGTCAATTACCCGCAATCTGCAACAGTTCGTAGTGAGGACTTCAGTCCGCATTCAAGCAAGGACTGAAGTCCTCACTACAAACCAATTTTATTGTTAACGGTTCGTAGTGAGGACTTCAGTCCGCATTTAAGAAAGGACTGAAGTCCTCACTACAAACCAATTTTATTGTTAACGGTTCGTAGTGAGGACTTCAGTCCGCAAAAAGCAAGGACTGAAGTCCTCACTACGAACCAATTTTATTGTTAACGGTTCGTAGTGAGGACTTCAGTCCGCAAAAAGCAAGGACTGAAGTCCTCACTACGAACCAATTTTATGGTTGTCGATCGAGCTGGACACGATCTAATAATCGGTCGTCGAACTCGCTCTTCAGGCGATTTGTGATGCGGCGACTGAATGCAGCCTACGCACTTTCACTGTCTAACATCTGCATCTGAGGTTCGCCGTAGCGTGTTCCAGCGATCGCAGATGGTGAAATCACCGCTTCAATATCAGTCAAGTCTTCCGAGGATAAGTTTACCTCAAGGGCTGCCAAAGATTCCGACAATTGAGTGCGTTTGCGAGCACCAATTACTGGTACAATGTTGTTGCTTTTGGCAAGTACCCAAGCAATGGCAATTTGGGTCGGGCTAACTTTTTTCTCCGCAGCAATTTGCTTGAGTTGTTCAACTAAACGCTGGTTCTGAACCATGTTTTCACCGCTAAATCGCGGCAGGTAGGCACGGTAGTCATTGGGTGCAGTGGGGATGGAACCGCTCAGCAATCCCCGCGAGAGCACGCCATAGGCTGTCACCCCGATGCCAAGTTCTTCAAGCACCGGAAAGATTTTAGTTTCGGGGCCTCGGTCGATCAGGGAATACTCGATTTGAAGGTCACTGATCGGGTGTACCGCATGGGCGCGACGAATTGTCTCTGCACCCACCTCTGACAGCCCGATATGGCGCACATAGCCAGCTTTCACTAAATCGGCGATCGCGCCAATGGTATCCTCGATCGGCACATTGGGATCGAGGCGCGCCAGACGGTAGATGTCGATCTGCTCGACTCCCAAGCGATTCAGGCTATAGGTGGCAAAGTTTTTCACAGATGCAGGTCGCCCATCTATACCAATGAATCCGCCATCAGGCGATCGCAAACCACCGAATTTGACAGACAGCATAGCGCGATCGCGACGGTCTTTGAGCGCCCGACCAATCAGCATCTCGTTGTGTCCAGATTGATAAAAGTCGCCTGTATCCAATAAGGTGATACCGCGATCGATCGCAGCATGGATCGTGGCAATACTTTCATCATCATCCGATGAACCATACGCCCCAGACATTCCCATACATCCGAGGGCTAACGGGAAAACGGTTGGGCCGGTGGAGCCGAGTTGGCGGGGTTGAATGGTATTTTTAGTTGTCATTGTTTTTTTGAAGGATGTGATTATCGTTGGGACGCGAGGTAGAATCGCCTACCGCCAGCCCTGAACCGTCGCACCGCCGAAAATCATGCGGTTCACCTCGCTGGTGAAGATTCCGTAGGGGAAGGCGGGGTCGAGCGCACTGATCTCGTTCAGGATCTGCAACTGTTCTGGAGTCAGCCGAATCTCTAGCGAGGACAGGTTATCGTGCAGTTGTTCCAGCCTGCTGACACCCAAGATGGGCGAGGTGATGCCGGACTGTGCCGACACCCAAGCGAGGGCGACTTGCGCTGGCGGGCGATCGACCAGTTCCGCCACAGTTTTCAGGGCATCGAGCACGCGCCAGTTGCGATCGCTAAACTTCTGATTGCCGAAGGGATTACTCCCGATCAATCGTCCTTGTCCGGTGGCTCCCTCGTCCGCCTGCTGGTACTTGCCCGCGAGAAAGCCGCCAGCGAGCGGGCTCCACGGACAGATGCCGAGTCCCGCGTCGCGAGCGGCAGGCAGATGTTCGCGCTCGATGCTGCGCTCGACGAGGGAGTATTCGAGCTGCATGGCAATGGGCCCGGGAATGCTGTGCGCCGAAGCTAATGTGGCGGCTTTGGTAGCGTACCAAGCAGGCATATCCGAAAAGCCAAAGTAACGAATCTTGCCACTGCGTACCAGATCGCCGAGGGACTGTAGCACCTCTTCGACGGGCGTCACCATATCCCAGGCGTGCATCCAGTACAGGTCTATGTAGTCGGTGCGAAGTCGGCGCAGCGAGCCTTCTAGCCCACGATATATGTTCTTGCGCCCGTTGCCGCCAGCATTCGGGTTTCCCGGTTCGCCTGCGTGAAAGGTGAATTTGGTCGCCAGTACCAGTTGGTCGCGCAGACTGCGATCGGCTATGTAGCCCCCGATTAGTTCTTCGCTGCGTCCTTTCGCATACACGTCGGCGGTGTCGATGAAGTTGCCACCAGACTCGACGTAGGTGTGGAAGATGGACTCGGAGACTTCATCGGCCGAACCCCATCTGGGGGTGCCGAAAGTCATGGTGCCGAGGGCGATCGGGCTAACAATCAAGCCGGATCGTCCGAGGGTGCGGAAAGCGGTGAGACTCATAGATTTTCCTCTGATTGGCACAACAGCGGGTAATGTCAGTTAGTTGATGCTTAATTTCGATCTACCTAGAATGGACTGGCCCTCGGACGCACGATAATTTCGCTGACATCGACATCATCGGGTTGGGCGATCGCAAATACGCTCGATCGCGCGATCGCCACAACAAAAATACAAACTTTTCTAAATCCTTTTATTCCTCTTCTGGCATTTTCATCGCTGATGCTAGAACGAACTAAGAGGGTTTACCTAAGAAGTCGATTTTACCCAGCTCTACACCGTTATGGCGCAGAATGTCATAGGTAGTAGTGACATGAAAATAGACATTGGGAAGAATGAAAGAAAGCAGATAGGGCATTCCCTTAAAAGTCATGGATTCTTTTCCCATGGGTAAGACAATTTCCTTCTCCTCAGAGCCATCAATTTGAGCGGCAGTAAGCGTATTGAGATAAGCAATCGTCTGATGAATCCGCTCGATTAGTTCGGCAAAAGTAGTTTCATTATCTGCCATCGCAGGTGCATCTAATCCTGCCAATCTTGCAACACCCCTTCGTGCAATGTCAGAAGCGATTTGAACTTGCTTGCTCAACGGGAACATATCTGGATATAGACGACTAGCGATCAGCACGCTAGGTTCGATTTTTTTGGCTTCGGCATGAGCAGCACCTTTTTCAAGAATGACTGCCAGATTATTCAGCGATCGAATCAGGGATGGTACTGAGGCTTGATACATGGAAATAGTCATGGATATCTTTTCCTAAGATCGTGTCATCACTAATATTATCTCCCGCAGGGGGTCGGCTGGACGCCTAATAGGGGCTAGCCGTGGGGCGGACAATTATCTCGCTGACATCGACATCATCGGGTTGCTCGATCGCAAATACAATCGATCGCGCGATCGCATCCGCCGGAATAGAGATTTTTCTCCATTCTTTCATCCCAATTCTGGCAGTTTCATCACTGATGCTATCAGCTAGTTCCGATTCCGTCACTCCCGGAGAAATCACCGTCACCCGAATATCACCACCGACTTCTTGTCGCAACCCTTCTGATATCGCCCCCACCGCAAATTTAGTCGCACAATACACCGCAGCAGTAGGAGATACCGCGTGTCCGCCGATCGAGGAAATATTGATAATCTGCCCTGATTTTTGCGCCTTCATCACCGGCAAGACTGCGGCAATTCCGTAGAGCACGCCTTTGATGTTGACATCGATCGTGCGATCCCATTCTTCAACCTTCAGTTGGTCGAGTGTAGAAAGTGGCATCACACCAGCATTATTAATCAGGACATCCACGCGACCAAACTTATTTTGGGTAAATTGCACAATTTCTTTCAATTGACCTTGTTGTGTCACATCCAGAGTCTGGTATTGAGCCGTTCCACCCGCAGCACGAATGTCTGTAATAATTGCGTTTAGGCGATCGGTGCGACGTGCGCCCAAAACCACTATTGCGCCTCGATGAGCCAACATCCGAGCTGTAGCTTCACCAATGCCACTGCTGGCTCCTGTAATAATCACGACCTTTCCATTTACATTTGACATGGAAAACTCCTCAACAACTCATCAGTTTCTAGTAAATTCTGCCAACTTCACCTGCCAATGTCGATGTTGTCTAATAACTATCTGCCATCGCATTATTACGACCTTGAAAAATGGAATCATAATGTCCACTTTCAGCAGCGAAACGGAGATTCTTTACTTGCTCAACGCAAACCTCGGTAACTGTAGATTGAGTCTTCAGGATCTCCATCACCTCTGCAATAAACTCTTCCAAAGGCATCGCACGAGGATCGGAGGCTCCGTTCAACAAATCTGTGGCAACATAAGGAGGAACAAGTTCCAGAACTTCTGTCGTAGACTCCCGAAGCTGGTAACGCAGCGATTGCGAATACGAGTGAATGGCAGCTTTAGTTGCACAATAAGTAGGAGTTGGAGCCAATGGCACAAACGCCAGCCCAGATGAGACATTCATAATTGCAGAATATGGCTGTTTTTGCAGCAGTGGTAGCAGCGCAGCAGTAAGACGAATGGGCCCGAGCAAATTAGTGGCAATGGTAGATTCCGCATCCGCTAAGTCGTCCTGTTGAGATTGGAGTTTTTCACTCCGCATAATGCCAGCATTGTTGATTAGAACGTTTAGCTTTGGATAGTGCGTTGCCATCTCAACTGCGAAAGAACGGATGTTAGCAGGATCTTCAATATCGAGCGTCATGGCTGTCATCCCAGGATTGGCAGCAACAGTTTCGTCAAGTGGTTGCTGGCGACGACCAGCTATAATAACTTTGTTGCCAAGAGTGTGGAAAGATTCTGCAAGACCGCGACCAATTCCCGATCCACCACCTGTGATTAGGATTGTATTGCCAGTTATTTTCATGATGATGATTTATTGCTATTCGCCGATCCGGACTAATTAATAGTACGAGCAAAAACAAGAGGTTTAAATACACAGAACTCGCAGTTTATTGCCTAATCCTCCAAAGCATGGTTTATAATTCTCGGAAGAGTCTGATTAAATTAGCCAAAAACCAGCATGACGATTGAAATTCTTAACCACGATGCGATCGGCAACCAGTGTCAAGAACTCACGGCGTTACTCACCCGACACACCGACAGCAAGGGAGACGGTGTTCATAAAACAGATATAGACAAGCTGGAATTTATGCGGGGAGCTTCTGTCTGTGCCACACCACCCCTTCTCGGTGAACCTGTTCTTGGCATAGTCGTTCAGGGTAAGAAAAAAGCATTGCTGGGTGAGGAAACCTATTGTTATGGCGAGTCTCAATATATTGTGCTCTCGGTTGATTTGCCGCTGTGCGGATTTGTGGTAGAAGCAACCGCAGACAAGCCTTATTTAGGATTTAAGCTGAATCTAGATCCGCGCCAACTCTGCGATATTATTGCCGAAACCAGTCCCAGGGCGCCTAAGAAAGAAGATTCGGTTAGAGGGTTGTTCGTCAGCACCGCCGATGCACCGTTGCTCGATTGCGCGCTCAGACTGACAAAGCTGTTAGATACGCCGCAGGATATCCCTATTTTGGCACCGATCGCGATCCGCGAAATTTATTATCGTCTGTTAATGGGCGAACAAGGCGAAGCTGTCCGTCAGATGGCGACATCCGGCAGTAATATGCAGCGCATTGCCGAGGTAATACAACTCATCAAAGCAGATTTTACGCAGCCGATACGAGTTGAGGATTTAGCTGAGAAAGTTAAGATGTCTCCTTCATCCTTCTATCACCATTTCAAGCAAGTGACATCAATGAGTCCGATTCAATATCAAAAGCAATTAAGACTATTAGAAGCGCGCCGCCTGATGCTTGCCGAAAACTCTGATGCGACCAATGCTGCCTATGATGTAGGTTATGAAAGCCCGTCACAGTTCAATCGCGAATACAGGCGGTTGTTCGGCGCACCTCCGTCTCGCGATATTGCGAGGCTCAAAAGTAGTTAAGAAGCTCGATAGTACAGCGAAAGTCTTTGATACGATTGCTATTTTAAAGGTGGTATTGAACACTATTTAACTAGACTCGATCTTGCCAAGTTCGCTCAGCATTTGTGTCATCGTTAAACTGTCCAAAGGCTTAGAAAACAAATATCCCTGAGCTAATTCGCAGTCGAGTTCCCGTAGCTGTGCTAACTGTTCGGCTGTCTCCACACCTTCGGCGATCGCATTTAATCCCAAATTATGAGCCAAAGTTACGATCGCCCGCACAATCTGCAAATGCTGACCCCCGCTGTCACCGTTTTCGACAGCGCCCAACCGACTCACAAAAGATCGATCGATCTTCAGCGTATCCAGCGGAAAGCGGTGCAAGTAACTCAAAGACGAATAGCCCGTACCAAAATCGTCGATCGACAATCGAATATTTCTAGCTTTTAATTGGGCGAGCACAATATTGGCTTTAGTCACATTCTCTACGATCGCACTTTCAGTAATCTCCAATTTCAAACAGCTCGGAGCGCAGCCAGTTTCGGCCAAAATTTCATCTATATGTTCGATTAAATTCACCATTCCTAACTGTTTAGGAGAAATATTGACACTCATTGTTAATTGCAAAGGCTCGATAATTCGGCATTGGGCATCGGGCATCGGGCATCGATAATTGGGCATCGGGCATCGGGCATCGGGCATCAGGCATTGCCGAACTTCCTGCTTCCCTGTATCCGTTACATCCGTTACAGAATCCGTTGCCGAACTTCCTTCTGCCATCAACATTTCTTGCCAAAGGCGCAACTGCCGGCAAGCTTCCCGCAGCACCCAGGCTCCCAGAGGCACGATCAAGCCTGTTTCTTCAGCTACAGGAATAAAAGTAGACGGCGGCACTAGACCCCGAACCGGGTGCTGCCAGCGCACCAAAGCCTCAAAACCCTCGATCGCACCGCTGGCGAGTGAAAAAATCGGTTGGTAGTGCACAATAAAGTGCGAACATTCATCCTTACTCTTCCCTAATTCCTCCTTGCCAAAAATAGCTAACCGCAGGTCTGTTTCTAACTGCAAAAGCGAGATAGTTTGGTCGTGCATCGCCAAATTAAATACCTCGTGGCGGGCTTTACCCAAAGCTTTAGCGCGGTACATAGCAATATCAGCATCGCGCAGGAATTCTTCGGGATGGCTGTAGAAAGCACTCTGCTGGCCGTTCAACTCGTCACTTTCTACTATTCCTAACTCACCTCGACTGAAAACAATGCCAATGCTAGCGGTGGTAAATACTTCGTGTCCTTCGAGCTTAAACGGCATCGTCAGTTCTTGTTGTATCCTGTTAGCTGCTAGGGTGGCGTCGCTGAGGCTCTGAATGTGGTCTAGCAGGATGGTGAATTCGTCTCCCCCCAGCCGGGCGACGGTATCAGAAGCCCGCACGCAGGTTTGCAGCCGATGCGCCAGGGCGACTAGCAGTTTGTCTCCTAGAACGTGTCCTAAAGAATCATTAACTACTTTGAAGCGGTCTAAATCTAGGAACAGCACGGCAAATTTGTAATCTGGGGAATTTTTGGAGCGGCGGATGGCTTGTCCTAGCCTGTCGATGAACAAAACCCGGTTGGGTAAACCCGTCAGCGCATCGTGAAAAGCGCCGTGCAGCAGTTGCCGTTCTACTCGCTTGCGCTCGGTGACATCTCTGATAATAATCTGGGCGGCGGCCGAGCCTTGATAAGTAGCGGGGATGCCGGCAACTTCAACGTCTATGATTTCTCCGTCGAGCCTCATCAATTTTTCTTCGGCAAGGTCGATCGGCTGATTTTCTTCCTCGACCTGCCTCATGCGTTCTCTGGCTCTTTCCACATAGTTTGGATGAACGAAATTCAATACCGGAAAGCCGATGAGTTCTGCCGGAGAGCTGGCGCCGAGGAGTTTAGCGCCGGCGGCATTGATGTAGGCAATTTTTCCTTGACTGTGAACGGCGATCGCTTCGGGAGATAGTTCTACTAAACGGCGATAGCGTTCTTCACTTTCTTGGAGAGATACTATCAACTCGCAGCGCTCTTTTTCGGCTTGCTGGCGTTCGACTTCCATTTTGTGAACTGCCAGAAATTTACCGATACTTTGAGCCATCAATTCTATGATTTCTATTGCCTGCGATTCATTTTTTTTATGGCTGACTTGCGCACAAAAACTCAAAGTCCCATAAATTTGATCCTTGACAAATATCGGTGTTCCTATGTAGGATTCTATCTTCAAATTTTGATAGACTGGATAGTCGCCCGTTGCCAGTATTTCTTTGAGGTGAGAACACGCCATTGTTTTTTTTGATTTAATGACTGCCGCACAGTAAGTATCGCTAAGATTTAATTTTAAACCACTTTCAAAATATTTAACTTCGCTGATCGCGGAGCGAATAATAAAAGATTGATTTTCAACTTGAGCAAGGATGCCAATAGAGAGACCAAAAATTAAACAACCTGCTGTTAGATAATCATCAACCAGTTCTTGAAAATTTTGATAATGATAAGTTGTAATTCGGTGCAAGTGTTTTAGATTTGCACTAAATGTGGCTAAGTCTTGAGACTTTAAAAATAATTTTTTTTCCGATAGCTGGCGGTCTGTCACATCGGTTTGAACTCCAATAAAGTGAGTCAATTGTCGCCGCGAGTTGTATACCGGAGCCAGAGAAAGTTCGTTCCAAAAAGGCGTACCGTCTTTCCGAAAGTTACGCAATATAACTTGGCATTCTTTACCTTCGTCAATAGCATTTCGCAGCTCTTTTTCCGCAGCGGTTTTAGTGTTTTTTCCCTGTAAAAAATGGCAATTTTTTCCAATTAATTCGTCTTTTCCATAACCTGTGATCCGCTCAAAACTGGGATTGACATAAATAATTGGATGCTCTGCAACTGTGGCGTCGGCGATCGCAATGCCGTTGCTGGTACTCTCGATCGCCCGTTCCATCATTTGCAAGCGCTCTTGCGATCGAATTCGCTCGATCGCCGCGGCTAATAGATTGGCGATCGCTTCTACAAAATAAACGTCATCTTGACTGAAAACCCGCTCTTGCTTGGTGTGCACCCCCAAGACTCCCCAGACGGGCGACTCAGCAGTATTCGCTGGTTCTGCTTGTCCCCAGTTCTTTTTTGCCAGTCCCCGATTGCCGGGAACGATCGCAGTGACGCCGCTGACAGCCTGGTGGTTGTGCAGCAGCGGCGACTCGCTAAAGCGCGTTTCCACCCGCAAATCTGCGACGATCGTCGGTTCGCCCATTAGCAAGGTGTAACCTGCTTGCGATCGGCCCGAAGCCGTAACAGTAGCCCTACCGACAAGTCCGGGCTGCCAGCCCACCCCCGATCGCAGCAGAAAAGCATGACCTGATGGCAACAGTTCTAACAACTGACAATAATCAACTTCCAGCGTTTGAGCAATTAAGATTGCAGCTTTGTCCATCAGTGCGGACAAATCTGTTTCTACCAGGGCCTGCTGCCCCAAGTAAGCGACAGCCGCTTGCTGGCGGGCCCGCAAGTGGATTGACGCGAGCAATTCCTGCTCCTTGGTGGCGGCTAGCTTGCGCTCGGTAATGTCGCAGAACACCGACAGTACAGTTTTTTCCGACAGCAATGTCAAATACCGCATGGATACAGTTGCCCAAAACAGGGTGCCGTCAGCTTTTTTGAGGCGAACTTCTGTCTCGCGGACGTATCCGTTGCGGGCGAGTTCCTCCAGCAGTTCCTGGCGCTCTGCAGGCTGGTTGTAGAGCATGGAGGCCCGTTCGCGGTCGATCGACTGAAATGCTCTCAGGCCGAAAGCCTCACGGCATAAATCGTTGCTATAAAGAATGGTGCCGTCAGGGAAACTGCTGACGATCATGGGCATCGGCATCGAATTGGCGATCGTCAGCAGCAATTCTTTGGTTCCTTGCAACTCTTCGTACAAGTCTGGCTTTGCGGCACAGCCCTGACAGTCTTCACCGTTTTCAGGGATAAAACTTTCCATTTTTGAATTGATCCATTGATCGGGTAACTTTTTTTACACTTGTGGTGACTGATGATTTCAGATGCAGAGGACGATCGACAGTACCCCACAACATTAATCTTAACCAGAACAATGCAAGTCAACCGCCCAAAACTGCTCGAATCGAGTTTTAGGTAGATTGCCGGTGGAGCTCGCATCTGTCTCTGGTAAGAAAATGTACAATTTCTGAACTTGCGTTAAATTTTCATGTATAGCTGGGGACTTTGCCAAATGTGCAGTCGAAGCCCCTAATCTAAAAAGTAATGTCATCTGCCAACAACTACCCAAAACTATCCGAGGAGAGAGGAAAATGCTTGAATCTTACCGCCAACAGGCTGCCGAAAGGGCCGCATTGGGAATTCCACCGCTGCCACTAGACGCCCAGCAAACGTCGGAACTCTGCGAATTGCTGAAAAATCCGCCACCGGGAGAAGAATCCGCCTTAATCGAATTATTGCGCGATCGCGTGCCACCCGGAGTAGACAGCGCCGCCTACGTCAAAGCAGGTTTTTTAACCGGCATCGCCAAAGGCGAAATCCACAGCCCCCTAATTGCTCCCAAATGGGCAGTTTACCTGCTGGGGACAATGATGGGCGGTTACAACGTCCAATCTTTAATCGATTTGCTCAATCCCACTGCCGAAATCACCATCCCGGCCACCGCAGCCCGCGCCTTGAGCAAAACGCTGTTAGTATTCGACGCCTTCCACGACATTCTCGCCCTGTCGGATACCAATCCCTACGCCAAGCAAGTAGTCGATTCTTGGGCTGATGCCGAGTGGTTTACCAGCCGCCCCGAACTGGCCGAAGCCATTACCGTTACAGTCTTCAAAGTGCCCGGAGAAACCAATACCGACGACTTGTCTCCCGCACCTCAGGCTACCACGCGGCCGGACATTCCGCTGCACGCTTTGGCGATGCTCGAAAGCAAGATGCCAGGATCTCTGGAAACGATCGCCCAATTAAAGCAAAAAGGCCATCCCGTCGCCTACGTCGGCGATGTTGTCGGCACCGGTTCCTCGCGGAAATCGGCGATTAACTCCGTGTTGTGGCACATTGGTAACGATATTCCGTTTGTACCCAACAAGCGCAACGGCGGTTATATTCTGGGAAGTGCGATCGCCCCGATTTTCTTCAATACCGCTGAAGATTCCGGCGCATTGCCGATCGAATGCGATGTCGCCAAAATGGAAACCGGCATGGTAATCACCATCCATCCCTACAAAGGCGAAATCACCAACGAAGCCGGAGAAATCATCTCCACCTTCACCCTCAAACCCGACACAATTCTAGACGAAGTTCGCGCCGGCGGTCGAATTCCCCTATTAATCGGACGCACCTTAACCGACAAAGTTCGCGAAGCTTTAGGACTAGGAATCAGCCCGATTTTTACCCGTCCAACCATTCCCGCCGATACCGGAAAAGGCTTCACCTTAGCTCAAAAAATGGTAGGGAAAGCCTGCGGTTTAGCAGGCGTTCGTCCCGGTACATCTTGCGAACCAGTCATGACCACAGTCGGTTCCCAAGATACCACAGGCCCCATGACTCGCGACGAATTAAAAGAACTAGCTTGTTTGGGATTTAGCGCCGATTTGGTAATACAAAGTTTCTGCCACACCGCCGCTTATCCCAAACCAGTTGATGTCAAAACTCACCACGAATTGCCCGATTTTATGTCACAGCGGGCGGGCATAGCTTTGCGTCCCGGAGATGGCATCATTCACTCTTGGCTGAACCGGATGTTATTGCCGGATACAGTAGGAACAGGCGGCGATTCTCACACTCGTTTTCCGTTAGGAATTTCCTTTCCGGCGGGTTCGGGATTGGTAGCTTTTGCTGCTGCTTTGGGCGTGATGCCTTTGGATATGCCAGAATCGGTTCTAGTCCGGTTCAAGGGTGAATTGCAACCGGGAGTAACGCTGCGGGATGTTGTGAATGCAATTCCCTACGTAGCGATTCAAAAAGGTTTGCTGACAGTCTCGAAACAGAATAAGAAAAACATCTTTTCTGGGCGGATTATGGAGATTGAAGGTTTGCCCGATTTGAAGGTCGAGCAGGCTTTTGAATTGACCGATGCCTCGGCCGAGCGTTCTTGCGCCGGATGCACGATTAAATTGAGCGTGGAGACTGTTTCTGAGTACATTCGTTCTAACGTCGCGCTGCTGAAAAACATGGTGGCGCGGGGCTATGAAGATGCACGGACGATGATGCGCCGGGTGGCGAAGATGGAGGAATGGCTGGCCAATCCGGTGCTGCTTGAGGCGGATGCTGATGCTGAGTACGTGGAAATCATCGAAATCGATCTCAACGAGATTACTGAACCCATTGTGGCTGCGCCGAATGACCCGGATAATGTCAAGCTGTTGAGTGAGGTTGCGGGCGATCGGGTAGACGAAGTATTTGTCGGTTCCTGCATGACAAATATCGGTCACTACCGCGCCACTGCGAAGGTATTGGAAGGTGCAGGGGAAGTGAAAACTCGCCTGTGGATTTGTCCGCCCACTCGCATGGACGAACAGCAACTGAAAGAAGAAGGTTATTACAGCATTTTTGGAGCCGCTGGAGCGCGCACAGAAATGCCGGGATGCAGTCTTTGTATGGGAAATCAAGCGCGAGTTAAAGATGCCACAACGGTGTTTTCAACTTCGACTCGCAACTTCAACAACCGCATGGGCAAAGACGCGCAAGTTTATCTCGGTTCTGCGGAATTAGCAGCAGTTTGTTCGCTATTGGGCCGCATTCCCACAGTCGAAGAATACCACGAAATTGTCGCGAAGAAAATCAATCCTTTTGCTGGGGATTTGTATCGGTATTTGAATTTCGATCAAATTGCTGGTTTTGAGGATGAAGGGCGAGTGATTGCTTTGGAAGATATGCCTCGGATTGAGGATATCTTGGGTATTCCTGATGGTGTGTTGAGCAAGTAATATCATCGAAGCTGACTGAGATGATGATTTTTAAACCGCCGAGGAACGCAGATGAATGTTATCTGCGTTCCTCGGCGTTTATCCACTGATATCTGCGGTTAAAAAAAAATCCCAGAATCTGGATGAATCATCCCCCGCCTTTTGTTTACAATATAAGTAGGGGCGGGTTCACCAACAATCTCTAATTCACATTCAGGATATTGATAAACCCGCCCCGGGCCTTACTAGAAACCCGGTTTCTGCCTGGATGTCTCGCAGCCTAACCCTCGATTTATCACAGCAACCGGGTTTCTTTTCATCAGTCGATCTTCAAATAAATCCGACCAAGGAGAAAAGTGATTATGTCTGAACAAGCTTTAATCAGTGAAAGTCCAGCGACAGCAACTTCAGCGCCAGAAACTCGCATTGGCAACGAAATGGTAGAGTTTCTCAGTGTAATTCAGCAAACTCCGAGAGAATATTGGCCGAATTTGCTTAAAATGATGAGGCTATTTCTGGAAACTGTCACAGTTAAGCCGGGATTATCGGAACCCGCCGAGACACCTGAAAACGTAGATTTTACTAAACTCTCGAAGGAGGAAAGGATCGAAAGAAATCAACCTGCGATCGAATTATTGCGATCGTGGCGAGAAGAAGATGATGATGAACAAGAACAAAAAGAAACTGCGGAATATCTTGAACAAGTGATAAATGAAGATCGGATGTCTAATCGACCCTTGTTTCCATGAGTAGAATAATTATTTTGGATTCTGGCCCATTAGGGATGGTGACAAATCCTCAAGCCAAACCTCCTTATTTGGAATGCCAACTTTGGCTAAACTCGTTACTACAAAATGGTGTAATGGTAATCCGGCCTGAAATTGCTGACTATGAGGTGCGGCGCGAGTTGATTAGAGCCGGAAAAGAGAACGGTATTAAAAAGCTTGACAAATTTAAAAATGTCCTCACATACCGTCCTTTGACTACGGAGGTAATCCTTCTAGCTGCTCAGTTGTGGGCGGATGCACGCCAGAGAGGAAGGCCAACGGCAGAACCCAATGCACTTGACGGGGATGTGATTCTGGCGGCTCAAGCAATATGGGAAGCAAATGCAGGAAATGAAGTTGTAATTGCTACCACAAATGTGGGGCATTTGTCTCAGTTTGTGGATGCTCGCGAATGGCGATCGATCCAGCAGTAAAATTCAAGTTGTGACGAGTAACAAATTTATACATAGACTATTTTGGTAAACTAAAGAGTAACTGAGAGCAAGGAGATAATTATGCCTGAACAAGTTAAATAAAGCGAACTCCCGCCAGCTAGCTCTGTTTCATCCCCGGAAGCCTCCCCAGCTATTTCTGTAGCGGGAAAAGAAGCCAAATCACCTCAAGCTAGCTCTGTTTCACCGCCCAAAGCGTCTATGGAATGGCTCGTTTTGGAAATTGATAAAATTCCTCAAGAATACTGGCCGAATTTACTTGAGATTATTCGCCTGTTTCGCGAAAGCGTGATGATTAAAGCCGAACCTGTAGATGCTTGGGAAAAAATTAAGCACGATCTCAAAAACCCCGATCCAGTTGTGGAAGCAGCAAGGCAGAAGGCTTTGAGCGAAATGCTGCGCTCGTGGGACGAAGAGGGAGATGAAGAGGAGCAAAAAGAAACCTGGGAAATTCTCAGTAAGGCTTTAGATCGAGGTGGTGTTTCTATTTAATTGAATCAATATTATGACCAGATTGGTAATTTTGGATTCAGGCCCTCTGGGAATGGTAACAAATCCCAGAGCTACACCCCTTTGCCGGGAGTGCAGATTTTGGCTTGACTCTCTACCGTCACGGGGCTACAAAGCTATACTGTCTGAACTGGCTGACTATGAAGTGCGACGCGAGTTAATTCGTGCGGGTAAGGTGGCAGGTATCAGACAACTTGATTTACTCAAAACTGGGATTGAATACCTTCCTATTTCCACAGAAGTAATGCTTCTAGCGGCTCAGTTGTGGGCGGATGCACGAAAGAGAGGAAGGCCGACAGCAGAACCCAATTCACTTGATGGCGATGTGATTCTGGCGGCTCAAGCAATATTGGAGGCAAATGAGGCAAATGAAGTGGTGATTGCTACCACAAATGTGGGGCATTTGTCTCAGTTTGTGGATGCTCGTGAATAACAATTAATCTCTTAAAGCTGGATTCTGGGATAAAAACTCAGGAATGAGCCGTTAGCGAAACTTGCAGAAGCCGATCGCACGCAACGCACCTACCCCGACTTACCCAGTCCCTGATATACTTTCAACTACAGATATTTTTACAGATACCGTTAGCGAGATAAACAGTATGGTGGAAACAGTGGACACAATCGAAAAAACGGACGATCGCACGCAAACTCGGTTTTGGGGTAAAGTTACAGTCATAGACGCGGGCGATCGCTACAAGATCAATCGCATCGAAGTCAAACCGGGACACCACATCCGCACCCAAATGCACTATCACCGCAGCGAGCACTGGGTTGTCGTCTCCGGTACCGCTAAAGTTATCTGCGATGACAAAGAGACCATTCTCATGCAGAAACAGTCAACCTACGTTCCCATGAATACCGCTCACCGCGTGGAAAACCCCGGCGTTATTCCCTTGGTGATGATTGAAATCCAAAATGGCGAATACCTGGGTGATGATGACATTATCCGTTTTCCCCAAGATGCTGCTGACGAAGATTGATCTCAAATCAAGTTAAATAACTCTTAGGTTTGTAGTGAGGACTTCAGTCCTCTCTCATCTCAGACTTAACGGAAAATTAAAATTACCAGAAAGAATTGGTTTAAAGCCCGCCCGCCCGATCGGGATCAATTAAAATCAGACTCTTCGTTACTCTAATCCTCGGACTTAAGGGTAGAGGTCGCCCTCATCCCTTCTCCCTTGCGAGCCCTCAAGCGGTCACAGGTCAAGCGGTCACAGGTCAACTGAATGAAGGCAATTAAAATTATAGGGGCAATTTCATAAATTGCCCCTTAATTATTATATTAAGGTTGTTAAACACGACAGTCAGATATAGCAATTGGCGATCGTCCTACGGCAAAGAAGCGTTTTTCAAATCTACATTCGCCATATTAGCATCCTTTAAATTAGCACCAGTCAAGTCCGAACCGTTCAAATTAGCACCAGTCAAATTAGCACCGGTCAAATTTGCATCCCGCAAGTTAACCCCCAGCACATCTATTCCCGACAAACTGCCGCCCCGGAGGCTGACATTAGATAGATTCGATACAGACTGGCGAGCATTTCTCAGGTTCGCACCTGCCAAATTAGCACTTTCTAAGTTAGCGCCCACTAAATTAGCGCTCGTGAGGTTGGTATTTTTCAAACTGGCAATTACTAAACCAGCCAGACTCAGGTTAGCGCGAGTCAAATCAGCACCTTCCAAATTTGCCCCGTGCATTTTAGCCCCAATTAAGCTCGCACCTTGCAATTTAGCTTGTGTCAGATTTACTGCGTTCAGTTTGGCTTCGTTGAGGTTAGCACCGTTCAAATTTGCACCGCTCAAATTCGCACCGCTCAAGTCGGCTCCGCTGAGATTTATACCACCAAGCTGCGCTCCTGTCAAGTCACATTTGCTGCAATTTTTAGTTTCTAATAGTTGCTTGACTTGTGATACGTTTTCTGCTTTGACTCCAGAAGCAAAACCGATCGCCATTACCAAACCTAAACCTGTTGTTAAAATTCCAAATTTCATATACTCACCCTCAGCGATATCTCTCTCTACTAATAATATCCAACATTTTTAGAGAGAGTGGGGTGATCAGTCTCTTCGATAAACTGTGACAATCATCACCCTGTTATGCGCCAAATATGATAGAATTATGGACGTTTCAAATCCCCAACTTTCTTGTAAACAATTATTGCTTTTTCAGGAACCAAAAGGGAAAGGATTGCGTCGGTTCGAGACGGACGCCAGTGATATTATTCTGAGCAAAAGTATAGTCCTTATCCTGCCAAAGAGGGATGAAAGGTACATCTTTACCCAGTATGTCTTGAATTTCTGCAAACAAGGCTTTGCGGGTTTGGGGGTTTGGTTCTTGGCGCTGCTTGGCGATCAGTTGATTTACCCGATCGCTATAATAAAACGAACCTTGCCCCTGGCTAGCTCCCTTCTCGCACCCGCGGGCCGCCGAACCCGTCGCACAATCCAAAAACGGCTGAATGTAATTGTCCGCGTCGAAAAAGTCAGCGGACCAATCCACTAACACCGCAGGATAAATCCCCTTCTCTAAGTTCTGGAATAAAGTCGGAGATTCAACACTGTTAATTTCTACCTGCATTATCCCGTCCATTTTCTGTTTGGCTAGCGCCTCGATCATACTCGCCACTAAAGCTCGTTTTGTGGAACCAGTAGGATGCCAAAGTTGCAGGACAAAAGGATTGGTGGCCGAATATCCCGCTTTTGTTAACAATTCCTTAGCCTTGGCCATGTTGGCGTCGCCGTACAGTTCTTTAAAAACCGGTTTGTGAAGGTCGAAGGTTGTGGGAATCAGACTGTACAGCGGCTGCCCTTGTCCCCCCAGTATGCGATCGCTAATCAGGGGCCGATCCATCGCTGCTGCGATCGCCTGTCTCACTTCTAACTTGTCCAGCGGTTTAGACTTCATATTCAGCGTCATGTAACTAACCGTACTGCTTTCCCCCGCGATTTCCTGCCATTTCCCTTTTTTTGATCCATCGTCCAAGCTGCGAAATTGATCGGCATCCAGAGATAAATAAGCTACATCGATCGCAGCAGTCCGAAAAGTATTGAACAAATTTGAAGAACTAGAAAGCAGCAAAATGTCAATGCCTTGATTAACTGGTTTTTCCCCCCAATACTTGTCAAACACGTCAAACTTGAGAGAATCGCTGCCATACTTCGCCAACTTGTAGCGTCCAGTTCCCACAAAGGTATCGGGTTTAAATTTACCGTCCCCAATCTCGTAAGCTTTCGGAGAAACTGCACAAATACCGGCAAATGTCAGCAGGGAAGGAAAAGCAGCAAAAGGCTTTTTGAGTTGAAAAGTTAATTCGTATTCGCCCGTCGCTTTCACCGATTCTACTGCATCGCCCAACAAGAAAGCCGGACGGCCGCCATTTTTGATAAATCGCTGCAAGGAAAATTCCATTGCTGCGGCGTTAAAGCGTGTGTCGTCGTGAAAAATCACGCCTTGACGCAAGGGAATTGTATATGTCAATCCGTCTTTGCTAACTTTTGGCATTGCTGTCGCTAAGCCGGGGATTAACTCAGTAGTTCCCGACTTGTAAGTGTAGAGAGTATCGCCCAAATTGCGCAGCAGTTGTCCTGAGATAACTTCGTAAGCGTCCGCAGGGTCGATCGTCCGCAATTTCAAGGTTGTGCCAATAGTCACACGGTTATTAGCGTTGTTGGCGATCGCCGTTGGCGATCGATTGGCCCGCTGTCCGCAGCTTGCAGTCAACAAGCAGCACAGACAGAACAGAGCGATAACTTTAATCACTGAAGGTTTTATAGATATTTTAGGCTGCCGCTTGTTGATTCCCATCGTCTTTTATTGACACTCCAAATTAGTAATTATATTATCAGGACTTACGCACTTTTAAAGGAGAAACCGGGTTTCTTGGTAAATAGTCTGTCGCAAAACCTCCCAAGCAGCAGCTTATCCGTTCCTGTTGTATCGGAATCATAATTTTCGAGTGCAGTGCGAGGAAGGCGATCGCGCGATCGATATAATTCAGATGTCAGCGGATCTGACTAATGACAAGGTTCGCGGGCGAGGGGACGCTCGCACTAATGACTGCTGACCACTGACGGCAGGACTACTGACCACTGACCACTGACTACTGACCACTGACCACTGACTACTGACTAATGACTAATGACGGCAGGACAACTGACTAAATTCCCTTGAGGAGCGATCGCCAATCCCGACAGCGTTTCAGATAAATGCGAGCTACCCGATCGCTCGGATTTGTCCGCAAACACTCTTCAAACAATTTTCCCGCTTCTCGGAACTCCTTGCGATCGCACAGTAACATCGCTTCAGTATATACCGACAAATTTGCTAGCTTAGCCGATCGAATTTCCGGCGGATCGGCATCAAATATCTCATAGACTATGACATATTGAGATTTTCCTTTTACCTTTACTTTATCCACAATCCGAATATCATAATCACCCGGATTTCGCAACCTGTCTAAAGTCTGCTGAGAAATTAACAGAGGAACGCCGTATTCTTTAGTCAATCCTTCAATCCGAGATGCCAAATTAACAGTATCACTAATCACAGTGCTGTCCATTCGGCTTTTGCCACCAACTGTCCCCAGCATCAAAGAACCAGAATTGATGCCTATGCCAATTTGAATCGGGATGTAGCCGACATTTAGACGGTCTTCGTTGTAATCAGCCAGGATATTTAGCATCGCAATACCCGCTTTCACTGCATCATCTGCACAGTCGCTAAACAAAGCCATGATTGCATCGCCGATATATTTGTCAATAAACCCGTGATTGCTAGTAATAGCAGGCTCCATCCGCGACAAGTAAGCATTGATAAAATTAAAATTTTCTTGCGGCGTCATAGTTTCCGAAAGCGTTGTGAAGTCGCGGATGTCCGCAAACAGCACCGACATTTCCTCCTGCACTTGGTCGCCTAAATTGACATCGATAATACTTTCATATCCCAATAAATTGAGAAATTGATGCGGCACAAATCGCCCGTAGGCATCAGTCAATTGTGATTCAACCTCTAAGGATTTTTCTAAGCTTTGATTGACTTCAAATAGTTCCTTAATAAATTTTTGGCGGTCGGCTTCAGCTTGTTTGCGTTCCGTGACATTTTGAAAAACTGCGATCGCAAAAGCAACTTGATCACCGTCAAAAATTGGCGTACCCCAAGTCTCAAGGGGAATTTTCTTGTCTGCTTTATGAATTTCCAGATCGTCAGCAGTCGAACTTTCTCCCGTCAAAGCTCGGACGAGCGGTAAATTTCGTGAAGGATAAATAATATTAGTTCCCGCGATATAAAATTGATAACTTTTTGACAAATCATCAACAGAATTTAACGGCAAAACCCCTTGGCCGAGTAACTGCTGTCCGGCGTGATTGACGTAATAAGGTCTGCCTTGAGAATCGAGCACGGCCACGCCTACCGGAATCGCTTCCAGAAATTTAACCAGCTTGGCTTCCCCTTCCCGCACCGCCTCCAATGCCCGATAGCGCAACTCACTTTCCACCGTATCAGAATGTTCAGCAGTATTTTCCAGCAAGATTTCCAGATCCGCTTTTTCCTCCTTCAAGTCTTCCACTTGCTGGCGCAATCTTTCTATCTCTAAAAGTAGCTGTTCTCTTGATGGTTGTTCTTCCAGCATAACCCGAGAATTTGCGCCTCGACTAACAGAAAATTGCTCAACAGCCAGTACCCTAAAAGTCATCGTGTGTCTATACTAATTCCAACTGCAAACCAGGCATCAGGCGCTGCAAATTCTTCAAAGATTTACCTTGCCAAGCTATACGTTGAGAGCCTTGTACCGCCATTTGCACCCGGGCTTTTTTGCGCACCTCAATAATAAACTTCGACAGCATATTGATGCCAGAACTGTTCAAAAATTCTAACTCCTGCAAATTTAGAGTAATTTTCGCCGGTTCGGCATCGGCAACCTCGCCCAGCAACTGCACTATCGGTGCGTAGTCTTCAGGCCCGCTCAGCCTTAGAGAGCCAACAAAACTCACGGTTGTCGTTGATGGATCGTAACAGATCCGGTAATTTTCTGTCTTAATTTCCATTACTGCCACAAAAAGTCCCTTAGATATTATCGATCGCCAGCGATACTTATACTCTTAATTGCACCATAGTTGTCACCGTAATTACTTCCGGGTCTTTTTGCACCGTCTGGAACTTCCAGCCTATTTTAGCGCTATAATCGCTGAGCATCGTCAACAAGCCCAATCCAGAATCGGTACAGCTTTCGTCAGCAGCATTGTTTTCCAACTGCTGAATGTACAGCTCGCTCGGGTCGGATGCCAGCAACTGCTGAATGTAAGCCTGAAACTTCCCCACAGCTTGCTCCGGGATGCTGTTAGCAACGGAAAAAATCAGTCCGTCGCTCTTTAATTGCAGTTTAATGTCGATCGGGTGCTCCGATGTTTCATCATTAAACTTCATCGCATTCTCTAATAACTCATTAGCAATGTAGCTAACAGCACTTTTAATTTCAGCTTGTCTGTCAATTGTCGAGGGGTCGTCTTCCTTTCCCGGGAAAAAAGTTGTCAAGTAGTCAGCTAAAAAATCCGCCGACAAACCGTTGTTCCGCCACCGCTGCTGGAGAGGTATCGAACTCGGGGAAAATCCAATTATTAAATATTCGTGACTGGGAGTCGGCTCGATGAAATCACCGAAAGTCTGAATCATATTAGTTGTTTGTTGACGGTTGACGGTTGACTGTTGTTATTTGTTATTTGTTATTTTTTAATAATTATTTGTTGACTGTTGTTATTTGTTATTTGTTATTTGCTACCATTACCAATGCCCAATGTCCAATGCCCTGTTGGGCCAATGCCCCATGCCCCATTCCCCATTCCCCATTCCCTGTTTGGCCCATTACTTATTTTTGTTTAAGAATCAGCAATGTGATGTCATCAAAAACTTTTTGTTCGCCGATGTGCGATCGCACGTCGTCAATTACAGCCAGCCTAATTTCTGTGGCCGTTCGCTGCCAATTAATCTGTATTACTTCAATTAACCTCTCTACACTGTAAAGCACTCGATCCCTATTTTCAGCTTCCGTAATCCCGTCAGTATACAGCACTACCACATCTCCTGAATGCAACTGCACAATTGTTTCAGCAACAAATTCAGCAATATCTGCATCCAGCCCGATCGGGAAACCCAAATCGATCGTATCAAACCGCTCGACAGAACCGTTACACCGCACGACAATCATTTCTTCGTGCTGGCCGCTCAACTTCAGTATACCCTCCTCATAGTCTAGCAAAGCAAGGCTAGCGTTTTTATCGCATTTCATCCGCTGCACGTTATCGTAAATTGCACTGTTAATAGCGCTTAAAAATCTCACCGGGATCTGGTTCGTCGCGAGCAAAGTTCCCACGGCCGTTTGAACCATGATTATTGTTAATTTTTTTGAAATTTGGGCTGATTTTATGTCGCAGATTCCCGTGAGAATTATTGCTAAATTATACCTCCATATTGATTGCTAAATGTTTATTTTCTTCTCTCCAATTTCCGGCAAAAGTAATCAGTTGCGCTCTTTCCTCCGGTGTGGCATCGGAACGCGAGCTACTTTTTTGAGAAATCAGCCTAATCTCGGATAAGATTTATTGCATTTCGGGAATCTTCAGCAAAGTAGCATCTATCAAATAATAG
Source organism: Microcoleus sp. Aus8_D2 (assembly GCF_036702665.1). NCBI lineage: Bacteria > Bacillati > Cyanobacteriota > Cyanophyceae > Oscillatoriales > Microcoleaceae > Microcoleus > Microcoleus sp. Aus8_D2. The sequence continues at coordinate 27,846 of NZ_JAUBUN010000021.1, forward strand.
CTAGGTCTGGGTCTAATATTAGATTGGAAGTGTCGCCGAGTTGAGCGCTCAATCCATTAATATTTGCTGCTAATTATTGATAGATAACATCGTAAATTTCTCAAGTGCACTGACTGCTACGAAGTTGAAAGTTTTGCCAATATTTATAAAGATCGTTAAGCTTTTCACGAGCAAGTAAAGTTTTCCATAACTGGCGATAGGTATTTGCCATAGATTGAAAGTTAGCGTCTATTTTAGCTTCTAAGTTTACCCTGGTATTTGGATTGCTTAACTTGGGATTTAAACCCTGATAATTTAACAGTTGAAGTTGCGGTATGTATTCCCTCAAGTGGCGGAGCGGGCGCAGATAGTGATTGCCGTAGATTTCTTTTTTGGGCAAAATCAACCCTGCTGTTAATTTCGGAAATCAACCGGTACATAACCAAGGTTAACGGCATCGCAAATAGAAAACCGATCGAGGTAAATTTTTGAGGATAGCTCAGTCGATTCATTAAATGGATTCCTAGGGATTTTCTGTTCATAATCAATACATTTAAACAAGATTTTCATTAAAAAGTAGCGATGGCTACTAATTTTTTTTGACCCCAACAACGGATACAAGCCTCCGACTTAAGTTGTGGAGAGATCAAAATGTTAGACTCCTGTTCCTGCTCCTAGATTCATCTTTGGAGTCAATCTCAAATCTCAAATCTCAAATCCCAAATCGACTGACGATCGCTCTTGAAAACCTGAATGTTATAATTAATCAGCGATAGCTTACTTAATTTATAATACGTTTCCGTCCTGTTGCCACAGATTGTGCAGCATCCCTGCGATTTCACCGGCTCAGCTCGCATTCCACAGTCTCAAACACTTAATAGTCATTGATACTGAGCTGCTCTGGGAGAATCAGATTTTTTTCAGAAGATTTACGTAGGCATAAATTTTTATCAATACTCCGACAATAAGAGTAAAAATTAAGTAATAACTGGATAGTGCAAGTTTCCTGAAACACTTCTGGCCGGCAGCGAGTATAAAATACTTGTGCCGCACGACTCAGTGAAGTCGGTTCTGGACCAAGGAACAAACAGCACCGGCAGCAATGTCTAAATAAGTATCTGCATTTGAGCGATCGCGAGCGATCGCGCCAGAGTGTAAAGTGAGGAAGAGGGCGTAAGATGAAACCAATCTCCGAAAATAACTCTCAAAACAGTCAAAATCTAGGTGAAAAGCAGCCAAATCCTCTAATTTTGGCTGTGGTGCTGACAGGAATTCTGACCTGGGAAATGTATCCGGCGCTAATACACACCGCTGCGGCTAACGCGGGCGCTCTCAAACAATCCCTCCCTCAGTTGGAAAGCCAAGAGCAGCCAACGGCGGTGTCCAACAAAATTAGTTATTCCGAATTGGCACTAAATAGTCTGACTTCCGAACCAAGCAATTTGGCCGAGGGTACAGGCCAAAATCCCCCGAACCAATTGCCCGCAACTGTAGCAGCAGCAGTTCGCCAAGATTTGTCGCGCTCCACTGGGATTGCTGCTGACAAGTTGAAAGTCACTGAATCGAGCGGGCAAAGTTGGCCGAATACTTGTTTGGGACTCGCGAAATCTGATGAAATTTGCGGTCAAATGATTGTTGAAGGTTGGCGGGTTGTGGTTTCTGATGGCCGCCAAACTTGGGTTTACCGCACTAATGCTAAGGGAAATGTCTTGCGCTTGGAAAAGAAAGTTAGTTAGGGAAATTTGACTCTGTGAAATGAACAATAATTTTAATTGTGGAACACGCAAGATGCCTGTTCCACAAAGAGTGAATTTTATGCTGGGAGGTTTCTTGTGCGGTGGGCTTCTTGGAACAGGCTTTCCGGCCTGTTCCACAAAGAGAAAGAGTAAATTTTATTGTGGTAGATTTGGGAGCATCTCAGTTTTGCATCTGTAGTGCTGTAGAGAGCTCGCGTGCTAGCTCAGCACGCGAGCTCTCTACAGCACTGTAAAAAAATGTTTTTTTCAAAAATGAGATGCTCCCGTAGATTTCTTGTGGGGTGGGCACGCGAGCCAGCCCCTGACATCAATTGGGGAGTTTTTTTCTTTCGATGATGCCGCCGCCTAAGAGCACCTCTCCGTCATACCAAACAGCGGCTTGTCCGGGGGTAATGCTCAACTGCGGTTCGTCAAAAATCACCTTGACTCTTGTACCGCTGGCTTTTTCGTCTGCTTGGGAGGGTTCGACAGGAATAATTGTAGCGGGGACGGGTTGCGATCGATAACGAATCTGTACATTCGCCCGAATCGGAGCAGTCGGTTCCGCCACAGAAACCCAATTTACTTTCTGGACATTACACTCAGATTCTACCGCCAACTGGCGATCGCCCACAATCACCCGATTAGCACCAGCATCAAGTTCAATCACATACAGCGGTTCCGGTGCAGCAATCCCCAGGCCCTTGCGCTGGCCGATGGTGTAGTGGTGCACGCCGTCATGCTGTCCGAGTACGCGGCCAGTCTTGTCCACAATGTCACCCTTTTGCGGCGCAATGTACTTGTCCAGAAAAGCCCGCATCGAACCGTTACTTTCCACCAAGCACAAATCTTGACTTTCCGGCTTGTCGGCAGTGCTCAAGCCAAATTCTGCCGCAATTCTGCGAGTTTCCGTCTTGGTAATTTCCCCCAACGGAAACTCCGTACCCGCCAGCAAATCCTGTGTTAAATCGTACAAGAAATAAGATTGATCTTTCGCAGGGTCGATCGCCCGCAGCAACTGATAGCGATCGGCAGCAGTATCATAAGTAATGCGAGCGTAGTGCCCCGTAGCAATCTTTTCAATTCCGAGTTCTTCGCGAGCATACTTGAGCATCGGCCCGAACTTTACAGTTTTATTGCACTGCGAACAAGGCAGAGGCGTCACTCCAGCACTGTAACCGTCCACCAAAAAATCGACAATACTTGCTTTAAAGACTTCACGGCTGTCAACAATGTGGTGAGGAACGCCCAAATTTTCGCAAATTTTAGCGGCATCGACCATTCCTTCAGAGCAGCACTGACCTTTGCCTTTCATCAACCACAGCGTTAAACCCACCACTTCATAGCCCTGATGGTGTAAAATTGCGGCTGCTGCGGAACTATCGACCCCGCCGGAGAGGCCTACGACAATCTTGTTCATGGTTCGGAGAGAAATTGCTATTTTACTGTTTTACTGTTACGCAAGTTCGATCGATCTCATTGATTATACCACAAAAATACTACAATCTGCTACTGCTGCTGTTAAGTGAAATTTTAGCACTTATATAGCGGTGATCAGCTAAATTTGGTCAAGCGCGAACGATTGCTTATCGATCCAATTACCAATTACCCATTACCAATTACCCTTTACCTGACACACCTCACCTCAATGAGAACGGCTATATGAGTATTCAAAAATTTGTTGTCACCGCCGACCAAATGCGGCAAATAGAAACGAGAATCTTTGCTGCTGGAATGCCAGTACCAGCTTTAATGGAAAAAGTCGCCGGACTAATTGCTAGACGCATTCAGGCGCTGTTAAAGTCAGAGGGAAGTTCGGCAACGGATTATGAAACGGATTTAACGTATAGAAGGAAAAGGGGCGAAGGGAAAAAGATTGTTAATTCTCAATTCCCAGTTATCGGGGTATTGGTTGGGCCCGGACACAATGGGGGCGATGCTTTGGTTGTGGCCCGCGAATTGCACTTTCAAGGACTTCCAGTAGTTATTTACTGCCCGTTTTCTCAACTAAAAGAACTCACAAAAAGTCACGCTGATTATGCGCGTTCTTTAAATATTCCATTTGTTGACCAAGTTGAATCGCTGAACAACTGCGATTTGCTGATCGATGGTTTATTTGGATTTGGATTAGAAAGAGAAATCACTAATCCCACAGCCACTGCTATTGATGAAATAAATAATTTAAACTTACCAATTGTTAGTATAGACATTCCCTCGGGAATTCATACAGATACAGGAGCTGTTTTGGGGACGGCAATTCGCGCCAAACATACATGGTGTTTGGGGTTGTGGAAAATGGCATTTCTGCAAGACAAAGCGTTAGAATATATCGGCAGGTCGGAATTAATTGATTTTGATATTCCCCTCGCAGATATTGCAGCGGTATTGGGCGATTTGCCATCAATACAACGCATTACGAAAGCATCGGCAATTCAGCATTTGCCATTACCCCGATCGCCAATTTCGCACAAATACACCAACGGTAACATACTCATTATTGCAGGTTCGGGCCGCTACAGCGGAGCCGCAATTTTGTCGGCATTGGGAGCAAGAGCAAGCGGCGTGGGAATGCTGTCAATTGCCGTCCCTGAGTCGATTAAACCGATGTTGAGCAGTCAGTTACCAGAGGCTTTAGTTATCGGATGTCCTGAAACCCCGAGCGGTGCAATTAGCCAATTGCCCGTAGCAATAGATTTGGGCGCCTATGATGCGATCGCCGCCGGGCCTGGTCTGACATTGGAAGCGGCGATCGCTGTAGAATCTGTACTGGAGTGCGATCGACCTTTGGTTCTAGATGCCGACGGTTTAAATATCCTCGCTCAACTCGGCACAGTCCCGATTTTGTCGGAACGCTCAGCACTGACAATTATCACGCCTCACCCTGGCGAATTCAAGCGTTTGTTTCCCGAATTAGCAGACGCAATTGGCTCCGATCGAATTGCCGCAACTCAAGCAGCCGCGAAGCTTTGCGGTGCAACGGTATTGCTCAAAGGAGCCAGAGTTTGCATTTCTTGGAGCGATAAGGGCGATTCCTGGGGGGATAGCTACGCTTCACGTACCGTGACCTATCTCAATCCAGAAAGCACCCCAGCCCTCGCCAGAGGCGGCAGCGGCGACGTTCTCACAGGCTTGTTAGGGGGACTGTTAGCAAGTGCGATCGCCCGCAAATCCCCCCTCCAAGAAGTGGTAGCAACAGCAGCGTGGTGGCACGCAAAAGCCGGAATCGCGGCAGCCAAGGAACGGACAGAATTAGGAGTAGATGCCTTTACTCTGACACAGTATTTAATTCCTACATTGCGAGAATTTTAAGTGCGATCGATTGACCGCAATAAATAAGGTTCGTAGTGCGGACTTCAGTCCGCTCTCATGCTGCGGACTTCAGCCCCCACAGATACGTTTTTGTTATGTTAATCGATCGCATAAGATATCACTCGTTTGAGTGACACTCAAATGAGTGACACTCGAAAAAGTGACTGTGAACTCATAAATCCCACCAGTTATACCTGAAATATCAAAGAGCACAACTTAAATATTGAAAGGAGCACATTATGTACACCGAAGAAAAAAGCATGAACAATGAAACTATCGCCATCGCCGCCGATACTACAGCTCAATCAAATCTTGCAGTTGGTCTGACAACAGCACTCAACAAACCCACATTACAAATCGGTTCCACAGGTCAAGCCGTCAAAGAACTAGAAACTCTCCTAGCTCATTGGGGATACTATTTCGGCCCGATTGACGGTATCTTCGGCGTCCAAGTTCAAAAAGCAGTCAAAGGCTATCAACACCGCGTCTTCTTAATGGAAGATGGGATTGTCGGTTCCCTGACTTGGCAAGCATTGTACTCTGGTGCACCTGTGAATATGCCGACCCTAATGAATGGCAGTTCTGGTAATGCGGTGAAAATTGTTCAGAATGTCCTGAAATTCAATGGATACTATGTCGGTTTTATTGACGGATTTTTTGGGACGATGACTGATGTAGCAGTCCGCCATTTCCAACTCAGCAAGGGTTTAGTACAAGATGGAATAGTCGGCTACAGAACTTGGCACGCTCTCAGCAAGTTACCGCACTAAGTTGCGTTGGGTTCCCACAAACACCCCATCAGTTGGTTTGTAGTGAGGACTTCAGTCCTCATCAAAATCAGAGAACTTATATTCCTCACTACAAATACATGACGGCTAACTCAAATGAGTGACACTCGAAAAAGCGACTGTGCAGTCACTTTTCCCACCAGTTATACCTGAAATATCAAACACCACAACTTAAACCAGAAGAGGAATCACATTATGTACACCGAAGAAAGAAGCATGAACAATGAAACTGTGGCTATCGTCGCTGATACTGCTGCTCAATCAACTGTTGCAGTTGCTTCAACCACCGGACTAAACAAACCCACTTTACAAATGGGTTCCACAGGTCAAGCTGTCAAGGAACTACAACAGCTTCTCTATCACTGGGGATATTATTCTGGCCCGATGGACGGTATCTTCGGCCCCCAAGTTCAAAAAGGAGTCAAAGGCTATCAACACCGCGTCTTTTTAACTGAAGATGGGATTGTTGCTTCCCTAACTTGGCAAGCACTATACTCTGGCGCACCCGTGAATATGCCCATCTTGATGAATGGCAGTTCTGGTAATGCTGTGAAAACTGTTCAAAATGTCTTGAAAATCAATGGATACTATTTCGGTGCGATTGATGGATATTTTGGGACGATGACAGATGTCGCAGTGCGCCAGTTCCAAATCAGCAAGAATGTACCGCAAGATGGAATTGTCGGTGCTAAAACTTGGTACGGTCTCAGTAAGTTACCCCACTAATCATTGGTTGAATTCACTTTCGTAGAATTTACGCAAAAGCTCTATATGTAAGGTACACCGTGAACCTTACATATAGAGCTTCGCTTCGGACGGAAAGTCATTAGACTTCCTGCAAGCCCTAGTTAGGACGGCGTCGAAGCCCATCCCACAAAAATCTTTTTTTCTTGTGGGACGTTGCTCCCAGCATCGTCCCAAAATTTGATTAAAATGACTTTTGCAATCTTGTATATCATAAAAATCACAGGACTCAAGTCCCGATCGCAAACTCTTTTGAATGTGCCTAACTTCCTAATCATTGTTGTTGGAACTGCTGCGCACGGGAATGGCGATCGCAAATTCTGTTCCCCTTCCCGGCGCTGAAAAACATTCTAAACTTCCCCCGTGTTTTTTGGTGACTATATCGTGGCAAATAGGCAATCCCAATCCGGTTCCCTTGCCTTCTGCTTTAGTTGTAAAGAATGGCAAAAACAGTTGGTCTTTGATGTGTTCTGGCATTCCAATTCCATTGTCAACTATCCGAATTTTTACTGTACTATTTGTAACTGTTTCGCTGCTGTGGGCAACAGAGGTAGAAATTGTAATCAGATTGGGGTTGCTTTCAATCTGTTTGTAGGTTTTACCAAAATTAGATTCTTCCAGAGCATCGATCGCATTAGCGAGCAAATTCATAAATACCTGATTCAGTTGCCCCGGATAGCATTCTATATTAGGTAATTCTCCGTAATTTTTGATGACTTTAATCGTCGGGCGATTTGCCGAAGCTTTTAACCTATGCGACAAAATCATTAATGTGGTATCGATTCCTTCGTGAATATTTGCTGATTTTTTCTCAATCCCGTCGGTACGCGAGTAATTTCGCAAAGATTGCATGATGTCGCGGATGCGATCGGTTCCCAATTTCATCGATTCAATCATCTTTGGCAAATCTTCTACTAAATATTCTAATTCAATCGCTTCTATTTCATTTAACACTTGTTGTCCAGGCTCGGGAAAGTTGTCTTGATAAACCTGAACTAAACTTATCAAATCGCTGATATAGTCTGTAGCATGATGCAGATTACCAGAAATAAAGCTGACTGGATTGTTGACTTCGTGGGCGACTCCAGCCACCAGTTGTCCGAGTTGCGAGATTTTTTCAGTTTGAACTAATTGTGCCTGAGTGTGTTGCAGTTGAGCGAGTATTGCTTCTAAATCTTCAGCTTTTTGTCTTAGTTGAGCTTCCGATGTTTGCAGGGCTGTTTCGGCGCGCTTGCGATCGCTAATATCGCGATTAATTACCAGGGCGTGGGGTTGGCCGCCGTACTCAAAAAAGTTCGCTTTTACCTCAAGATCGCACAGCGTACCGTCTTTTCTCTGTATGACAGCTTGACAGGTAAATTCTTGGTGTCTGCTAACAGTTTGTTGGAATTCGGCGAATAAATGCAGATACTCTGGAACCATATAATCTGGCGGGCTTAAATGCAGAAACTCCTCTTGAGAATAGCCAAAAATTTGACATAGTGAGGGATTAGCTGCGATGACTTTACCGCTATTCAAATCTATCAGCGAAAGTCCGTCTGCTACCGTCTCAAATATGCTGCGGTACTGCTGTTCTTTTTGGAGGAGTTCGACTTGAAACTGTTGCAGGCTTTGGAGAGATTCAGCCAACTGGCGGGATTTGTGTTGTTCGCGGCCGTAGAGGCGGGCGTTTTCAATGGCGATCGCCGCTTGTGCGGTTAACAGTTGCAACAGTTCCAAGCGATCGCGCGTAAATGCTCCTCTCGCCAGATTATTCTCTAAATACACAATGCCAATTAACTTACTTTGATACAAAATCGGCGCGCATAAAACCGATTTTGGTTGGCAATTTTGAATATAAGTATCCGCTTGGTAAATTGTTTCTATACTTGCATCGCTTAACACCAAAGATTGCTGACTTATCCCAACATACTTGACGATAGAAATAGGAAGATCGCAGCTATCTTCCACCAGCCTTGACTCTTGAAATGTTGCGGAGTTATTCTCGTTAGTATCCGACACTTCCACAAACAATTGCCCGGAGCGTTCTAAAATAATACAGCCTTTCTGTGCGCCAGCATTTTCTAAGATAATATGCAGCAGTTTTTTGAGCAACTTTTCTAAAACAATTTCACTATAAATTGCTTGATAAGCTTTGATTACTGTTGCTACATCCAAAATATTAGTATGACTAGATGTACTCGCAGTTAAAGTTACAGCAATCCGCGACTCTACAGCTTCCGGAAATAAATTACTATAGTATTGTTCGAGTTGGCGGACTTTCGCTGTGGCGCCCCACTGGAGATAGCAAACTCTGGCATCGTTGAGATAATTCTTGGCGAAAATCAGCCGATTTTGCGATAAATAAAATCTCGCTGCTAATTCGTTAACGAGTGCAGCATCTTGAATGAAGCGATTTTCTATCGCCCGGGCGATCGCACTATCGTAGCATTCTGACGCCTCATACTTTTGTCCCGACAACCGCGCCGCTTCCGCCCGGATGGCTAAATACTTGTGTTCGTAATTTGCAGGGCAGTTTTTCGCAAATTCTCCGAGCTCTTCCAGGTCAATATTGAGCTGTTCTAGGTAGATTTGGCGATCGTCCTCAGTGGCATTTGTATAAGCAGCAGCCAGGGCTATAGCGCGGTGGAAACGAAAAACCGGAGTCGAAAAACCACCAGTAGCAAATGCCAAAAATTCAGCACCAATATTAGCATATTCTAAGGCTATATCGACCTCCCCGAACCAATTCGCCACGGTTAGTCTGTAGAGATAAACCGTAAAAGAAGCCCCCAAATCTGCCGAGGCTTCAGCCAATTCTAAAAGCGACTGTTCATCGATGAAACTTGGAGGATTGACCGCAGTATCCGCAGGACAAGTAAGCTGGTAGATTGCCTGTTTATTTAGCAAAAAATATGCTAGCATATTTCGGTCTATTTTTTCCAAAACTGGGAGAAATTCATCAATGATTGCAGCGGATTTTTGGAGTGTTTCATTGCCAAAAAAGCAGATGACCAAATAATTAGCCGCAGCATATCCCGACCACTGATAAGCACCTGTCTCTAAACCGCTATTAAAAGATTTGATCAGAAAAAGCTTCGACTCATCAATATATTTAATGTGGTGCAAAGTTAAAGCCCCCCACGTGACAAAAATACAAGCACCTAACTCTTTAGCATCCCAGCATTCGTAAAGATTGAGACCCAGTTCTCCTACTGTGCAACCAGTGTCAATTTCGCCATATTTAACAATTAAAGTAAAGGAATACACAATGTAGCCAAAGGCGGATATTCTGCAATTACCGTGTTCAATTGTCGCCTGCACCAACTTCATCGCGCAGAGAAATGGGGCGTTAGGACTGGTAAAGTAAGCAATGGGGTAAAGTTCTTTCAAAATCCGGTGGGCGGCGAGTTGCAGCGGATCTGTGAGTGTCGGTAAATCGGCTAAATCGGCGATGGATTCCCCAATCATCGCCTTCGTCTTCGCCAACTCCCGCAGCAAATACGCATCATCCGGGTACGCCTCAAACTCAATTCCCAACAATTGCAGCGTCTCGATACCTAAGCGATAAGCAGCAGGCAAATCATTTTTCATCCGCAGACAAGTCATTTTCAACTCATTAACCTGACACCGTTCCAATAATGTCCTAGTTTTCGGCAAAATCAAGTCAAAAATTACCAAAGCTTCGTCATTTTTCCCATTCAAATATTCCGCTTCGCCCAATGCCAAATGCAGCGCCCAAGTTAACGCATAATTATCTTCCCAACTTTGTGCCGGCAAACTATTGCAGCCCGACTGGAAAAAAGTCAGCGCAGTTTCAAATGCCGAAGCAGATGCGGCAGTTTTGCCCGCCTGCAAGTTTAACTCTGCTAATTCATAAAGTTGATTCAACTCGCAAATCAACCCGCGAGCAAAATTTAAATGATTGACAATATCAAAAATTCGTTCTTGGCGTTCACCTTCGCTGCTTCCTTGCAATAACAAACGCCCGATCGCTAAATGAACCGATTCTTTGTCTGCATCAGGAATCATGGCATAAGCAGCTTGCTGAACGCGATCGTGCATAAATTTGTAGCACACATCTGGGGCCGTTTTTCCCAACTTTTCCAACTCTTCCGGCTCAAATACTTGAGGTATCCGATAGGTATTGCCTACAGGTAAAATTAACCCTACTTGCAGCGCTTCCCACAAATCCTGCGCTGTTTGACTCCAAGATTTCCCGCTTGCCACAGACAGTATATCCAAACTAAACTGATTGTCAATACAAGCCGCTAATTGTAATATTCGCTGGGTGGCGGTTGACAAAATTTGAATTTTATTCACCATCAAATCAACAACATTTTCTGAAATTCCCTGGGATTCAATATGTTGAATATCCCACTGCCACTCAGCAGCCTGTGGGTCAAATCTCAACCAGGATTTTTGATGCAAATATTTCAGCAGTTGTTTCAGAAAAAATGGATTTCCATCAGTTTTTTGTAGTAATAAATTCGCCAGCGGTGTCGCTGTTTCAGCAGGACAGCTCAAAGTTTCAGCAATTAGTTGAGTCGCGCAGTCAATTGCTAGCGGTTTTAAAGTAATAGCTGTCATCGGAACTCCTGCGCCCCGAATTGCCTCATTCGCCAGCATAAATGGATGCATCGGGCTGACTTCATTATCCCGATAAGCAACAATTACCAGCAAGTAAGGCATTTTACCGAGGCAATTTTGTTCGTACATATTGACTGTTGCAGCATCTATCCACTGACAGTCATCCAGAAACATTACTAAGGGATGTTCCGCACTCGCAATTGCTTGGACGAACTGCTGCATCACTCGATTGAAGCGGTTCTGAGATTCAATCGGCCCGAGTTCTGGTACGTCTGGTTGTGGGCCTAAAATTAACTCTAATTCGGGGATGGCTTCGATCGCAACTTTAGCATTAACATTCAAAACGTCCAGCAGCTTTTCTCGCCACAAGTCAATCTGAGATTGGCTTTCGGTCAAAATATGCTGCACCCAACTCCGCATAGCTTGATTGAAACAAGCGTAGGGAACATTGCGTTTTAATTGATCAAATTTACCCGATACCAAGTAGCCGCGCTGTCTGGTTAAATTGCGGATAATTTCATGAACTAATGCAGATTTACCAATTCCAGAATAGCCACCTACCGAGACAATTTCACCGCTACCTTTGCTAACGCGATCGAAGGCTTGCAATAATTGCTTTATTTGCTCTTCCCGCCCGTAAAGTTTTTGGGGAATTAACAACTGACTCATCGCCTCCAGTTGTCCGGGGATAAAATTATCAATTGTACCTAAATTTTCGATTTGATTCTGGCAGCGTTCTAAATCTGCCAATAATCCGGCTGCACTTTGATACCTGTCTTCGGCATTTTTTGCCATCAGTTTTTCCACAATTTCCGCCAACACTTGGGGAATTTGCGGATTTAGTTGTGGAATTGCAATTGGTTGTTTGGCAATGTGACAGTGTACTAATTCCAGCGGATCGGTGCTGCGAAATGGCAATTTTCCTGTCAGCAGTTCGTAAAAGGTGACACCGAGAGAGTAGAAGTCGCTGCGGTAGTCTACGTCGCGATTCATGCGCCCGGTTTGTTCCGGGGACATATAGGCGAGAGTTCCTTCTAGGCGATCGGGATTTTTTAAGTTCGGCGTTTCTTTGTTTAACCGCGACGCGATGCTGAAATCAGCGAGCTTTACTCGATTTGTTTCGGCATTTACGATAACATTAGCTGGTTTTATGTCTTTATGAATAATTTGATTTTGATGCAGGAATACTAAAGCTTTTGCTAATTGGATGGCGATGTTTAAAAATTGGGCGATCGACAATTGATAACTCGCGGTTGCTGCTTGCACAACAGTTGTGTCAATCCCAGCACTTTGCCCGCCGCCTGCAAGGGTTTTTGTATCACACATTGCAGAAATCCTGCAAGCATTCCCGGCTTTTGCCATCCACTGTTTGAGGGAGATGCCGCCAAAATCTTCTAAGACTAATACTAAGCAGTTTGGGTGCGTTTCTAGGCGATCGACTTTGACTGTATACTGGCAATCAAGATATACGGCGATCTGATATTCGTGTTTTAAGCGAGTTATCTGTTCTAGGGTAGGATATTCTGTATTTAAAACTTTGAGAATGGCAGGCTGTCCGTTTGTTAGGGATACCGCCCGATAAATAGCTGTGTTAGTTCCTTGGTGGATGATTTCTTGCAAGTCATACCCAGAAATCCTTAAAGCTGGGAGCATAAATTTTGATTCCAGTCAGTCAATTGGTTTCTAATTCTATAGTGCAATACGGTTTACTTAAGAGAGAGAGGGCGCGTGCCGGCTTTTATACAGTCGATTATTTCATAATTTTTATGCTAAACCCGCCCCTACGGCAATATGGTTGACTTAAGAAATTCGTCAAAAAGCCTTAAGTAAACCGTATTGTTCTATAGTGCACCATGTAGAATAGAAGCGAACTGATAGAAATCACGGACACCAAAAATAGTAGTTACCGAACTACTACCCTAGCTCATACCATTTGAGATGTTAGATTGTAGCCGTAGGGTGCGGATACATCGAGCATCTTCAAGAAAGAGCAACAATCTCATAGCGATGCACTTGCAAAGAGCAAGTACACGGGAAACAACCATCCGTTTCAGTCCCCCCAACATTTTTGTTGTGGCAAGCTTTTTGATAATTTATCAATGGTATCAGGTGCGTCGCTATCACATTGTCAGTCTTGATGCTGGGATTTTCAGTGGCGACGCACCCTACGAGTTATTCCCGGTTTGCTTGTGGCAAGCTTTTTGATAATTTATCAATGGTATCAGGTGCGTCGCTATCACATTGTCAGTCTTGATGCTGGGATT